>JAZLII010000172.1:0-17772 GCA_045617275.1 Bacteroidaceae bacterium
CACATCCACCTGACCATCCTCTTTCACACGCCGTATGATCGGTGCATTGTGGCCTGCATTGCAGTAGTCGAGATGGCCGGTCCGGAGGTCGAGCACACCGAGAAACATGGTGCAGAACATATTGTGCACGTTGCCTTCCGACAGCGCATTGTTGAGTCCGGAGATGATCTCTGCGGGATTGTTCTCATGGAGGGAGATGTTGCGGAAGAGCGAACGTATCACGGCCATGAAGAGTGAGGCGGGGATGCCCTTGCCACTCACATCGCCGATGCAGAAGAAGAGCTTGTTGTCGCGAATGAAGTAGTCGTAGAGGTCACCGCCCACGTCCTTTGCCGGTTTCAGGAAACCATAAACGTCCAGCTCTTTGCGATCGGGGAAGGCAGGATAGAGCTTAGGCAGCATACCCATCTGTATGGCAGAGGCGATCTTCAGGTCTCTCTCGATGCTTGCCTTGCTCGCCGTCTCCCTCTGCACGCGAAGGAAGAAGAATACAAAGCACAGCAACATGAGCAGGAGACTCACGATGGCGATGAAAGTGGTGTCGCGCTTCATACGCTCCACATTGCCATAGAGATCCTCCTCCGGACTCTCGATAGAGATGGTCCAGCCGGTACGCTCGATGGGCATGAAAGAGAAGAGGGCAGCATGGACGGTCCCCTCATTGACCGTGTACTGACCGGACTCATGGTTCTCCAGCTTTATGCGCATGCTGTCATTGGCCTTATAGTCGCTGTAGACTCCCACTTCCTGTACTGAGCGCAGGATGAAGCTGGTATCGGCATGGGAGATGAAGCGGAACTCGCGGTCCACCAGAGACACCTCTGCATTGGGGAAGGGAGCCACCTTCGCACACTGACTGCGGAAGTCCTCCGTGTCGATGTCGAGTGCCAGCACACCTACGAGACGATCACCAAAACCGTGAAGAGGGAGGCTGAAACATGCCACCACCTTGCCACAGCTGGTCTCTCTGAAAGGTCGGCTCCAATAGGGCTGATTGCTGCTGGCCGCTTCCTTATACCACTCCTTCTCGTGGAAGTCGTGTATCTCGCCCAGCCTGAGTCTCTCGTTCTTTCCACTCACGTTGGTCACATAGGCCGCAAAGCCATACTGGCCTGCCGTGCCAGGATAGACAAAGTTCTCAAAGCCGATGGCTGCACCGCAAATGTGAGGGTTGGCGTCGAGGAACTGCTCCAGCATGCAGTACACCTCTTCCTCTGAGGGCAACTGAAAATGCTGGGGGTCGATGGTCACAAAGCCACTGCCATCTTCGGAGCGCTTGGTGTTGCCAAACTTACTGCTCAGCAACGTGTAGGCCACATCCTCCACACGCTGAAGCTGACCATCCACATGGTTCTGTATCTGCGACAAGGCCAGGGTGATCTTCTCCGAGCTCTCACGTGTCACCTCCTGTCGTGCCAGATAGAGGCAGATACCAAAACCTAAGGTATACACAAGTCCACCCACCAGCAGCACGAGGAGTGTAAGATTGGCAAATATCCTGAAAGTGAGAAGTTTCTTCATGACACGATAAGATTTTCCACGTTCTTCCTCATGGTCAGCACATTGCGTGAGTCCACATACTGATAGTTCACCTCATCCATCATCTGGCGAATGAGGAAGATGCCCAGGCCACCGATGGGTCGCTCTTCTGCTGAGAGCGTGACATCGGCATCGGGTACCTCTGTGGGGTCGAAGGGCTTGCCTTCGTCTTGCAGTACCAGGGAGAGCATGCCATCCTGTGCTGTTGCCGTGAGCCATATCTCATGGTCCTCACCTTCGGGATAGGCATACATGATCACGTTGGTGACAGCCTCCTCCAGTACCAGGTTGAGGTTGAACACCCACTCTGCTCCGAGCTTCATCTCTTCACAGAGTTCCTCCACGAAGGTCGCCACTTGGGTCAACTCCTCGGTCCGGTTGTGTATGGTCAGTTGCTTTTTCATATATTCATTCAACGCTCGACACTCAACGCTCATCGTTCAACGCTCAACGCTCATCGTTCAGCCACGATACGGCAGATGTTGACCACCGTCATCATAGCCTTCACGAGACTCTGTATGGGTACGAACTCATTGCGTCCGTGGAAGTTGAGACCACCGGCAAAGATGTTGGGACAAGGCAGACCCTTGAAGCTGAGCTGTGCACCGTCTGTACCACCGCGGATGGGCACCACGGTACAGAAGCCACAAGCCTCTTCGATGGCACGCTTGGCGATGTCGGTGATGTGAGGCTTGTCCTCCAGCTGGCAGAGCATGTTGTAGTACTGGTCCTTGATGACGGGCTGTACCGTGCCCTGTCCGTACTTCTCATTGAGTCGCTCTGCCGTGTCGAGCACGATCTGCTTACGCATCTCGAAGAGGCCACGGTTGTGATCGCGGATGATGTAGCTCAGCGTAGCCTCCTCCACGGTACCTTGCATACCGGTGAGGTGGAAGAAACCCTCGTAGCCGTCGGTCTTCTCGGGGCGCTCATTCTCGGGCATCATCATGGCAAACTCATTGGCCACGATGCAAGCATTGATCATCTTGTCCTTGGCATAGCCGGGATGCACGTTGCGTCCCTTTATCAGTATCTTCGCTCCGGCAGCGTTGAAGTTCTCATACTCCAGTTCGCCTACCTCTCCACCGTCCATGGTGTAGGCCCACTGACAGCCAAACTTCTCCACGTCGAAGAGGTGTGCACCAACTCCGATCTCCTCGTCGGGATTGAAGCCCACGCGTATCTTGCCGTGCTTGATCTCGGGATGAGCCATCAGATAGGTCATGGCCGTCACGATCTCTGCGATACCAGCCTTGTCGTCAGCGCCCAGCAGGGTGGTGCCGTCGGTAACGATGAGGTCTTCGCCCACGTGATCCTTCAGTTCGGGGAACTGCTTCACACTGGTCACGATACCCTGTGCCTTGTTGAGCACGATGTCGCTGCCGTCATAGTTCTCTATGATGCGGGGCTTCACATCCTTACCGCTGCAGTCAGGGCTGGTATCCATGTGGGCAATGAAGCCGATGGTGGGCACCTCCTTGTCCGTGTTGCTGGGCAGGGTGGCATACACATAGGCATGCTCGTCCATCTCCACGTCCTCCAGGCCCAGGGCCTTCAGTTCTTCACAAAGGTACTCTGCCAGGCGAAACTGCTTCTCCGTGCTGGGGCACTGGCTCTCATTCTCCTCACTAGACTGCGTGTCGAAGCTTACATACTTCAGAAAACGCTTTACCAACTCGTCTTTCATATGCTATTTGTTTTTTATACCGATTTACGCATCAAGGCAGCTTCAGCCAAACCGCCCGGCTGCCAAATTGACCCAACAATACATTATTCCTTGCAAAGATAATAAAAAAAACGGGCTCACCCCATTTCTACGCCAACTTTTTGTGCAAAACGCACACATTCCCCTCATGTGTACCTTATATACCACGTAATTGGGGAAAAAATGCTATCTTTGTGCTTGAAGTGTATCCTGCAACCAACTTACTAACAACCCTGAAGACCAACGTATATGAAAAACCGGCTTTTGTTCATCCTGCTTTCCGTGGCCGCACTCTGCCAGGCCCAAGTGAAGACCTACGACTATCCTGAAGGTAAGGAAGGACTTACCCCGATGTATGATTTCTCCGTCAAGGCTGACGGACAGAAGGTAAAGACCTATATGTGTGAGGTCAACCCTCACAAGAAGGTGCAGAAGGCCTCGTGGTGCCAGTTTGAGGCTCAGCAAGGGGCTTTGGTGCAAGTGGTGAAGTGCGGCGAGAAGATCAAAGAGGCCATAGTTCGCCCCTTGTCCAAGGGCATCAAGCACAAGCAGACGAACGACTCCACCATCCAGTTTCGCATCCCCGCCGTCAAAGGCAATCAGGGCTATGCCCTCGAGGTGGACATCAACGGCGATCGTGAGCATTGCCTGCACATCTTCGTGGACGGCAAGGAACTCGAGACCTTCGAGGCTCCCGATCCCGACTCGAAGGTGGACATCAACTGGCAGACTACCAACAATCACGATGTCTTCGTGCAAAATCCCCGTCTCATCTATTTCGGTCCCGGCATACACAAGCCTCACGATCTGCCCAGTGCTGAGATCAAGATACCCAGCGGTGCCACCGTATACATCGCCCCCGGAGCCGTGGTGCGGGCCCGCCTCATCGTGGACAGGGCGGAAGATGTGCGCATCATCGGTCGTGGCGTGCTGTTGAGCCCCATGCGTGGTGTGGAGATCACTTATTCCAAAAACGTACTCGTGGACGGCCTCACCATCATCAACCCTCAGCACTACACCGTCTTCGGCGGTCAGTCGGAGGACATCACCATCCGCAATGTGCGCAGCTTCTCTCGCCATCCCTGGAGCGACGGGGTGGACATGATGTGCTGCAAGAACGTCACCGTGGAGGATGTCTTCCTGCGCAACAACGACGATGCCTTTGCCATCTACAACCATCGCTGGTGGTACTGGGGTAGCTCGGAGAATTTCCACATCCGTCGCGCCACCATCTTCAACGATCTCGCCCATCCCTTCAACTTCGGCAGCCATGGGGATGACCGCTCGGACGACGGCGAACTGCTCCACGGCGTCTGGATAGAGGATTGCGACATTCTCTCGGCCGACTGCGACGGTATCATGGCCATCCGCTCTGGCGACAAAAACCGCGTGGAGGACATACACTTCACCGACATTCGCATTGAGGATATTGTCACAGCAGCCTTGTTCAACATCCAGGTCAACTTCTCCGAGAAGTACAACCGTGCCCCAGGCAACTACATCCGCGACATCTGGGTGAAGGACGTACAGTTCACGGGTGACGAGTCGCATCTGCGCCCCAACACCATCAAGAGCTACGATGCCCTGCATCCCGTCAGCGATCTTCACTTTGAGAATATTCGCGTCAATGGACGTAAGATTGACGTAAAATACTGAGTATGAGGCGTATCATCCTGTTCCTATCCTGTCTGTCAGTGTTTGGCACGGCATGGGCATTCCTGCCGGTGCTCGATGAGTTCGACCGCCAGTCGCCCTATACCAATGGCAACTGGGGAGCAGCAACCCGTACGCCAAGTGGGCGACACCTACGAATATGAGCCTCGCGGCGCCCTCTCGCGCAACGGTTACCCCTTTGCAGATAACAAACAGAAAACTACCTTTTTGAGCGAAAAATGAAAAGAATTCTTGCACACGTAAGTGAAAAACTAAGAGTAAAAACCGAAAAGTACTTACACCATTGGCCTACCGTGAATCTATCAAGCAGTACATGCCGTACTTTTCTCTTTTCTCTTTTCACTTTTCACGTCCTCCTGGCCTCTTCCCAGATTGTATACAGCGACTATAGCGACCCCGACGTCTGCAAGGGACGTGACGGGGGCTACTGGCTCACCGCCTCCTCCTTTCAGTGCGCTCCGGGACTACCCATCCTCTATAGCGAAGACCTCAGCCACTGGCAACTGGTCAACTATGCCATCGATGCAGTCCCCGTGCCCCAAGGCAAAGTGCGCCATTGCACTTTTGAGAATGGCACACCACAGGCTGGTGAAGGTGTGCCTCATGGCTGTGGAGTCTGGGCACCGAGCATCCGTCTGCACGGCGACACCTACTATATATTTTGGGGTGACCCCGACTATGGTGTCTGGATGACGAAGACACGCGACCCGCGTGGCAAGTGGGATGCACCAGTGCTCGTACTGGCAGCCAAGGGCGTCATCGACACCACCCCGCTCTGGGATGACGACGGACGTGTCTATCTGGTCAATGGATGGGCAGCCAGCCGGTGTGGCTTCAACAGCGTCCTCACCGTGCGCGAGCTCAGTGCCGACGGTACACGTGTCATCGGTCAGCCCGTTCTGGTCTACGATGGCCAGGTGGAGGGCAATCATACCGTGGAGGGCCCGAAGTTTTACAAGCACGATGGCATGTACTACATCCTCGCTCCTGCCGGAGGTGTAGAGAAAGGATGGCAGATAGCCTTGCGCAGCAAGCACGTCTACGGCCCCTATGAGAGCTGCAAGGTCTACACGGAGAGTGGCATACACCAGGGAGGATGGGTCGACGACAGCTTCATCTGCTTTCAGGAGTGTGGGGCATACGGCCGTGTGCTCCATCGCGTGGACGTGGAGTGGAAGGACGGTTGGCCCATGATGTCCAAGAGCCGCCTCGACAAGCCCACTGAGCTACGTGTCAGCACGTCGGAGCTGCAACGCTATCAGTGGCATGCCAACTATCGCGACACCTTTGGTTTCCCCACCTCGTCGGGCATGCGTGTCTATGGCTACAATCTACCGGAAGGCTACACCAACTGCTGGGAGGTGCCCAATCTCTTCCTGAAGAAACTCGAGGGTGATGTCTTTTCCGATACCCTTCATCTCACCATCACCGCCACAGCCGAGGGACATGAGTCGGGCGTCATCATCATGGGTCGCGACTACTGCCGTTTGTCAGCTCTCTTTGAGGACGGCAGATTTCACCTTCGTCAGATCACTTGCAAGAGTGCCGACAAGGCGGGCAAGGAACAGCCAGCCACAGACCTTGCCGTCATCCCAGCGCGTCTGTACAAGGCCGGTTCGCGCGACAACTACGAGTGCCATCTCTCCGTCATCGTCCGTTGCGACAAGGGTGGTGAATGCTCCTTCTCCTACAGCACTGATGGGAAGACCTTCACCTCCGCCCCCACCCGCTTCAAGGCCCGAGAGGGCAAATGGATCGGTGCGAAATATGGCATCTTCAGCCTCTCTCCCGAACCTGTACGCAAAGGCTGGTGTGAGATGACCGTCCAAAAGGTATCCCAGAAGTAAGCCTTCACCTTCCACCCTGATCACACAACGCTAAGCAACTTTATCCATTTTCAATGGTGTGGAGAGATTTTGCACAAAAAACACTCTGTGAAAACCACAAGTATCAAAGATAATTTCGTATATTTGCAAAGTGAAAAGAAAGTTTGATACAAGCAAAGCGAAATACGCCCACAGTCTTATGAGAAAACACATCGCCATACTGCTCTTCTCCCTATGCTACTCCCTTGCAGGACAGGCACAGATGAGCGAAAACACCATAGCGAACCCCACCTCACCTACAGAGGGAAAGATCGATCATGACTTCGTCAGCGAAAAGGACATGAAGGCCGACTTGCTGCAGATGCTGGCCCGCTTCTCTCGCTACATGGTCGACGACTGGAACCAATGCCAGGACCCGAACAGCCTCGGAGAGTCGTGCGGCTTCTTCAGGGGTGAGAACTCGGGCGGTAGCGACGAGCGTGGCGTACGTCCCAATGCCGACCTCTCCATGATATGTGCCTTCCTGGTGAAGTATGCCAAGCCTCAGGGCGTGGCGCTGCCCCAAGGAGTGACTTGGGAGAGACTGGAGGAGATGGCCAGAAAGAGCCTCATCTTCGCCTACTCCACCCACAAGGCCAACAGGCTGAAGGTGTGCTCAGGAGGCAGATACTGGGGCAGTACGAGCCGGGACGACGTGAGCTGGGAGTCGAGCCTCTGGGCGATGAGCGTGGCATACAGCGCCTTCTTCCAGTGGGACCAACTCTCTGAGGCTCAGCGGGGCTATATCTACCAGATGCTGAAGGCGGAGTGCAACTACGAACTGGAACGCTCCATCCCCACTGGCTTCAAGGGGGACACGAAGGCAGAGGAGAACGGATGGGAGGCCGACATACTGGCTGCCACACTGGGTCTTTTCCCCGACGACCCAATGGCTCCAAAGTGGTTTGAGCGCATGAGGGAGTTTGCCATCAACAGCTACTCTCATCCAAGCGATGCCACCAACCAGACGGTCATCGATCCCTGGTATGACCAGAAGACCGTGGCCGATCTCTATCGCGGACAGAATCTCTACGAAGACTATACACTGCAGAACCACAACCTCTTCCACACCTCGTACCAAAACGTGGTGATGCAGGAGCTTGGCGAGGCGGCTCTGGCCCTAAAGCTTTTCCAGAAGGGACTGCAGGGGAAGGAAAAATGGCAGTCAAAAGCCTTGATGCACCACAACCAGGAGGTGCAGGACAGCGTGCTCAACTGGCTGGCTCTGGCCGACGGTGAACTGGCCATGCCCAACGGCAACGATTGGAGCCTCTTCCTCTACGACCAGATCACTTCCTATACCACACAGGCTTGCTTCCAGCGCGACCCCAACGCCCTGATGATGGAGAACATGGCCTACAAGTACATCAAAGCTCGCCAGCAGACCACTCAGGATGGAAGCTGGCTGCTCCGTGCCGATGTGGGAGCTCGCCGAATGGGCGTGGAGGCGCACCGCGTGATGATGACATACCTCATGCACGAGGTGATGCCTACGAAGCGACTGAAGCCTACGAAGTGGACAGACTTCAACCGTCGCTACAGCCAGGCGAAGATGTTGCCTTGCCAGGATGTGGTGAGAGCTGCTTCCGACAGCCGATTTGTGACCTTCAGCTGGAGCGAGGGTCTGAAGAGCTACACGGGATATATAGCCTCCAACTCGCCCGACAAGAACAAGATCATCGTGCCTTTCCGCGCCAACAATTCGGGCAACTTCCTGGGCTGGTATGGCGTACAGGGCAAGCGCACCGATGCTGTACCCGCCAAGAAGGCACAATACAGGCTGGAGGGCAACAGCTTCGTGATGGATGGCGAACTGAACACCAACCAAGGGGCACTCAACAACCGCTTCTGCCTCTACGCCACCCCGGGCAACGCCGTAGTGTATATAGACAAGGTGACGGCTCTTGAGGATTGCAGCATCACCACGGAGATGGGCGGACTGCTGGCCATCTCGGTAGACGAACTGATGAAGGAGCAGCGTACCTTCTACTATGGACAGGATAAGGAAAATCTAACGGCCAAGACCAGCAACGGTGAGAACTTCCAATTCATGCGTACCAACTGGATGAACATAGACAACGAGGTGGGTGTCGTAAGTCCCAATCCAGGCAAGATGATGGCCTTCGGAGAGCGTCAGAACAACAATAGCATCATGACGGCCAAGCTCCTCACCTCCTTCTCCAGCGACATGCGCGACGTGAAGAAAGGTGACCTCGTGGACCAGCGCATCATCATATACTATAGCAACATCAGCAAGGAGAAGACACTGGAGATGGCCCAAGGCGTAAGGCGCATGGAAGGCCTGCCCGATGGATGGGTGGGTGTCGTGGTGCCCGATACAGACGGATCCAGCTATATGATCAAAACCAATTTCAGCGAAACCATTGCTGAGAAAATCAAGCTTAAATAAGGATGATAGACAATATAACGAAAGGTAAAATCCTGGATGCAGCGAATATCGTCGATGTGGTCTCGGATTTCGTGACATTGAAGCGTGCTGGAGCCAACTACAAGGGTCTCTGCCCCTTTCATGATGACACCACACCATCCTTCATGGTCTCTCCTGCCAAGAACTACTGCAAGTGCTTTGCCTGTGGCAAGGGTGGAAACCCCGTGGGATTTATCATGGAGCATGAGCAGCTCTCCTACCCCGATGCACTACGCTGGCTGGCCAAGAAGTACGGCATCACCATAGAGGAGCGCGAACTGACTCCTGAGGAGAAAGCCTCCAAGACGGAGCGAGAGAGTCTCTTCATCGTCAACGAATGGGCCAACAAGTGGTTTCAGGAACAGATGTACGAGACACCCGACGGAAAGGCCATCGGTCTGGCATACTTCCGCGGTCGTGGTTTTCGCGACGACATCATCAAGAAGTTTCAGTTGGGCTATTGTCCCTCTGGCCGTGACAAGTGTACCCAAGCGGCACTGAAGGCTGGCTACAAGGAGGAGTTTCTGGTATCTACCCCAGACGCAGAGGGTATCGCACATGGTGTGGGCATCACCATCAAGCATGAGGACGGCAAGATATTCGACCGCTTCTCCGGTCGTGTGATGTTCCCCATCTTCACCATCAGCGGTAAGGTGGTGGGCTTCGGCGGACGTGTGCTGGACAGCGCTACCAAGGGGGTCAACGTGAAATACCAGAATTCGCCAGAGAGCATCATCTATCACAAGAAGAGCGAGCTATACGGTCTCTTCCAAGCCAAGCAGGCCATCGTAAAGAATGACTGCTGCTACATGGTAGAGGGCTATACGGACGTGATGGCCATGCACCAGAATGGTGTAGAAAACGTAGTGGCCAGCAGTGGTACGGCATTGACGCACGAGCAGATACGACTGCTCCATCGATTTACCTCCAATATCGTGGTACTCTACGACGGTGATGCAGCCGGCATCAAAGCTTCACAGCGAGGTATCGACATGCTGCTGCGTGATGGTATGAACGTGAAACTGATGCTCCTGCCCGATGGCAAAGACCCGGATGAGTTTGGTCGTGAACATACGGCACAGGAGTTTCAGGACTACATGAAAAACCATCAGGTGGACTTCATCAAGTTTAAGACAGACTTGCTGATGAAGGAAGCCCAAGGTGACCCTATCAAGTTGAGCCAGCTGGTCAACAACATCGTGCAAAGCATAGCCGTGGTGCCCGATGAGATCACCCGTACCTTCTACATCAAGGAGACGGCTCAGATGATGCAGATGCAGGAGCGTCTCATCACTGATGCCGTGAGAAAGCAGGTAAAAAAGAACATAGAGGAATGGCAGAAAGAGAGGGAGAGAGAACAGAGACGCTCGCAAATCCAACAGCGCGGAGAGGCATCCGGCACCGCTGTACAAGGATCGGCCCCACAGCCCAGCTCGCAGGACACCATAGGCCTGTCTCAAGTTCCCCTACCCGATGACATGCCTCTGCCCGAACCTCCCGAATATGCAGGCTTCGATCAAGCTCCCGTACCATCGGCCCATCCACTCAGCCATCACCCTGTCGACAGCGAAGTCAGCAAGCTGATACGCAACAAGAATACGCAGGAAGCAAAGGAGACCTTGATCGTGCAGATGGTCATCAGACATGGAGAGAAGACCATCTGCAACGTACAGGACGAGGCGGGCAACACCAGGCCCATGAGTCTGATAGAATATGTGAGCTATGCTCTCAACGATGACCAACTGGTGCTGCACGACACACTGCACCAAAGGGTACTGGAAGAGGCTCAAGCTCACGTACACGATCAGAGCTTCCAAGCGGAGAGATACTTCCTCAACCATGCCGACCAGCAAATGAGCAATCTGGCCTTCGCACTGGCTACAGACAAGGAGGAGTTGAGCAAGAAGTACTATGAAAACGAAGGTGAAGAGACGATGAAAGATGAAGCGTCACTTCTCATGGACCAGGCCAACCATCTGCTCGTCGACCTCAAACTGTGCATCGTGGAGCAGCAACGCAAGGAGATCATGCAGCAGATGCGCGATCCAATGATACTAAAAGACAAAGAGCGCTGTCGTGAACTGATCGCCCAATTCCAACAGATCAAGGAAGTAGAAAACGCTCTTGCCAAGGCTTGCGGTGACCGCGTATTTGTACATTAGTCGCGGATCGACGATGAGCGTTGAGCGGTCCGCCAAGCGGAAGTGAAAAGTGGATAGTGAAAAGTGAATAGTGAACTTTTAGCTTTTCACTTACAAGTTGAGCATGCGAAACTTGTATAGTATTTTTCAATTTTCTATTTTCAATTTTCCATTTTCAATTTTTATTGATAAGCTGCAGAAACTCCTCTCGGGTCTTTGCCTGATTGAAAGCACCAGAGAAGTCGCTGGTGGTGGTGACGCTGTTTTGCTTCTCCACACCACGCATCTGCATACCCATGTGCTTGGCCTCCACAACCACCATCACACCCAGAGGATGCAAAGCTTCCTGGATACATTCACGGATCTGCTTGGTCATGCGCTCCTGTATCTGAAGGCGATGTGAGAAGCAGTCCACCACACGTGCTATCTTGCTCAGTCCCGTGACCTCACCGTCGGGGATGTATGCTACATGGACAGTGCCATAGAAAGGCAACATGTGGTGCTCACAGAGAGAATAGAAATTGATGTCACGTACGATGACCATCTGGCTGTACTCTTCGCTAAACTTGGCAGAATTGAGTATGGCTACGGGGTCTTGCTGATAGCCACGTGTGAGATCGGCCATAGCCTTTGCCACACGCAAGGGAGTACGCTGGAGACCTTCTCTCTCAGGATCCTCACCCAGCAGTTCGAGGATACGATGTATATGTTGCTGTAATTCTTCTTGCTTATCCATTTCCATCAATAATAGATGTTTATTTTGCTTCTTACGATACTTGCGCTACCAAACTGATGCGTCTCACGCAACTGCTTGAGCATCTCGTTGGCCTCCTCTCGTGTCTTGTAGTCACCCACACGGCATACATAGTGTGGAGAGCGGAAGGAGATGTAGACATTGGTAGCAGGGAAATAAGCCTTGAAACGACGTCCCCAGGACTCGGCCTCGGCCTTGTCGCGGGCATTGCTTCCCAATGAAATGATCTGCACACGAAATCCGTTGGCCGTCGTGTGTCGGCCTGAAGGGGCCACTGCAGGAGCTTCTTCCTCCTGTGGAGCCACCTCGCCAGCAATGGTGCCACTCTGGCTTACCACCGTCTTGTCCTTTGGAGCTGCCGTCGAAGCAGTACCGTTGACAAGGATGTCGATCTCGGCATCGTGGTGTACCACCACCGTACCTCTACCTGCCACCTTACGCTGCAGATAGTCGGTGTACTTACTCTGTGCCATGCCCACCATGGAGACGAGCATGAGGAAAGTCAGTATGAAAAGTCTTCTGAACATCTTTTCTTTGGGTAATGGTTAAATATTTTTTTAATCATTACTTGATATATCCGTCTTCCCATCCTCCTCCGACATCCCTTTTGTGGGAAGCCGAAGGAGGGGGACGAACAGATATCCTTTAGGGGATTGTTGTTGTGTCTGTCAGGACAGACGTATTAGTTCCAAGCGTCGATGATACCCTTGAAGTCTGCGCACTTCAGAGCAGCACCACCGATCAGACCACCGTCTACATCGGGCTTGCTGAAGATCTCCTTAGCATTGCTGGGCTTGCAAGAACCACCATAGAGGATAGAAATCTCCTCTGCAGCCTTCTCACCGAAGTTGCCTGCGATGCAACCACGGATAAATGCGTGCATATCCTGAGCCTGCTCTGCAGTAGCGGTCTTACCGGTACCGATAGGCCAAACGGGCTCGTAAGCCAAGATAACATTTGAGAGCTGCTCCTCGGTCAGATCGAAGAGAGAGTCTGCAAGCTGAGCACCTACTACCTCATTCTGCTTGTTAGCCTCACGCTCCTCGAGCACCTCACCGATGCAGAAGATAACCTTCAGACCGTTGGCCAAAGCCAGGTTGACCTTCTCCTTCAGGATCTCAGCGGTCTCGCCATAGTAAGCACGACGCTCTGAGTGACCCAGGATGACATACTGAGCACCAGTGCTCTTTACCTGAGCAGCGCTAACCTCACCGGTGTAAGCACCCTTCTCCTTGTCAGCACAGTTCTCAGCACCCAGACCGATGACGGTACCCTCGGTGATACCTGCTACGGTAGCCAAGTGGATGAAAGGAGTGCAGATGATAACGTCGCAGTTGGGCTTCTCTGCAGCCAGTGCGTCCTTCAACTCATTTGCCAGGGCAACGCCCTCCTGCAGGTTCAGGTTCATCTTCCAGTTACCTGCTACGATTTTCTTTCTCATTGTTGTTTGTTTTAATGGGTTTAACAATATTCTTTTTTCTTTTCTTGCGAATACGATGGGCTCGGAACATACGCTGGCCAAACCAGAGACGGTCGATGAGCGTGATGATTCCGAGAGGGATGACAAACCAGCTTATCAGCTGTACAGTACGCTGTACATGACTCTGCAACTGAGGCGTACCCATAGGTGTCTGATCGAGCGGAGCCGAACTGACATTGAGGTCGGGCAGATCGGTACAAGGCCACTTTGCCACCACGACAGGACCCTTCATGAGAATAAGACCGGGATTGGAGCGCACCATCGTCTTGAGCGTCACAGCATCAGTGTGTGCAAAGGGATAGGCAGCTCCGGTGAGATCGGTCCAACGACGTATGCCTTCCTCTCCACTGGCAGTAAGGCAATAGAAAGAATAGTCTTGCTTCTCGGCATAGTCATAGATGCGCTCATAGGCGTCCATATAGCCGTCGTCGGCCCACTCCAGATAGGGAGCCACAAGGAAGAACTTATAGCCCTCAGCATTGAGGATATCCTCCGTGATGTCTTCGCCATCCAAGCAGGTCACGATCTGCAAATTGTCTATCTCCGGCTCAGCCTGCTCACCATGCTGTATGGTCTTGGTGTCAATAAAAGTCCAAGTGCTGTCGGGATAGTCGTCCATGGTGAAGAGCTTCTGCTCACCATCCTTCTCCATGAGAAACTGTGTTTCAAACTCCACGTCACCCTCTGGCGTCATGGCCTTCACCACATCGGCTCCCACACGATAGGGACGGAAGTCGATGACGGGCAGGAAATAGATACAATAACTCGCCAGTACGATGCCATAGAGCAGGGAATACATGGAGACGAGCCACTGATGCTTCTGGCTGATGAGACGAGTCTGATAGCGTGGGAAGAATACCAGCACCAAGGTGGCAGCAAGCAGCACCACATTCTTGAAGAAGGTCTGCCATCCTGTGAGCACCCAAGCGTCGCCGAAGCAGCCACAGTCGGAGACGGGCTCGTACAGGGCGATGTAGAGCGTCAGAGGAGTCATCACCGCCATAAAGGTCAGCGTGAGCTTTGAAGTGAACTTACGACGTATGCCAAACAAAGTGTTGATGCCGATGCGAAACTCTATCAATGCCAGGATCACAGCCAGCACAAGAGGTACGTAGGAAGGCAGCAGCGCACTGGCACCAAAGGCTTCCCCATAGTCTTGGAGTTTATACTCCGTGCCACGGGGGTCGATGATCTTCACGATGGCAGAGAAGATAAACGTCACAGCTACCAGCAAACGACACGCGTTCACCAGCATCCACAGCATACCTTTCTTTGTTCTTGTCACCATAATTGTCTAAACCTATTGCCTTGTCTCTCTAATTGTACCTTTCTGACTTCCAGACCTTACTTTGTATTGTCTCTCTAATAGCGTACTTGGTCGCCTATCAATGTTTGGCTTTTTTACTCGCCGAAAGTCAGTTTGATCAAGCCAAACACAGCATAGTTCATCATATCCATGTAGTTGGCATCGATACCTTCCGACACGAGCGTATCGCCCTCAAGCGCCTCAATCTGCTTGGTACGGAATATCTTCATGAGGATGAGGTCGGTATAGCTGCTCACACGCATACTGCGCCAAGCCTCATCATAGTCGTGATTTTTGCGCAACATCAGCTGAAGTGTAGCCTGGGCATGCTTGTCGTATTGCTCCAAGGCCTGCTCGGGTGACATATCGTCGACCGAATCGGCATAGCCCAGCTCAAGCTGAATGAGGCCGATAAGAGCATAGTTGACAATGCCGATGAACTCAGGACGAATACCCTCGCCCACCATCGAAACGCCTTTGACCTCCAAGCTACGAATGCGATTGGCCTTGATGAATATCTGATCGGTAATGGAAGATGGACGCATGATACGCCATGCTGCTCCGTAGTCGTGCAACTTCTTTGCAAAAAGCGTGCGACACTCATCCAACACCTGCTCAAACTGTTCTTTCGTCTCCATTTTTGCTGATTTATCTTTTTTTAGTGCGGTTCTGCTACGCAGAAAACGCTATTTCATCATGCAAAATTACAATATTTATGTGGATATTACAACTATTCCATACATTATTACCCCCCAAGTACACAAAAAAGAGAGTCTGGACTGCCAAACTCTCTATATAATGCTTACCAAAGGTAAGTGTATTTGCTTCAAACAATAAGGATCAGGAGCACTTGATGACCTGTCCCAGACGCAAGGTAGAAGTCTCCTTGATGCGATTGAGCTTGCAAAGCTTGGCCACCGTAGTCTTGTACTTACGAGCGATGCTCGACAGCGTATCACCCGGCTTTACGGAGTGTATCTGCGCACGGGCCTTTTGCTTCTTCTCCTTCTTCGCAGGTTGCTGCACTGTGGGTTGCTCAGAGACGGCAACGATCACTTCCGACTCCAGATTGCTATCACTGCCAGATGCCAGCATAGGCAGAGGAGCTTCTGCATGGCGCACACCACCCTCAAGGGTGCTCTTGCCATTGGAGCGATAGACATAGAAGTCGCCCAAAGCATCCTGGGCAGCAAAGTCAAAGAGTAGCTCGGGATTGATGCTCTGACCCAAGAGACGAGTCTCGAAGTGAAGGTGAGCACCTGTGCTCTTTCCCGTGTTGCCACCCAAGGCAATCACCTGGCCGGCCTTCACAACCTGATTGGGCACCACCAGTTGCTTGGAGAGATGACCATAGACGGTCTCGAGACCATTGTCGTGACGAATCACCACGTAGAGGCCATAGCCCTTGCGGTAACCTTCATTGGCCACCACACGTACCTTACCCGCGAAGGCTGCACGCACGGTGTCGCCCACATAGAGCTTGATGTCGGTACCATAGTGATTGCGACGGAAAGCCGCACGGTATCCATAACGAGAGGTCACCAGTCGGCTGTCGCAAGGCATGCAGAAGTGGCGCAAGTCGATACGGTACTCCTTAGGCATGGGCACACCATAGTTGGTGGTGAACTCATTGTTCCAGGAAGGGTAGAGATTGACAGAAGGCGCATTCAGATTGCCCTCGCGGAACGGGATGTTCCTTCGCAAGGTAATGCTGTCGACGGCGCTCATTCTTTTATCGACAGGGGCTTGACGAGTCAGCAAGTCCTGTGCCTGAGTAGTCAGACTCGACATGGCCAGGACGGCGACCATCAGTACGTGTCTCAATATTATCATGCAGTATGTACGTTCTTTAAAATTATCGGTTATGTTTTTCTTATCAGATTCAGGAGCACAAAATGCATACACTACATCTTCACCTTCACAGGAAGACGTCGTAAGCATCGCCCAAAGTGTGTATACGACACACCTCACAAGCGAGCCAAAGCTGTCTGCAGACAGAGTGCTCTATCTGCTACTCGTCGCGATTGTACTCGTCTGGAGCGTAGAGACGATCCAGATTGGTCATGCCAAAGTCGAAGATCTCATCATCTTTGAAGAAGCGCTTCAACTCATCGTAGGCGGTGTGAGGACCATCAGAGGCATGAACCACATTCTGCTGGTTGCTGACACAATAGTCACCACGGATGGTACCGGGAGCGGCGTTGCGGCCGTTGGTGGTACCTGCCATCATACGTACGACGCGGATGGCGTCAACACCCTCAATAGCCAAGGCAACAACAGGGGTAGCGGTCATGGAGTCCTTGAGGGACTGGAAGAAAGGCTTCTCCACCAAGTGCGAATAGTGTTGGCAGAGTATTTCGTCTGTCAGTTGCATCATCTTCATACCGACAATACGCAAACCACGCTTTTCAAAACGGCTGATAATCTCGCCCATCAGGTTGCGCTGTATAATGCCGGGCTTGAGCAACACAAGTGTTCTTTCCATATCAATATTAGTAAAACTTCTTTGGTTATAAGGTGATTCTTCACCAATTCGCTTGCAAAATTAGCAAATTACAAGCAGAAAGACAAAAATATTAAGGACTTTTTAGTTTTTTATACGCAGTTTTGCGAAACCGTTGTGACAAATGCACAAAGCAATGAAGGATAAGTCCTAAGGCTTGCGAAAGTGGAATCAGGATATTGAAGACCAGTCCACTTGATCCTTGCCCAACTCACGCAAGTGCTGCCACATCATGCGATGATCGGGGTTGGTACCGTCTGGGTCGGCATCGAGTACCTCACGGGCAAGGTCGCGAGCTTGCTGCACGATCTGTCCGTCACGAGCCAGGTTGGCCACATGAAGTTCGAAGGCGGTACCACTCTGCTGGGTACCATCTA
>JAZLII010000173.1:0-4487 GCA_045617275.1 Bacteroidaceae bacterium
GAGAAGTTACACTCACCGATAGAGAAGAGACCTGGGATAGTGGTCTGCAGCTCATAGTCAACCCAGATACCACCCATTGTGTAGTGGATAGCAGGGAAGATCATCATTGGCTTGTAGTAGTCGAAGCCACCTGCTGAACGTACGAACTCGCCTGGGTTAACGTCAGTAATCTCCTCGTACATGTCGAAGAGGTTGCCATAACGCTGACGGATAACGTCGATGCCGAGACGCTGGATTGACTCAGAGAAGTCGAGGAACACAGCCAGACCGGTGTTGTTGACACCGAAGCCCTTGTCGCAACGCTCCTTGGCAGCACGTGAAGCTACGTCACGGGGAACGAGGTTACCGAATGCGGGATAGCGGCGTTCCAGATAGTAGTCACGATCCTCCTCGGGAATCTCGTAACCCTGCTTGCTGCCGTCCTGCAATGCCTTTGCATCCTCGAGCTTCTTGGGAACCCAGATACGACCATCGTTACGCAGAGACTCTGACATCAGGGTCAGCTTAGACTGCTTGTCGCCGTGAACGGGGATACAGGTGGGGTGAATCTGTACGTAAGAGGGGTTGGCCATGTAGGCACCCTTACGGTAGCACTGGATAGCAGCGGTACAGTTGCAACCCATAGCGTTGGTAGAGAGGAAGTATGCGTTGCCATAACCACCGGTAGCGATAACTACTGCATTGGCAGAGAAGCGCTCGAGCTCACCGGTAACGAGGTTCTTGGCAATGATACCACGGGCACGGCCGTCAACGAGAACGACGTCCTCCATCTCATAGCGGGTGTAGAGCTTTACCTTGCCGCTGTGTACCTCCTTAGAGAGTGAAGAGTAGGCACCGAGCAGAAGCTGCTGACCGGTCTGACCCTTAGCGTAGAAGGTACGGCTTACCTGAGCACCACCGAACGAACGGTTGGCGAGCATGCCACCGTACTCACGAGCGAAGGGTACACCCTGTGCCACGCACTGGTCGATGATGTTGTTGCTGACCTCAGCCAGACGGTATACGTTGGCCTCACGGGCACGGTAGTCACCACCCTTTACGGTGTCGTAGAACAGACGGTAAACGGAGTCACCATCGTTCTGATAGCACTTGGCAGCATTGATACCACCCTGTGCAGCGATAGAGTGTGCACGACGGGGGCTGTCCTGGATACAGAAGTTATATACATTGAAACCCATCTCGCCCAGAGAAGCAGCAGCACTGGCACCAGCCAGACCGGTACCTACGACGATGACGTCGAGCTTCAGCTTGTTCTTGGGGTTGACCAGACGCTGGTGAGCCTTATAGTTGGTCCACTTCTCTGCTACTGGTCCTTCGGGAATTCTTGAATCGATTGTCTTTGCCATAATCTTATTTATGAATTGACGATTTACAATTTAGAATTTTGTTGTTCCTCTCTCAGAGATTTACATGATGGCTCCGTGGATGTCTCCGAAGAGGCAGAATACCACTACTACGGCTACGAACAGCAGGATCACGAAGGTGCTGTAGATGTAGCTGATCACACGCCAGCGGTTGAACCAGATCTTACCGCTCCAGCCCATGGTCTGCATGGCACTCCACATACCGTGGGTGAGGTGGAACCAGAGAGCTGCCAGCCATACGAGGTAGATGGCTGAGTAGATGTAGCTGCAGGTACCTGCTGCATGGAAGGTGTAGACGATCCAGGCATAGCCGTCGGTGGGAGCGATGTTGTTCTCGATCTCAGCCAGCTCAGCAAACATCATGTGGAACCAGAAGTTGAACAGGTGTACGCCCAGACCGAGCACTACGATGATACCCAGAACGAGCATGTTCTGGCTAGCCCACTCTACCTTCTCAGGCTTGCTGGTAACGGCATAGGCGTTGTTACCACGAGCCTTCTTGTTCTGGAAGTTCAGGATGAAGGCATAGACGAAGTGGATCACTACGAGTGCAGCAAGACCGGCAGTACCAGCCAATGCGTACCAGTTGGTTCCCAGCATTTCACAGACCCAGTTGTAGCCGCTTGCAGAGAAGAGAGCTACAACATTCATCAGGCCGTGGAATGTCAAAAACAGGATAAGGGCGGTACCGGTAACGGACATCACCACTTTCCTTCCGATAGATGAATCACATAACCACATAAAAAATGAATGTTTTTAAGTTATTAATTAAGTTGTTTGAATTTTCCTGAGACAAGGGGGCGGCAAGGTATCTTTCAGCACTCTCGGAAGAGCGTGTCGGGGCGGCCCCGGTAATCGGTTTTAAGTATTTTGTATGTTAAATTAGGTATAACAGCGCAAAATTATAACAAAAATACGATTTACACAAACAAACAAAGCAATTGTTTCACTAAAAAGCATTACTTTTGTGGGTGTGAAACCAAACAGAGCTGAAAATGGAGCTGAAATTTGATGTTGTCGTGGTAGGTGCAGGCCATGCCGGATGCGAAGCCGCATCGGCAAGTGCCCGTATGGGTGCCAAGACGTGCCTCGTGACGATGGACATGAACAAGATTGCCCAGATGAGCTGCAACCCGGCTGTCGGAGGCATTGCCAAAGGACAGATAGTAAGGGAGATAGACGCTCTGGGCGGACAGATGGGCATCGTGACGGACAAGACCGCCATTCAGTTTCGCATGCTCAACCGCTCGAAAGGTCCCGCCATGTGGAGCCCCCGTGCCCAGTGCGACAGGGGGAAGTTCATCTGGACCTGGCGTGAGATACTGGAGAACACACCGGGACTGAGCATCTGGCAAGACCAGGTGAAGGAACTCCTGGTGAAGGACGGACAGGTGACGGGCGTGCTGACCTACATGGACGTCACCATCAAGGCCCGGTGCGTGGTCATCACGGCGGGTACCTTCCTCAACGGACTGATGCACATCGGACGCACCAAGCTGCCCGGAGGACGAGTGGCCGAACCACCCTCCCTGCATCTCACCGACTCCATCACGGCACACGGCATACGGTCCTACAGGATGAAGACGGGCACGCCCGTTCGCATAGACGGTCGCAGCGTGGACTTCTCCCTCATGACGGAGCAGCCCGGAGATGCAGACAGTCACAAGTTCTCCTTCCTGGGCGGTCCCCGTGCCCTACCCCAGCTGCCCTGCTGGATATGCTTCACCAACCCCGACGTACACCAGCGACTCCGCGAGGGTCTGCCCGACTCTCCGCTCTTCAACGGACAGATACAGAGCATCGGTCCTCGCTACTGTCCGAGCATAGAGACAAAGCTCGTGACGTTTGCCGACAAGGACCAGCACCAGCTCTTCCTGGAGCCAGAGGGTACCAACACACAGGAATACTACCTCAACGGCTTCTCCTCCTCACTGCCTATCGACATACAGATATCGGCACTGAGGATGATACCTGCCTTCCGCAACCTGCAGGTCTTTAGACCTGGCTACGCCATAGAGTACGACTACTTCGATCCCACCCAACTAAAGCACTCGTTGGAGTCGAAGAATGTTGACGGATTGTTCTTGGCCGGACAGGTCAACGGTACGACCGGCTACGAGGAAGCTGATGGGCAAGGCATCGTGGCAGGCATGAACGCAGCACTGAAATGCGCTGGCAGTCAACCATTTACCATGCATCGCGACGAGTCTTACATCGGAGTGCTCATCGACGACCTCGTCATCAAGGGCGTGGACGAGCCGTACAGAATGTTTACATCGCGTGCCGAATACCGCATCTTGCTACGACAGGACAATGCAGACATGAGACTCACGGAAAAGAGTTACCAGCTGGGCCTGGCCAGCACAGAGCGAATGGAGGTGCTCCGACAGAAGCAGGAGCGCGTTGGTGAACTGCTTGCTTTCTGCGAGGGCTTCTCCGTGAAGGCGGCGCATATCAACCCTGCCCTGGAGCAGATGGGCGAGACTCCCCTTGTCAGAGGATGCAAGCTGATAGACCTCATCGCGCGTCCCGGCATCACCATAGACAGCCTCGCGCCTCACATCGCACGACTGAAGGAGAAGATCGCTTCGCTCGGCGACGAGACCGGAGAGGTGGTGGAGGCAGCGGAGATACACGTGAAGTACAAGGGATACATAGAGCGCGAGAAGCAGCAGGCCGAGAAGATGATGCGCCTTGAGGGCATCCGTATCAAGGACCACTTCGACTATGCCAGCATCAACTCCCTCTCCACAGAGGCACGACAGAAGCTGGCTCGCATCAACCCTGAGACACTGGGTCAGGCGAGCCGTATACCGGGCGTCTCACCAAGCGACGTCAACGTGCTGCTGGTGCTCATGAACAGATAAAGTTTCACGTGAAACAATGACCAACCGAGCCACCGAAAGGCGAAGCGACCGAACAACCGACTTGTATCACTATCAATCATAAAAAACACACAATGACAAGAGAAGAACTCAAGCAACACATCCGTTGCATCCCCGACTTCCCCAAGCCAGGAAT
Source organism: Bacteroidaceae bacterium (assembly GCA_045617275.1). Lineage (GTDB taxonomy): Bacteria > Bacteroidota > Bacteroidia > Bacteroidales > Bacteroidaceae > Physcousia. The sequence continues at coordinate 4,386 of JAZLII010000173.1, forward strand.
TCAGTTTCAGGACATCTCCACGCTGGTAGACAATGCGGAGTGTCTGAAGTACATGGTCGACGAGATATCCGACCTCTACAAGGACAAAGGCATCACCAAGGT
>JAZLII010000174.1:0-10285 GCA_045617275.1 Bacteroidaceae bacterium
TTGTGAGCGGTTAGCGCCCTTTTGGGCGCAAAGGTAATAAAATTTTCTCAATTTCAGTTAATTGATGCTCTCAGAATAGTGTTTTATATGGATTTTTAACCATTTTCGGTGCATGTAGATGCCAATTGCAAGGTAAACTAATGATAAACCATCAGAGCAAACCACCACCCTAAATCAAGGTACTGGTAGAAAAACGCATACCTCAATTTGGTATCTGGTTATGAAACCACATTCTTATTTCGCTAATCTGGTAAAACCATCGGGGCGAATCACCCCTCTGGTTTTATTAAAGGGTATAGCAATTCACGATACCCTTCGTTCTTCCTTTGACAGAATACACATTTTGTCGCTTCATCCAAAGGTGGTGTTTTGGAACCACCCTCTTGTTATGCTAGTCCAACAAAATGCCATTACAGATGTTTCCATTATGAAACACCTCAGTCCATTCACAACCTACATCTTCTCCATCAGATACACCTATTAATATAAAAGCCAACTTTTTGAGCCTTAAATAAAGTTAAAATCGTTAAATCTGCACGATTTCACATCCTCAAATCATCCTCGATAGGACTTTTCTACCGTATCACATGCAACTCGCTGATTATCAATACGTGCCACAAACGATGGTTGCTCCTCCCTGACCTCCATCACCATCCCCAATAGTGTGACGAGCATAGGAGGTGGTGCTTTCTATGGCTGTTCTAGCCTTGCTTCCATCACATGTTTTGCGACGGTGCCTCCTGTGATGCCTGCGTTCGAATGGTCTTCTGCATTCCAAAACTACAAAGCCACATTGCATGTCCCAGCCGGATGCAAGAGTGCATACGAAAGTGCAGAGGAGTGGACGAAATTTACAAATATAGTAGAGGATGTAGAGATAGCAGATGCTATCACAGCACCAGCAACCTCGTCGCAATCGTCCGTCACCTACGACCTCTATGGACGCAAGACAAGCAAAGTACAGACGGGCATCGTCATCCGCAATGGCAAGAAGATATTCGTAAAGTAACACTGCATCATACATCGATGAGCCTATTCGCAAGAGTAGGCTCTTTTTTTGTTGATGCAGGACATGTAAAATGGTTTTGATGCCATTTTTCTATTGTTCTTTGAACTACTCTTCCTCATCTACCTCGTCTTCGAAGGGAGTCTCGGTAGATGAAGAAGACTCGACAGAGTGCTTCTCATGAGAACTTAGAGGTAGATACACAATATCCCTGCGAGATATTCTTTGTATCTCGCAGGGATATTATTGAAATACTATAGGAATCCTAAGGAGCCCTCAACTGTTCCTTAAACTGAGTAATAAAGCACAGCCGGGATCAGAAGATGAGGTTCTGCCAATTGCGCATCTTGGATGATACGTTGACACTGGGGGTCTGGTTCTTGCGAGCCTGCAATGTAGGAGCCTGGGTTTTAACGTTTTTGATGATATTGGAGGTGAACTGGCCGAGGCTGATGACATCGCGATTGGCCTGCAGTTCTTGGAGCAGGTAGAAGGTGAAGAGTCCATGACCTTGCTCGGTGTAGGCTTGTGCGGTCTCATTGCCCTGTGCGGCAGAGAACACTATGACGTTGCCATTGTCGATGGTTGCCTCATCCACCACGATCTCAACAGCACGAGTGCCTTCCGTCACTCCCTCATTGTCGCGGGTGATGCCACTGAAGCAGGCATCAAGAAAAACATTGACACGATTGAAGCCCAGACTGGCAAGGAAACCATAAAACTCATCCATGGCAATGCCGTGCTGAGGCTGGGTGCCCAGTACATCGGATGGCAGGAGGTATGCCTTATTCTTGTTTTTCGTGTCGGGTACACCATGGCCTGCATAGTAGACGATGAGGTTCTTGTCGGAAGTGCTATTGATGGAGGACAGCCAGTCCATCTCCTGATCCTTGATCATGGACTTCGTAGCATTGTCGGTCACGTGTATGTTGTTGGCAGGGATGCCAAGGGCGCTCATGCAATACTCGGCAAAGACATGTGCGTCGTGGATGGCATAGGGCACGTCGGGCACGAAGCGATAGTTCTGATTGCCTATGATCAGGGCATAGGTGTCGTTGCGTGCGACGGAAGAGCGAGGTATGTTGATGTCGACGCTGGAGGTGACGTCGTCGTATGACTCTGTGGCATGATCCTTCGCATAGTACTTCTCCACGCAGGCTGTGGACAGTCCATATGCCTTACAGTTGGCAGTGGTGATGTATACAGGCAATTTCTTTACCTCTACATCTATCTGTCGATGAGCGTACTTGCCGCCTTCCTGTACCTCAAGTGAAAAGCAGTCGTTGCCAATAAGGCAGGTGGTGCCGATACTCACCTGTGTCAGTCCAGAACAAGACGCAAATGCCTGATCTTCTACACGGCAATGCTCGGGTATGTATATGGCTGAGAGTGACGTACAGTTGGCAAAGGCAATGGTCTCTATCTTCGTAATTTCGGAGGGGATGGAGACATTGTGCAGACTTTTACAATTGAGGAATGCGCCCCACCCTATCTCCTCGATATCGAGTGTGGCAAACTCACACTCCTGCAGGTCAACGCAATTGGCAAAGGCACAAGCACCGATGCGACGTATGCCTTCGCCGATGCGCACGCGCTTCACGTCGAGCTTTTTCTTGATCCAAGGGGCTACGTTCTGAAGATTGTAGTCGGCAATCTTCGCCCCATCGTAGTTCACTGTACTGGCTGAGATGGTCAGCGTATATCCGTCGTAGGTCCAAGTGGTATTGTCTCCACACGTACCTTTGATGATCTTCTCTGCGGTTTGAGCATAACTTACCATGCCACTCATCAGGCTGACAAGGAAGGTCAGAATATATTTTTTCATATCCGTCTAGAATCTGAAGTTAATAAAGAAATACTTACCACTGTTGTTCATCTTGAACGAATCCGGGCCGTAGGTGGAGGTACGAAGCGACTTGACGGTGTACTTGTTGCCCGTGGACTCAAAGCCCACACCGATAGCCTTCCACGAGAGTGAAAGGCCAAACTTCGTGGCCAGACCATGACCGAGATCTCCCTTGAAATCGTCCTCAAAGTCTTTCACCTCAGATGTCTGAGCATTGTTGTAGGGATTGCGCATGATGTCGGCAGATGGATCATTCTGATTGAGCAAAAGGCTGACGGAGTAACCTATCTGATAGTAGATATGGAATGACAAGTCATGGAGTCCCTGGTTTGACAAGAGAGCAAAGGGGTGCAGGGTCAGCTGTGGGCCAATGAGAAGGTTGTAGTTGATGCGATGCTTAGCAAGATTCCAGGCACGGTCGTGGTAGGTACTGCTTTTCACCTTAAACTTGGCCGAACTATCATATGTACCGTCTCCGCTACTTGTGTAGTGTGAATAGTTGACATCAAACGGCGTGAAATTGAGGCTGAAAAGCGCCATGTTGGCAATAGGCCTCTTGTGAAGTGCAAAGCGTCGGCCTGCCTCAATGCCTATACTCAGATCGGTGGTGAACTGCTTGGAGAAGTTGTCGGTACTCTGCGTGGGTGCTTCTACGACGTCAAGGGTCGAGTTGCCATAAGAGATGTTGAAGAAAGCCTTGCGATCCCACACATTGTGCCAGTGCATGTCCATGGAGTTGGTGGCAAACACTTTGGTCTGCGTACGGATGATGTCTGCGATAGTGGTGATAGACGTGCTGTCACCTTCTCCCACGCTCTCTCCCGCCATCATAGTGGCAGCCTGACTGGTACAGGCTAAGCCTGCCAGCATCAAGAGCGTACATGTTAGTTTCATTTTCATATATTGATAGTTTTTGTTTTTCTAGTAGATAATAGACCTTAGATAGGCCCTTGGCTTAGGAGCAGACGCAGAAACGACCTGGCTGAAAAAGGGAGTAAAACTGAGCGAAATGCTCTGCCTAATCGCCTTTGATCTTTATCCAGCGACGCTCGGCCACCATCTTGGAATCCTTCTGCATCATGCCCATGCGCCACTTCTCAAAGTCCTTGACCTTGAGCTGGCTAGGACGATTGGGATCGGTACTCACATCGTTGCACTTGGTGAAACTATTGGGCGAAAAGATCAGGTATATCACGTTGTTTTCCAACTCTTTCTTCGTGGAGAGTGAGTAGCGGTCGGCCTGGGCATCGGCATCCTTGTCAAAGAAAACATATCGCTTACCCGCCTTCACCTCGTAGATGCCTGTCTCGCTGCTTCTGTAGGGCAACAGACAGTTGGCTTCCTCGTCTTCACTGAGCAGATAGATGGCCACATAGCCAGAGACGGGGCTCTTGAAATCCACATAAAGTCGACTCTTGCTGGGGAAAACCTCGCGGGCATTCTTCGCGTCCGTTCCGTCGCATAGCACATGCCACTCGATAGGCGTCTTGTTGCCTACGAGCTCCTTACCTTTGCCGTGTATCTCCACGGTGTAGGCAAAGGTGTGGGTGGCCTTGTCGTAACTGATATCGACACTGGGTGCGTCTATATCGCCCAACCATTCACCCTTCACGGACTCCTGGCTGAGGTCCCACAGGGTGTTGTGTGTGGACCCGTCGGCTGAGACTTTCATATGGGTGACCACGTCCGAACTGAGATAAGCGCCAAACACCTCCTTCAGACCCTCACGCCTGGCATATTCTATGGCATTGTTGCGCGCCTCGGCAAAGGTGATGTTGTCCTTCTCATCGACATAGTAGGTGTACTTGCCTTTGATGACCTTGGTGTCATCTGCCAGCACAGTCCATGGAAGCATCAGTAGCAGGATCAGGCACGTCAGTATCTTCTTCATATACTTTTACTGAGAAATAATGGTATATATCAAAACTTTTTTGTCTACAACTTAATGATGACAGGCTTCTCGGAGCGGTAAGACCTGGGCACCATGCCAGGCTTTGCACCGATGTAGGTGGGATCGCACACAGTGTAGCGCCTGCCACCCAGCTCGTAGAAGTATCCCGTGTGTCCTTCTTCAAAGCAGATGGCGGAGGCGAGATGGCCAGGGTAATGAAGGAGTACACCGTCAAGTCCGGTCAGTTCCTTCACCAGTCTCACAAAGAGTATGGCACGATCCTCACAGTCACAGTAAGGATAGGCCAGCGTCTCTTCACAGAAGAACACACGATCCTCTCCCCACACCTGTTCATCGGTCTTGTACTCCATACCCGTCTGTATGAGGTTGAGCAGTCGGTCCACCACCTCACTCTTAGACAGCCCCCGAGTCTGCTTCCTAAGTGAGGCTACAACACCCTGCAAGGTCTTCTCATCAAAAGGGGAATGGGCATAGATGAGCCAGCGCGTGGTGGCATCGCCACCGGTGTAGCCCGTAGGATAGTCGGCATAGAAATCGAGCAGATTCTGATTGACCTCCATCTCCACACTGAGTTCGGGGTACAGGCGCGACTTAGCATTGCGCAGGGTGCTTGCCTTGTAGTCCAGTCTCATGGGCTTGCGAATGAAGAGCGAAAGAGCTTTCTCCTGAGGGTAACTGGCCTGGCAGAAAGTCATCTGCGTGGGTACGTCGACAATGGGATAATAGTACTCATCGTCGATGATGAAATACTCCTTGTCGTAGAGCTGACCGTCGCAGGCAAGCAGTACGAAGAGACGTGTATCGTCCTTGGCATAGCGCAACTTGTAGCCCGACTGTCCGAGCAGATAGCCCAAGAGAAGATTGGCCTCGTTGGTCTCCACACCGAGGAACTGATCGCAGATGGTCTTCAGCATCAGCATGTAGGCCCAGTCGCAGAGTTGGTGTTCTGCCTTCAGACGAAGACAGTCCACAAGAAGGTTGTCATATCGTGCAGAGCAGAAAAACTTCAGAGCCTCGGCCAGATTGTCGGGCACGACATGGCCTAAATTGAATCGCATCTCCTCTACCAGTCTCACCTCCATGGGCGTGCCATAGAAGGTAAAAGGCATCTTGCTGTCATAGAGATCGTCGTCGATACGCTCGTCGAGTGTCAGTTCGCCTTCCTTGACTTCAAAGGGTGGCACCACTTCTACCGCCACATCTGGCATATAGGTCTTGCTGAACTGCTCATACTCCCGCATGAGATAGTTGGACTCAGGCACTGTCTCTCCGTCATCCTCCACGCTGGGTACGGCAGGTGTGTCCTTGGGACGTGACTTTCTCTTCTGCGCCTGTACAGCTATCCATGCCTTGCGCACAAAGTCCACATACACTTGACTGATGGAGTCTCGGAAGTCGTAGAAACCGGTACGCATCTGGTTGAGTCCCATATCAAACCTGTCGCGCAGGTCAGAAAGCGCATTGCGTGTCTCTTCCTCCTGTTGCTCACGCGTCACCGTGGCAAAGTCGGTGAGTCGCTGCTTGCTGGTCAGTCCCTTGTTGGTCAACTGCTTGGTGATATAGGCCAGGTATTTGGCACTTAGCTGCGTGATGCTGTTATCGCTCTGTTTTGCAAGTGCTGAGACCTTGTTGCTACCAGCCTTGTGGAGCACTATCTTGGCCGACTGCTTGGCATCGATGAGTTCGAGTTTTCCTTCTGGTGGTATGCTCACTATGCTCTCATAGCTGATCATGTCGTTGGTCATCACACGCTTATCGCCCGTCTGTGTCTTGGTAGTCACCTTGCCTGCCACGTAGAGCACACGCAGTTCCTGTCCCAATGCCTTTGTCGCCATGAGGGCGAAGAGCACAAGGAGTGTGAGCAGTCTATGATTGATGCTTGTCTTCATATCATCCGAGTTTGTCTGCTATCGACTTCAGGCGGTCATGCTTCTCCGAGAGTTCCTGAAGGTAGTCTTTCACAGACTCATAGAGTTTGCGCGAAGTACCGAGGAAGGCTATCACGGAGATGGCCCAGCCGAGATTGAAGCTCAGGTTGAAGTACTTGAACATGATGAATCCCACGTAGACAAATACGGATATGAGCAGGAATGTCAGCAACCCCACGATGTAGGATGAAGCTGCTATATGCTTTACGAAGAGGTTGGTAGAGTGCTTCGTGCGTCTGATATAGAACACCTGGAACATCTGAGCCAGGAAGACTATCAGCAGTGAGAGAAAGCATGAGGGAACCAGTGGTACATCCTGTACCTCCTTCTCGCAGAGCATGGTCTCCACGCCATAGGCAAGCAGCTGGACTCCCGCCACCTTGCCTGCTGGCGTCCAGTGGCTGTCCTCGTTGCTGTCCATGCTGCCATAGAGCACAATGCGATTGTATATGAGTTCGGGGTGCTCTTTCACCTCATCGGGCTGCAACACCTGGAACCTCATCGGGCTGAAGTTGATATACAGTTCTTTCTGCTCTTCTGTAGGTTCTTCATTGAGATAAACGGCCTTGACCTGACTTACGAATGAGGGTTGTACCTCGCCCTGTACAATCTCGGCCGTGGGTATGCGTCGCTTCAGGTTGTCATACTTAGCACGGGGCATGTTGACCGAACCTTCACGTATGTCGACGTTCTCCCAGAAGTAACTGTGTATCGTGCGCTCCCATCCTTCACTATCGTTGGCCCAGTCGGTGCACTTCATGGCATATACGATGTTGTCATGCTGCCTTGCCACATCCACCAGCGAATCATTGGCACCAAAAGTATCCCCCTCCACGTCGAAGGTGCAGTCGACACCTAGTACCTTGGGGTCGAGTTGCTCGATATCATGCAGGGTCTGGGCTATCTCGGCCCGGTTGGTCTGATGGGTGATATCTACGATGGTGACAAGCTGGCTTTCTTCTGGGTCTCCGGTATCATTGAGTATCTCGTAGTAAATATCCGTAAACGAAAAGTCCTTCACGGCACGCTCTATGGGATCGAGAGGTTTGACGCTGATGGTGATGAGCGCCACCAGGCCCATAAGCATGAAGGCGATGAGCGAGACCAAGAGGTGGCTTATCAGATTTTTCGAGCGACCTATATGCTTGTTGTATTGTGGCACGTCTGTAGTTGATTGTGAGTTGTATGTAAGAAAAAAATGATGGCTTTGTACGAGTCCAAAACTTATTTGCCGAGTATCTTCATCAGTCGCTCCTGCTGATCCTTGCTGGCTGCCTCAAAGGCCTTCATCAGGTCAGACTTGGCCGTATTGCCGTCGTAGCTGAGTATCATTCGAACCTCTGTCATGCCGTCCTTCACACGGTATATCTCCAGCATGGTCTGGGTACGGCCCAACTTCTGCTGTACGAGTATTTTGCTCGACGCCAGCGTGCTGGTGATACTCTCCGCCTCGCGTGAGTTGATCTCTTTGTTGCTCACAGACTGCTCCGTCAGTTCGGCCACCTCTGCCTCAAGCTGATCGCAGATGTCCACCTTGGCTGTGGTCTGCGCTGCCTTGCGTGCACCAGTGAAGTTCGCACCACGTCCTGTAGCCTCGCCCATGATGTAGGCTGGGAATTCACCGATCATGGCATACTTCTGCTTGTAGTAATTTTGCAGCTGCATGTCGATGGGATCTACGCCGGGTTGTACTGTCCAGCCCTGCTTCTTCAGCGCCTTGGTGTTGGTCTTCACCTGCTTCTTGATCTGCTTCTCGAGCGCCTTAGCATTCTTCTGTGCCTCACGTCTCTCCTTGATCATCTCCTTGCGCTCGGCACGGGTCTGAGGCAGTAGGTCCTGTGCATTGATGCCTGCCACAAAGCAGCAAAGCAATAAGGTCATCACGATTCTTTTCATGTCGTTCATATCTTTAGTTGTTCATTGGATCGTTTAGTCGTTATTAATGCATACATTCCCAGACAGGTGAGCAGTATACATTTCTCATTAAGAGCCCCTTAGGGGCTGTCTGCATTTTCCGATGACAAAGATAGGTTGTTTGTTTCATTCGTGCAAGTTTATGGCTTTTCTTTTATTCATTTTTGCCGAAAAGAGCATTGTTTCAAAGATATTTCTATCATTCAGGCGCCACTTTGGCAGGCATCGGCATGATTGCATCTTATTTTTAAATGGATCAGGGGACAGGCAGCTTCGCAATTACGAATTATAAATTATAAAGTACAAATTATAAATTACAATTTATGAATTATGAATTGTGAATTGTGAATTAAAAAAGTGGCTTTCTTTTCTCAATCCGTCATCTCTCCCTTCACACGGATGCGGGTGTAGCGCTGCGAGGCATTGTAGTAGAGGGTGATGAGATTGCCGAACACACCTCGGTCGTCCATGTGGCTGGCATCCACGGTCACCTGCAGCTTGCCTTTCTTGCCGGGCTTCACAGCCTTCTTGGGCAACTTCACCGTGGTACAGCCACAACTGGTCTCTGCACTGGAGAAGACGAGGTCGCCCGTGCCTACGTTGGTGAACGGGAACGTCACCGTACGCTTCTCCCCCTTTCCGGCCGACAGTTTGCCTACGTCGCCCAGTATCTGTTCGAACTTGATCTTCGGTTCCTGGCGCTCCGTCTGCGCCCATAGTCCCTGCGGAGTGAGCCATAGCCACGTGGCCAGCAAGAGAAGTAGACCTTTCGCTCTCATAGTACTTGAGTTTTATTTTTTGCAAAAATACAACATCTTCCTAAAATCTGCAAGCACGAAGCAAAATAAGTCTGGCAGGATGCAATTTTTACCGATTTCGTTTGACAATCAAAAAAAACACACTATCTTTGACACGAACAAATAGAAATCACACATATGGAAGTAATCACATCCTTTACCATAGACCACTCGGTGCTCAAGCCCGGCATCTATGTCTCCCGTGAGGACGACGGCTTCACTACCTTCGACCTCCGCATCACCGAACCCAACAAAGAGCCCTGGGTGGACCCCACTGCCATGCACACCCTCGAGCACCTCATGGCCACCTGGTTTCGCAACCGTGAAGGCGTGAAGCAGGACGTGGTCTACGTAGGCCCCATGGGCTGCATGACCGGCATGTACGTCATCATGAAAGCCTCGGCCGACGGTACGCCCTGGACGGCAGAGCGCATGCGCCCCCTCACCATAGAGTGCATGGAGTGGCTCATCGAACAGGAGGAAGTACCCGCCACCACGCCCGAGACCTGTGGCAACTGCCTCTTCCACAATCTCCCCCTGGCCAAGTACTGGGCCCAGCTCTATGCCGACCGTCTGACCAACGACTTCCACTCGGAATACACCAAGCTACAGGTCATCCTCGACAACGGCATGCAGTTTCAGGACGCCTGATACCCCCGCATCATTCATCGCTCAACGTTCAACACCATGATAAAAGACATCGCCCACATCGCCTTGAATCCATTGGACATGGACAAGACCGTAGCCTTCTTCGACCAGGTATTCGGCTGGAAGAAAGTATTTGAACTCCACAAAGACAATGGCGACCCATGGATCGTCTACCTGAAGATATGCAAGGGGCACTTCCTCGAGCTCTTCTACGACGGTCTCAACGACCGCGAC
>JAZLII010000175.1:0-20232 GCA_045617275.1 Bacteroidaceae bacterium
GGGAGACAACGAGGTGCTGATAGACTTCACGGCAGGCACACAGTCGCTCAACCGTCGTGACGGCTACGTCTACACGCTCTTCGTACCCGACCGTGCCCGCACCGTCTTCCCTTGCTTTGAGCAGCCCAACCTCAAAGCCACCTTTGCGCTTCACCTGGAGATGCCCGAGTCGTGGAAGGCTGTGAGCAATGGTGCTGAAATCACGAGTCTCAACACAGAGGAGGCAGGAAATGGTGCCGGAAAAGACGACAAGACCGGAATGGCCAAGAACGAACCTCTGGAGAAGCCCTGCAGACCCGGCTATCGATGGTACCACAGCGCCATAGACGTGCCCATACCCACCTATCTCTTTGCCTTTGCAGCAGGTGAGTTTGAGTATGAGCGCTACGAGGAAGACGGCTACTCCATCGGTGCCTACCACAGAGAGACCGACTCGCTGCGCATCGCACAGTTGCCCGAGATCATGCACCAGGTGGTCTTTGCCCTCAAGTGGCAAGAGGAGTTCACCGGCGTGAAATACCCCTTTCCCAAGTACGACCTCGTCATCCTGCCCGGATTTCAGTTTGGCGGCATGGAGCACGTAGGTGCTACTTTCTACAACGACAACACGCTCTTCCTCTCGGCCAATCCCACCCCCGACGAGCGACTCCGCCGTACCGAGCTCATCAGTCACGAGACCAGCCATATGTGGTTTGGCGACGCCGTGACGATGGAGTGGTTTGACGATGTATGGACCAAGGAGGTCTTTGCCAACTATTTCGCAGCCGAGATCACCGAACCGCTCTTCCCCGACATCGACCACGAACTCAACTTCCTGCGCACCTATACGGCTTCAGCCATCAGTCAGGACCGCACCGAAGGACGAACGAGCATACGCCAACCCCTGAGCAACCTGCGCTATGCCGGACTCATCTACAACAACATCATCTACAACAAGGCTCCCGTGATGATGCGCAAGATGGTGGAACTGATGGGCAAGGAGGCTTTCCGCCGAGGCATACAGAAGTACGTGAAGACCTATCTCTACGCCAATGCCACCTGGGACGACCTCATCGCCATCCTGGATGCAGAGACCGAGGTGGACCTGAAAGCGTTTAGCAAGGAATGGGTGGACACGGCCAACTGGCCTCACTTCACCGCCACGGATGCTCACGACTTGCGCATAGGCAAGGAGTACGGATACTTCGAACTCACCCACGAGCAGTGCGACTCACTGCTGCTCACCTGGCACGACGAGGAGAATGGGGCTCGACGTCAGGCCATGCTGATGACACTCTATGAGAACTATCTCAACGGCAAGATAGGCGATACGCACTTCATGAGCGAACTGACCGATATGCTGGCCCGTGAACAGGATCCGCTGACGGCTCTCACGCTCGTGAGCTACATGTATCAGCCCATCAAGGGCACGTATCAGTACGAAGAAGCCTTCGACACCGAACTTCTCCAGATGGCACATATACATCCCTTGCCTGCCATCCGTACCCAACTGCTACGCCTGCTCACCAGCGAGGCACGCACACCCGAGGTGGTGGACTCGCTCTATGCCATGTGGCAACGGTACGACAACCCTCTGCTTGCCGAGCAAGACTACATGACCCTCGCCTACGAACTGGCCGTGCACTTCCCCGAGCGTGCCGACAGTATCATCTCCCTGCAGCGAAACCGTCTGGCCAATCCGGACCGCTTGGCACAGTTTGACTACGTGAGTCGTGCCGTAGTGGCCAGTCAGGAGGACCGCGATGCGCTCTTCGAGTCGCTCAAGAAGGCAGAGAACCGACGCATCGAGCCCTGGACGCTCTCCGTGCTCTACTACCTCAACCACCCCTTGCGTCAGAAGGAGGCCGTGAAGTACATCGAACCTGCCTTGGCACTGCTGCCCGACATACAGCGCACAGGCGACATCTTCTTCCCAGGCAACTGGTGCTCCAATCTGCTGGCCGGACATCGCAGTCAGGAGGCCTACGAGAAGGTGGAGCATTTCCTCAAGACACACCGCGACTATCCGCAACTCCTCACCAACAAGATATTGCAAGCCAAGTACATGCTGGGCAGAGACAAACAAGGAGATGAGAAGTAAAAAAAACAAAGGGATCGGCAAAAAACCGACCCCTTTGCTGTATTGAAGCGCAAGTTCGATGAACTTAATGAATAGACTCTACAGCCGTCGAACAGACGTCATTTAGCTCTTTTTCAGACCACGTCGAAACCCAAGGAGGCAAGAGCCTGACGAGCCTCGTCTATTGTGGTATGGCCCACCACTTCGGCACGACCAGAGGCAAGGTCGACAGTGACCTCGCTCACTCCGGGAAGGGAAAGTAGCACCTTCTCGGTATTGGCACGGCAATGGTTGCAGTTCATACCCTTGATGGTGAAGGCTATGCGAGGTGTGGCCTCACTGCGAGCATCCTCACCACAGTGGCAGCAGTCATCGTCGTCGTCGTCACACTCATGGCAATGACACTCACCGTCCTTGCAGTGACACTCCTCATCGTGGCAATGACACTCACCGTCATGGCAGTGACAAGCCTCATCGTGGCAGTGACAACTCTCCTTGCCTTCCCCTTCGTGGCAGTGACAAGTGCAGGCACTGTGACCACGGAAATGATTCCAAAGTGCATGGATGAGGAGCAAGATGAGCAATACGGTAGAGGCGATGCTCCACCAAGAGGCAGCGTGCTCATGGCAGCAATCGGAGGTGACAAGCGACGCTGTGGGAAGGAACCACTCCGCAGGCAGGAACTGGTCGATGATGACACCAAAGAGGATGCTACCCGTGATGATGGAAGCCAGATAGGTGACGAGGGTACGACGACCGAGCACCTTGTTGATGACGAGGATGCTGGCCACGTTGCAGGCAGGACCGGCCATGAGCAGTACGAGAGCCGAACCCGGTGTGAGTCCCTTCATCATCAAGGCCACAGCGATGGGGATGCTACCTGTGGCACAGATATACATGGGCACGGCGATACACAGTACCAGGAGCATGCTCAGGAAGGTGTTGCCCTGGAAGATGGAGAAGAAACTGTCGGGCACCAGGATGGTGATGAGACCAGCCACCACGAGACCCACCACAAGCCACTTGCCTATATCCTCCATCATCTCCACGAAGGCATACTGGAGGGCAGCCTTGAGTTTGCAGAAGAATCCCTCACCTTCGGGTTTCTCATGACAGTGACAGTGCGAATCACCACAGGTCTCGGACTCTTCATGACCGTGACTGTGCGACTCACCGCAAATCTCTCCTTCCCCGACCTTTGCTTCCACACCGGCTACGGCTGGCTCTTCCTTGCGAGTGGCCACATTGACCATGTGACCACCGAAGATGGCAGTCAGCAGTGCGGCAATGGGGCGCACGATGGCAAAGGGGAGTCCCATGAGGGAGAAGGTGGCGATGATGCTGTCCACACCGGTCTGGGGTGTGGCGATGAGGAAGGACACGGCAGCGCCCTTGCTCGCACCTTCTCGGCGAAGCGACATCGCCGTAGGTATCACACCACAGGAGCAGAGTGGCAGAGGTATGCCGAAGAGTGCCGCATAGAGCACGCTGCGGAAGTTACCCTTGGCCAGAAAGCGGCTATACAGACTGCCGGGCACGAAGACGTGCATCAGTCCGGCCAGCAGAAAACCGAGCAGGAGATAGGGCGACATCTCATTGAGAAGGTCCCATATCTGCTCCACGATATGCCATATTTGTTCCATGACGACTTGTTTTTTTTGATTTACACGGCAAAGGTACGTCAGATTTCTTGCAACCTAATTGCAAAAACACTATCTTTGCCTCAACAAAGCGGCCGAAACCTAAAAGGCCACCGTTCCCCCGACCTCAAAAGCGGGACGGCCTAAACTTAAGAAGCCACCGTTCCCAACGGTTTTCCGTTGGGCCTCCGACCTCAAAGCAAAGCGAGCGAATAAGCTATATATAAAATAAGGTATATGGAAGAGACAGTAGAACTTCATCTGCAAGAGCACGGTGTGAAACCCACAGCGGTGCGCATCCTGGTGTGGCGCAAGTTGCAACACAAGCAAAGTGCATTCTCCCTCAAGGACGTGGAGGAATGGCTTCCCGACATGGACCGGAGCAGCATCTTCCGCACCCTGCGCCTCTTCACGGAGCACCACTTGCTGCATGAGCTCGACGACGGTATGGGACAGTGCAAATACTGCCTCTGCCGCTGTGAGGACGAGCACCATCACGGCCACGTACACTTCACCTGCCTCAAGTGTGGCCGCACCTACTGCTTTGCCGACCAACTCATCCCACCCGTACCCATGCCGCAAAACTTCCAGATGCAAGAGGTGGAATACCTCGTCAAGGGTATCTGCGAAGCCTGCCGAGAGGGATAGACGAATGAAGATGTTATTAAAACTAGAATGAACGAAATAGATATCTTATTCCGTTTATTCCAGTTTCAATTCTTTATCCCTATGCCTGATTGTATATCATATCCCATAAAAAAACAAACCATGAGACATACACTCCCACTCCTCCTTTGCCTCCTCTCCCTGTTGCCTTGCCGGGCCCTCGCCCTCGACAAGAAGCAGCAGAAGCGCGAAGAGAAGGCGGCCCAGAGCGTCATAGATCGCTTCACCGGCAAGACCCTGCCTGTGAAGGTGAACCTCTCACTTGAGAAGAACGGGCAGGAATGCGACACCTACCACTACTACACGCGTGGAGGCAAGCTCGTCATCGAGGCAAGCAGCGGAGTGGCAGCGTGCCGAGGCTTTTACGACTATGTGAAGGAGAAGCAGGCCGGCATCGCCTCATGGAGCGGCAATCGCTTTTCCCGTCCTGCCGACATCGCCACACCGGGCCGACAGGTCACCTCGCCCTATCGCGACCATCAGTACATGAACGTGGTGACCTACGGCTACACCTGCCCCTACTGGGACGAGGCACGCTGGGACCAGGAGATAGACTGGATGGCCCTGCACGGCATCGACATGCCTCTGGTACTCATCGGAGCCGAACAGGTGTACCGTGAGGTGTTTCTCGACATGGGACTCTCTGAGCAGGAGATAGATGCCTGGGAGGTGGGACCGGCCCATCTGCCCTGGTTTCGCATGGGCAATCTCTCGGGCAACTCCTTCGACGGACCCTTGGGAAGGGAGTGGAACATCCGTCAGGAGGCGCTCTGCAAGTATGTACTCCAGCGTATGCGCGCACTGGGCATGAAGCCCATCTGTCCGGCCTTTGGAGGTTTCGTACCCGAGGCCTTCACCCTGCACTATCCCGGCACAGCCGACCTCACGGGTTGGAACTGGGTGCCCAAGGAGCATCGCAACTACCGGCTCTCTCCCGGTTCGGCTGCCTTCGTGGAGGTGGGTCAACGCTTCATCAAGAAGTGGGAGGAGAAGTACGGTACCTGCCGATACTACCTCTCCGACTCCTTCAACGAGATGGAGATACCCTCCGACCTCGATCTGCTCACCCAGTATGGCGACTCCATCTACAAGACCATCCGTGAGGGTTCGTCGCATCCCGAAGCCGTATGGGTGACACAGGGCTGGACCTTCGTCTTCCAGCAGAATGCATGGGGCAAGGAGAAGTTTGACGCCCTCACCAGCCACCTCCCCGACCATCGCTTCATGGTGCTCTACATGTCGCCCGAGTATGGCGGATATGGCAACAAGACCTGGGAGACCTACGACAGTTTCAACCACAAGGACTGGTGCTACACCCTCCTGCCCAACATGGGAGGCAAGAATACCATGACGGGCAAGCTCGACGACTATGCCAAGCACTTCCCCGAGACCTTGCAAGGCTCTGCGCTGAAAGGAAGCCTTACGGGATACGGTATGACACCGGAGGGTGTGGAGAACAATGAGATGCTCTACGAACTCATCACCGACGTGGGATGGCTCGAGCAGGGCACCATAGACCTGGAGAAATGGCTACCCCGCTATGCACACTGCCGCTACGGGCACTACAGCGAGGAGGTACAGTGGTACTTCGATGCCTTGCACCGGAGCGTGTACAACTACTTCACCGACCATCCTCGCTACGGCTGGCAAGTGGGTGGCAACCTCACCGGAAGGGGCAGTGCCAAGCAGACACAGGACTTCTACGACGGTGTGCGTGCCTTGCTCAGCAATCCCGACAAGGCACTCATGGAGCAGCAGATGACGCCTCTTCTCAAGGCCGACCTCATAGAGGCCAGTGCGCTCTACGCTGCCGGCATGGTGGAGCAGCTCAACCTGCACATCGGTCAGGCCATCGAGGAGGGACGCACCGCACTGGCCGACTCGCTCATCGACACGCTCGACCGCCTCATGCTCGACCTGGATGCCGTGCTCTCCCTTCACCCGCTCTACAATCTCTCACTCTGGGAGGAGAAGGCCATGAAGATGGGGAGCGACGAGGCCACCAAGCACCGCAATGCCGTCAATGCACGACGCATCGTGACAGTGTGGTACGGCGATCATCGCTACGACGAACCCGTACAGGACTACTCGGCACGTCTCTGGGCCGGACTGGTGCGCGACTACTATCGTCCACGCCTCGTACAGACATGGAGGGCCAGACGGAGTGGGGAGAAATTTGACCGCACAGCCTGGGAAGAGGCATGGGTGGAGAGTGCACCTCGCCTGAGTCAGCCCAAGGCACTCCAGACCGACCTCCTCACGGCGCTCCGCATCCTGGTGGCAGATGCCAGAAGGGCCGTTGAAATGGGTGGTTTTGAACAATCTATGCGAGAAAACGACAAAGAAAAGCCCACCAGCGACAAAGAGACACGTCGCATAGCCGGTGTGGAGGACTGAGAAATAAGAGCAAAACGGCCTACAAGAGTTCCCGTATCTACGGATTAAGTCCCGATGCCTACATTATTTTGCGGTTTTCATCACATTCCTACCGAAATATTTCCTCACATACCGATTTTTTAACTACATTTGCATAAGATTCATAGGAAATATGGAAGAAAACAATATCAGCGAGATAGACATCGAAGCCATCGTAAGGCAGAGGGCAGGCAAGAAAGTGCCCGGATTTATCATACGATGGCTTAAGAATTTCATTCATCAGGACTTCATCAACACCTACCTGCGCAAGGGCTACGTGGGCGTGGACTTCTGCGAGCACTGCGTGGAGTATCTCGGTGTGACCGTGGACATCAAGGGACAGGAGAATCTGCCCAAGGACGGCCGTGCCTATACCTTCGTGAGCAACCATCCCCTCGGTGCCATCGACGGTGTGACGCTGGGCATGGTGCTGGGCAAGGCCTACGACGGACACATCAAGTATCTGGTCAACGACCTGCTGATGAACCTCAAGGGTCTCGCACCGCTCTGCGTACCCATCAACAAGTTGGGCAAGCAGGCACGCAACTTCCCCGCCATCGTCGAGGGTGCCTTCAGCAGCGAAGACCACGTGGTGATGTTTCCCGCAGGTCTGTGCTCTCGCAAGCAGAACGGTGTGATCCGCGACCTGGAGTGGAGCAAGTCGTTTGTGGCCAAGAGCGTGCAGCACCAGCGCGACGTGGTGCCCATCCACTTCGAGGGACAGAACAGTGAGCGCTTCTACCGCATAGCCAACCTCTGCAAGAAGCTCCACCTGAAGTTCAACCTGGCCATGCTCCTGCTCCCCGACGAGATGTACCGCAGTCAGGGACGACACTACACCGTGCACATCGGCAAGCCCATCCCCTACCAGACCTTCGACAAGCAGAAGACTCCCAAGGAGTGGGCACAGTGGGTCAAGGACCGTGTCTACGACACCCACGAGAACTAACAGCCCCCAGGGGTACCCTCCCATGTGCGTACCCTTTCAAGACAAGAAACATTCATTCACCCACCAACCCCAATAGAAAGAGAGAAAGCGCCTCGTGTGCTTTAAGAAGAAATGGAAAAAATCATTGATCCCATACCTGTAGAGGTACTGAAGAGCGAACTGACCGAGGACAAGCGTCTTCGATTTACCAATAAGAGTAGCAACGAGATCTACGTGGTGACCTGGCAAGACAGTCCCAACGTGGTACGCGAGATAGGCCGTCTGCGCGAGATAGCCTTCCGCGATGCCGGAGGAGGCACGGGCATGGCGCTCGACCTGGATGAGTTCGACACCATGGAAAATCCCTACAAGCAGCTCATCGTGTGGAATCCCGAAGCAGAGGAGATACTCGGTGGATACCGCTACCTCATGGGCTCCGAGGTGCAGGTCGACGAGCAGGGACAGCCCATACTGGCCACCTCGCACATGTTCCACTTCAGTGAGCGCTTCATGCGCGACTATATGCCCTACACCATCGAGCTCGGCCGCTCCTTCGTGACCCTCGAGTACCAGAGCAGCAAGCGTGGCGCCAAGGGTCTCTTTGCCCTCGACAACCTCTGGGACGGACTGGGTGCCCTGACGGTCATCATGCCCAATGTGAAGTACTTCTTCGGCAAGTTCACCATGTATCCCAGCTACGACCGCCGTTGCCGCGACATGATACTCTTCTTCCTCAACAAGCACTTTGCCGACAAGGACGGACTCATCTTCCCCATGACACCGCTCCAGATAGAGGCCGACCCCAACGAACTGGCTCAGCTCTTCACCGAGGACGAGTTTAAGGCCGACTATCGCATCCTCAACCGCGAGGTGCGCCAGTTGGGCTACAACATCCCTCCCCTGGTCAATGCCTACATGGGCCTCTCACCCACCATGCGCCTCTTCGGTACGGCCATCAACGATGGCTTCGGCGACGTGGAGGAGACAGGCATCCTCATCGCTGTCGACGAGATACTGGCCGAGAAGCGTGTGCGCCACATCGACACCTTTGCCAAGGAGCATCCCGAACTGGTACACATCACCAGCGGAGCGGCCAAGCTGGTCTACAAGGACAAGTTCCCCGAGACGAAATAGGGCGAAAGCTCTGGAAAACTGATAGAGAAACTAGAATGAACGGAATGGATGATCTTCAAAGCATACTGCGATATGAAGAGAAACTAGAATAAACGGAATGAACGGAATAGATTTTTTCTATGTTTACTGCGAAAATAAATATTAAAAATTCCGTTCATTCCGTTCATTCTAGTTTCCATCCACCTTACAATAAAAGAAGGGCCTACCCAGACGGTAGGTCCTTCTCTTGTATCTGTACCAGCACCATCTCACCGGGGGGGAGGTGTGTGTTGCCGATTGTCGATTGTCGATTGTCGAAGTTCGCGGAGGTGTGTGTGTTCGTTTGTCGTATGTCGTTTGTCGGAGAAAACCGCTACTCGGCGTACTCACTCCAGATGAAGCGCTCCAGTCCGGGGCAGTCCACGAAGGGATTGCGATTGCCCTGCTTCTGGTAGACGGCATTGTTGCGGTCTATCTCCTTCTGGCTCACGGGGTCCTGCTTGGCCCAGCGGATGAGCATCTTGAGCTGCCACTCTGCCATACCGGGATAGCCCTTGTAGTCAGCGAACTTATCCTCTTGGCCGAATACACCACCCGACCAGCTACCTACCCTGTCGTAGTAGCAAGTGGTCATGTAGAAGTAGATACGCGCCACGTCGCCCTTGTACTCATCGTTGGGCTCGAAGACGGTGCCCGAGTAGCCGGGAGTGACGCAGGGACCGACCTTGGAAAATCCGTTGGCACTCTGCTTCGTGGGACTGCCCACCTCGCCGTAAGGCATGTTGCTACGCATGTTGTTGATGTAGCTGTCCGTAGGCAACACATGGAAGAGGTCGCTCTTCATGGGAGAAGCCTCGTTGAACCAGCTCTGAGGCACGGTGTGCTCCTTGTTGTAGGTCTGACCCTCACCATTGCTGCTGCCCGTCTTGCTCAGCGTCAGGTTGCCCTTGTCGCTATAGATGTCCCAAATGGTGCCGTTGGGGCGAAGGTCGGTGTAGGGATACATGTCGGCCAGACTGTTGTAGGAGATGGTCGTGTGGTTCTTGATCATGTCGCCCAGCACCTTCTTGAGGCGAACGGAGGCCAACTGCTGAGGTGTCTGAGCCATCGTGCCCAGAGCGGCCACCAGGGCTATGCAAAGAAGAAGTGTCTTTTTCATTTTTGTCGATTGTCGATTGTCGAAGTTAGTCTTCCTCCTCGTCGCCCCAGATGTCGAGACCACCTACGGGCTTGGCGAATTTATTGTTCTCGTTGTCATCCTCTGGCAACTTGTCGAAGATGGAGAATGCCATCATCTGCTCTGCCTCTACGTGCTCGAGCGAAATCTCTGGTGCTATATATGTCTTTTTCATTGTCTTTCTGTATTTAGTATGTGTATCTGCCCGAGGCACCTCCCGGCCCACACGGAGCGCGGGAGGAGTCACGGTGCGGATATCGATGTTTACTTCACTACCACCTTCTTGCCATTCACGATGTAGAGTCCCTTCTGAGCCTTCTCTACGCGGCGACCCTGCATATCGTAGATTGCGCCGCTCTGCTCTGCCATCTCTACGCTCTTGATGGCATCCTCGAGGCTACCCAGGGTGAAGCCCTTCACGCTGGCTACAGCAGCAGGTACTGCGAGGTAGGCACCACCGGCCTTGCAAGTGAAGGCGGCACCATTGGCAGCTCCGTAGTAGAAGCCCAGACCGGTCTTGGCGGTGTAGTTGTCGTAAGCCAGGCGGTAGAACTTGCAGTCACCGGTCATCTGAGCCGTAGCGGGACGGAGCAGGTTGTCGGCGGTGACGGGGAGGAGCTCGTCGAGGTCGGATCCGGCACTCATGTAGTAGGTCACGCTAGTGCTGCTTGACTTGACCAACACACCCGTGCCTGCGGGTACATAGTATCCATAGCCTGCTGCCGTGGTCACGTATGAGTCATCGGAAAGCTCGGTAGCCACTACCTTCTCACCATCTACAGTCAAGGTGTAGACCGTAGCATCAGCGCTCTTGAAGAAGACACCCTTCTTAGCGCTGAAGGTTGCCCAGTAGCCATCCTCGTTCTGTGCCACGAGCTGGAGAGTACCAGAGGTAGCATTGTCCTTGGCGATCTTCACCTTTACTGCAGACAATGTCATGTAGCTTGATGCGTCACTTGGACGAGTGAATACTACAGAAGGAGCTTCGCCTACCCAAGTAAGACTAGATGTTGTAGATGTGCAAGTGGGCTCATCTGCTGTCACGTCATCCTTGAAGCCAGAACCAGTCCAAGTCACCTCTACGACGTTGTATCCAGCGGGAGCAGCAATGGTCAGTTCGTTTGCCTTGTAGAAGCGTATAGCAGATGTATTTGCATAGCAAGAACCACTATTGCGAGTATAGGTAAATGTTACACCATCCTTCTCCTGGCTTACCTCATCGTATGTTGTACCGCTGAAGGCCTCTTCCTTACCCCAAGACTTAAAGCCGAGATCACCAAATGTCACGGTCAACTCATCTCCTGCAGGTTCGTCGGTGCCAGGCTCATCAGACTCCATCTTCTCCACGAAGACTACGTTGACAGCCTCCTTGATCTCATTGTACAGCTGGTATACTTTAGCAAATACCTTTATCTTGTCGCCCTCAGCAACGCCCAGGGTAGCAAACTGCCTCTCTTGTCCTTCAGGAGTCAAGCAACCATAGATATAGATGGTACCGCTCTCGTCGGTGAGGTCGAAGTTACCATAGGTGGTGCTCTTGATATTGCTTACCGTACCGATCAAGTAGACACCCTCGGTGCTACCACCGGCAGCGATGAAGTCGGCGATGCTCATCTCGTTGGCATCCTCGGGAATCTCGGGAACTACCGTAGCAGCCTTCACGGTCACGGTGATGGTACCGGTAGTCTCAGCATACTTGCCCTCTACGGCAGGAGCCTTCACGGTCACGGTGTAGGTGCCAGCCTTCTGGAAGGATATCTTGGAGTAAACGCAAGCGAACTCATCCTTCTTGGCAGTCTCACCATTGATAGAGGTGGTGATGGAGTACTGATTGTAGCCGGCATCGCTGGGGATGTTCAGACAGCTGCGCACGTCGTAGGGCTCGTCACCCACAGTCAGTGTCAGGGTAGAGGTCTTGATGAAGTTGGGTATTACGCCCACGGTAGGAGTGTCGGGAGTATCGGGGATCTCCACGGGCTCACCCAGTGTGATGACGAAGCTCTTACCACCGGTGTTGGCACCGATAGCTGCAGATACAGCCTTGGTACCATCCACGGGAGTGATGGTGACGGTAGTGCCATCCACAGCAGCTGTGGCGTTGGTCCATGTGTTATCGGCCATTGCCGTAGCATAGGCTGGAGTAGTTGCCTCGTATACGATAGAAGCTATCGAGACACCAGCAGCAGGAGTGAAGGTCAGCGTCGCACCGGTGTAGAAACGGGTGCTTGTATAATTCTTCTCAGGTGTACCAGGATAGTAATTGTTTGCATTGACCGTACTACCCTTTGTCGCACTTACCGTCACGATGCTTCCGGCCCACTCCAACAGATCAGTCGTAGCTGTGGTGGTCTCGTCCTTGGTCAGGTCGATGGTTACCTTGTCGGTAGTGCCGGGCTGGTCGGGAGTCTCACCACCTGCAGTCTCGGTGAAGGTTACCTTGAACTTCACGTCCTTGGTGATGCTGAACTGGTCCGTCAACGTCTTCCATTCACCGGTGCTTGAGTAGTATTCCCACTTGCTCAGCTCCCAGCCAGTAGCGGGAGTGAAGGTGGGCTTCACCATGGTGCCCTTGGCCACCTTCTGGCCAGCAGCCACCACGTTGCCGCTTGCATCCTTGAAGACTACGCTACCCTGACCTACGGTCTCAAGCGTATAAGAGAAAGTCTCCTCCACGGGAGTCTCAGGATCGGGATCGGTAGTACCACCACCTTCGGGAGCGGTATAAGTAAGACCACTCCAGTCATCGGGACAAAGCTCCCAAGTGGTGTTGTAGAGCTTCCAGGGACAGGTCAGCGTACCGCTTACCTTACCACCAACAGCCCAAGCCTCATCGGCAGGCACACCCTGACAGAAAACTTCTACCTCTTGGTCACCCACCTTTGTATAGATACCGGTTCTCGACTTGTTGATGCCCGTGATCTCAATGTCCTTCAAGGTCACCTTCACAGTAGCACCCGTAGTAGTGGGAGCACCGGCAGCCACCAAAGCTGCGAGACTTGCATACTCTGTCACCTCAGGCTCCTCGGGAACTACGGTTTCACCTTCAGCAATATAATATTCTATCTTGCTGACCGTCACGAGACCATTGGAAGAACCCTTCTTGCAGTCAACCACAATCTTGTAGAACTTGCCCGCAGAAGGACTTGAAACAGTCACAGCCTGCGCACCTTTTGCTATACTGAACGAACCTTCCTCCGTAGTGATGTTTGATGCCGAAGTACCAGAATACAGAGTCATACTGTTCACATTGGTCATCGTCAAGGCATCTATGGTCATGACAACCTTTGTAATCGCCTTGTCAATAGCCGCTGCAGTCGTGATGGTTCCCACCATAGCTCCGTTCTTGCTACCGGTCTTCACATACTCCCACGCATTGCCGTTGTTGTTCCAGTTCTCAAGATTTACGGTAAAGCCGCCGTTAGTAGCCGACCAAGAATTGGTATAGCCAGCCATCGACTCGCTGTTATAGGCGGTGCCAAACAGCGCCGTCTTGTACACGCTCTCTGCCCACGATGCACTCACTCCGATCATGAGGAGCAGCATGGCGAGCCATGATTTAAAGATAGTAAAATGTTTCATAAACACGTATTTTATTGATTTTCTTTAGCCTAGAGTTTAAGGGTATTGGTTAGTCTTTTCCCCGGCACGCATATTATATATGCGAACGTACAAAGTTACGAAAAAAGGCGCAGAAAACCAAATTTTCAAGCACGGAAAATTGTTACAAATTTATGTTATTTTCAAACAGGCGAAACGGGCATCCCAGCAAGGGGCGCCGACAACACCTACACCCCTCCGCCAACCTTCGGAGGGAGGGGTGTTCATAGTAGTAATACCCCTACGAAATAAGGAGGGAGGTATCATTACCGCTGACCCCTCCCTACGCAACGAGGGGGGGGTATCCGCAGCACTATGGATACCCTTACACAACGAGGGGAGAGGTCATTACTGCTGATACCCCCCCTACTAGTCTTACCACCAGCTGCCTAAGCAAAAAAGGAACAGTGACAGCACCTTATCCTATACACCCCCTATGACGCGTGACAAAGAAAGCATAACTTTTTCGACATACTTTTTGATAGTATAAAAAGTTTGCGTATCTTTGCGTCACGAAAATCTCGTCACGAAAACCCCACGATATGAAAAGGAAAAATACACCCGTGAATCCGTTTCTACTCACAGGATACATATCCCCCGAGTATTTCTGCGACCGCAAAGAGGAAACAGAAAAACTGTCTGCCGCATTGCAAAACGGACGCGACGTGGCACTTATCAGTCCCCGCCGTATGGGTAAGACAGGACTGATCAAGCATGTTTTTCATAAGTTAGAAGCCGACAAGACCGCCAAATGCTATTACGTAGACCTCTATCAGACATCCAGCCTGGCAGACTTAGCTAGAAAGCTCGGCATGGCAGTGGTGGGAACATTAGACAGTGCAGAAACCAAAGTCATAAAGAAGATCTCCACGTTCTTCAAGGCTCTTCGCCCGGTAGTCTCCTTTGATTACATGACAGGATCCCCAAGTATTTCTGTTGACGTACAGCCCGAATATGCAGAGCAATCACTAGCAGAAGTATTTGCCTACATGGAACGGTCACAAATTCCCTGCTATGTGGCTTTCGACGAATTTCAAGAGGTGGCCAACTATGAGGACAAAAAAGTTGAGGCACTTTTGCGAGCACACATACAGCATCTGTCCAATGTGCACTTTATTTTCTCAGGCAGCCAGCGACACGTATTGGAGAACATGTTTGCTTCTGCCTCTCGCCCGTTCTATCAAAGTTGCCAACTGATGCATCTGACCACCATATCCGAGGAGGCCTATTTCCATTTTGCGAAGGATAAGCTGAGCAACCACGGACAGACCCTTGCAGAAGACGTGTTCTGCCACCTTTACGAGCAGCTGTCAGGGCACACCTGGTACTTGCAATCCATGCTGAACAGGATGTACGAATCGAACGAAAAAGAACTAACCGAGGAAGTTGTCAACACCATTCTCCGCAACCTGATTGACGAGAACGAAGTGACTTATCAAACATTCGTTCGCCTCATCACGAATACCCAAAAGGCTGTAGTGCAAGCCATTGCGAAGGAACAGACGATCAAGGAAATACAGAGTGGAGCATTTATAAAAAAATACAGGTTAAGTGCACCAAGTACAGTAAAATCTGCCGTAACAGCACTGACAGACAAGGAAATAATACTTCTTGAGTCGGATGGGTCATATAGTGTTTACGACAGGTTCTTTGCCATTTGGCTCAGAAGACAGGCGTAGCCTTTTTAGGTTACGAAGAAAACAGGGCTGATCACAGTATGAAGGTGCAGAAAGACAAGGCATATAGTCATGCCCACGCCCCTCTTTTTACACTATTACGCAAAATACGTAACGTAAAATACGTAATATACAAAAGGTACTATATTTACTCGCAGTGTGTTGTATTTGTCCCTTGCATCTTGTTCCTCGAAGCGCTTGGCAGGGCACCGAGCACGGCAGAATAGGGCGGTTTCAGCATTATCTTCGCGATATTTTTTTGTTTTTATGAGACTTATTGCTACCTTTGCAAACGGAAAGTCCCTTGAAAAAGTGGAACAAAAGAAAGAAAAGCCCCATGAAAAGTCAAGAACCGCTCACACTTCAGATGCTGCAGTCACAGGCAAGCAAAACTATGCCTGAAGGCAGTTCTGTATGGCTTTTTGGCTCTCGTGCCAGGGGAAGTCAGCACCAGGATTCCGACTGGGACATCCTTGTTCTGCTCGACCAACCTCGCGTGACAGAGGAGGATTTTGCCCGCTTCGGCTACCCCTTTGTCCTTTTAGGGTGGAAGCACGGTGCCGACGTGACACCGCAGATCTACACCATGCAGGAATGGGAGCAACGTCGCAACACTCCTTTCTACAGTAATGTCGAACACGACAAAAAGGCAATCTATGGGGCTCGACTTCCCTCTGGCAGATTAAGCAAAACTCACAATCCGGTTATAGCCACCATGCCATGCAGGCAACCTGCCATCGCGAAACGCGATGGTAGCTAGCTCTGAACTTCGACAAGCGAGCGTGCAGGATTCAGTTCCTACGCGCTCTGCTTTTGTAAATGAATACAAGGGATAAGAGTTTCCCCAAAGGAACGTTTTGGGGCAATAATCTACAGTAGATTTGCCCCTTGCACATGCTACTCTTAGGACTTAAGACACGTCAAGGGGTTGTGACTCAACTTCACAACCCCTTGGACAAAATATTAAGGACTAGTCCCTCTTTATCTTAAATTTACCTACTGTTTAGATTTGATAATCTATCTTAATTGTGGTGTAAGCACGGACTGGAACGCCATTATACTCCGCGGGAAGCCACTTGGGCATACTCATAATCAAACGCTTAGCTTCTTCTATGAATGCGCTTGGCGAATCAACAACCTCGATATCCTGGATACTACCGTCTTTGTTAACAACCACTTTAAATGTTGCTTGGCCAAAAGCAGTACGGGTAGGTGGATTTTTACGGTTCTTCTCCACCCACTCCCTGAGCGCAGATGTACCACCTGGGAACGCAGCTGGGCTAGGAACAACTGTAAAGATGCCTTCCTCTATTTTTCTTTTTTCTTCTTCCTCCAATCTTCTTTTCTCGGCAAGTTCCTTTTCCTTTTCTGCGTTGGCTTTTTCTACTATAGCCTCAACTTTGGCCTTGTATTCTTCAGAGTTATATTTTTTTTGTGCTTCTTCAAAGCTTGGACGATTACGGACAGCCTCAGCAGTTTGGCGAAGCTTCTGCTGCACATCAAACAGGAACTTAATGTCCTTACGTTGTGCTTCTAATCGTTTATCCTCCTGCTCATCTTTCTTTATCTCAGCTTCTGTCTTAACGATTTGCTTTTCCTGTTCATCCGAAACATAAAGATAAGAGCCATCTGCTTTTTTCACACCATGTCTACGCTTCGCAACAACGTATACCAAACGGTCTTTGTATTTCTCATATTGTTCCTCTGACAGGAATTCAAGAGCCTTCTCCTGTTGTTTTGGGGTTGATGATTTGCTCACCTTGTAGTATACCTTAACTTTCGACTTCCATTTCGGCCAAAAGAATCCTGCGACGTTTATTTTAAAAAGTCCTAATTCCATGAACCAGCAACTTGACGGTATTTTCCCAAATTTCTTCGGTGTATTACTAAACCCATATGCAATATCGTCTGTTGTATCTAATCCTGCGGGAATTCTTGATGCCAACATAAAACCAACATCATGGATTAAAGCGTCATCCTTAATTTTTAGGTACTTCCAATTCTCATCAGAAAAACCAAAACCAGTCTTTTCCATTTCTTCAAGACTCTTGCAGCCTAATGAGCAAAAGGCATCAAACACAGCAGGACTATCAAATAGAAGTAGGGTGTCTCCAAACCAGATAAAATTCTTCATAAAAAGATCACCTCTTTCTTTTTCAAGCTGCTTTTGCGAATCGCTGTTAATGGAGCCACTATCTTTCTGTATGATGAAAAAACTCTCATTATCAAGACTTCCAAATACATGTTGGTCATAAGACTCCGAGAGTTTTTTGCCTGAGAGGCCTCCTACATTAGAATCGAAGTATAACAGGTTGCCATCCTCTGCTTTAAATGCGCAGAAATTGCCCGTTAATGTTTTCTCGAAATGAAGAGCATCATGATGTACTTCATATTTTGAAGATAAGTAACAAATACCTTCTGCATCATACAGTCCCTTTGATTCCACAAAACACGGTCCGGTTTCCCACAAATCGGGATTTTTATAATAAAGAAGATCGCTGAAAACAAATTGTTTTGGGACTCCATTGTCATATTGAATTTTAAGGAAACGGTTTTCTCCGGGTCTTTCATCCGTTTGCCACCCATGGTATTTTTCAAAATAACCGAGTTCGTCGGCATAATAATTATATTCCATGCTATGACTAGGGCTATCTGTAGAAGGCGAAGATACATAATCTGTTTTTTTCTTCAATTCTTGTGCTGCTACAAAATTACCAGCATACGAGAACAAAGCTAGGGCAAGTAAAAACTTAGCTATACCATTCATATTCTTCATACATATTGTAATAAGGTTCGTATTAATGCGTCAAACAGTCTTTAATCAACCAATTGTACGATAACTACAAATCATTCTAATTGGGATCACAACCATTAGTGCCCACCTGTATGCGGGACACCAATGGTCGTATGTCTTAAGTCTACTTTTTATAGATTTTGCCAGGCTTTGAGCTTAGATCATTCAGGTACACATTGTGTTCTTCATCTATGTATATGCAGAACTCCTGGCCACTCTGAGTAAGTTCAAACTCAACATACATGTATCTTTTGTCATGTCGAGAAGTCTCAGTCCACTCGCCTTCAATGGGATATTTGTGCTCGTTGTGCTCGCTTGGTCTATGTGCCAAAGTGACGGTTTCAATCACTTGACCACTAAATGATCCATCCTTATAGGCAGTAAGTTCAACGGTAAGTTGGTTTGTGCTACCATACTCGTCAGTATACTCATCAGTCGTATAATAATATGTCTCTCCAGGAACAAGAATGTCATTCGCTTCCTCTTCTTCCACTTCCATCTCCTCTGCTTCTTCCTCTTCAACTTCGACCTCTTCAACTGCAGGAGCCTCCACATTAGCACATTCCAATGAATCTACTCCGTTTTCATCGTTACTAGACTTGCTGTTGCAAGATGCAATCAACAATGGGAAAATCAATAAATAAATCTTTTTCATTTTTTTAAGTGTTAATAAATTATTATGTATTACTATTTAAGTATAAATCTTTTAGGGTTATTTCATAGGCTTTT
Source organism: Bacteroidaceae bacterium (assembly GCA_045617275.1). GTDB lineage: Bacteria > Bacteroidota > Bacteroidia > Bacteroidales > Bacteroidaceae > Physcousia. The sequence goes on from JAZLII010000175.1 coordinate 18,795, forward strand.
GAAGGAAAGATAAAGTGTCCGAAAATATTGAACTTATCATGATCTGAATTGTACGGCACAGCAATATCCACTAAAAATTTATTTTAAAAGCCTATCTGCAAGCTATCTTCCTCGTTCGTTATTTTGACCCTTCCTGAGCCATCAGTCTCAATGGTGGTTTTACGTCTATTTCTTTGGATTTTGAAACTTTTTAAATGCCGAAGAGCAGACAGGAAGTTGTTCAGATAGGGTTTTAGTATTTTCGGCACATCTTTTCCCTTTGTCAAGTACAGAATAACAACATCATTAATATCTAAGTCTCCCAAATTGATGTTGATACATAAATCACAATTGAGGATGTCGAGAAGTAAATTTATGACAATGCTTCCTTTCTCTATACTTTGAATCTTTGTCAGACTAGTAAAATCTCTGACTTTTCCACCAGTCCTTGTTGCCAGTTCGTGTTGGCACATCATGCGAAGACCAGACAGCACATTTTCAAGGTCAATACACCTGATAGCATCGTCATACTCAATTGTAACCGTGCACAACTGCTGTCGGTTGGGTTCAGCAAATCCACGTTCCATAGTAAAATCTCAGCACCTTTGAAACCCGACAAGGCTGTTTGTTTTGACTAAGATAACCACACAACAAAAAGCGTAGGCCTCCAACTCTACCTGTCCGTCTCTGAGGTCCTAGGAAAACCCGTGATAGTGAACATGCAGAGTGTCTGCCTACGCCGGTATTTAACATGTAGCTCCGGAAAAGTGTGCTTGAGGATAAATATACCCTCAGGGCACACTCCGGGATACAGTTGTAGCATACCCGTAGCAGTCACTTCTAGCGTTGTCCCAGACTATCACTTGAAATTTCCTAGGTTTCAGAGAGCCTTAGAACAAAGCATCGATGACGCTTTTTCAATTATGTAGTGCCTCGCCCTGCTATATCTTCTTTACCGATGGAACAGCAAAGGCTACGACTTTGCAAAAATAGTTCATCTTTTGCAAACGAACAAATAATAAGCAAAAAAACTTTGATTCACATGTATAGGTTGGGCTTATCCCATGACACAAAGAACTAATAATCCGTTGTTTCATGTCCGTAAGATTCGGACACATCGAACTTGAGGCATACCTATAGTTCGTTCCCTATTGACTTCGTCGAGAAAGCTCCTTCTCGAACTTGAGGCTGTGCTTCCCATTCTGGCTCCGCGAACTTCGACAATCGACAATCGACAATCGAGAAAACACACCGGGGAGGGTGGAAGAATGAAAATATAAATTATTTTAATTATAAATTTTATAATATTATAAATAGTATAATAATACCCCCTGCCTCTCTATCTCCTTTTGTCGATTGTCGATTGTCAAAGTTCGTGATTAAGAGAGAGGCATATGATGCTTGCATCAACATGCCCGAACGTGAGCGTACTCGAGGCGTAGCCTCAAGTTCGTGAGAC
>JAZLII010000176.1:0-8013 GCA_045617275.1 Bacteroidaceae bacterium
TTCTACATCGGTATGTCTCCCGCCCTCGTCATCGGTCACCCCACCACCCTCGTGGCTTCCATCCTCCTCATCCCCGTAACTCTCGTGCTGGCTGCCAAGCTGCCCGGCAACATGTTCCTTCCTTTGGCTTCACTGGCCGGCATGTTCTATGTGTTTGTGATGGTGCTCCCCTACACCAAGGGCAACGTGCTCCGCACCTTCATCGTAGGTCTGGTGGTCCTGATCATCGGCCTCTACTTCGTAACCTGGATGGCCGGTGACTTCACCTCTGCTGCCCACGACGTAGCCTCGGCTCATCCCGATGACAAGGCCGTTCGCGTACCCGATGGTTTCCAGGCCGGTTCGCTCGACTTCGCCTCTTCACCCATCGCCTTCGCCATCTACTCGGCCATGAAGTACCTCAAGTACATCGGCGCAGGTATCCTCACTCTCGGCACTCTGGCTCTCGTAGTCTGGAATCGCAAGCGCATCAACAAGTAAGTGATCTTTTTTATTATAAAATCACATACAGAAACCATCTAAAACCCATTTATACCTATTCTTACAACAACAATATAAGTACAACAATGAAGAAAATACTCACTCCCGCAGCCCTTGCTGCACTTTTCACTTTTAGTTTTTCACTCTTCACTTCGGGCACTGCTCGTGCCCAGGAGGCAGACCGCTTCGTAGGCCGCCAGCATGTGAAGTTTCAGACGGCTTGCCATCCCGAGGATGTGAAGCACTACGACACCAAGACACTGCGCGAGCGCTTCGTGATGGAGAAGGTCATGAGTCCCGACTCTATCCTACTGACCTACAGCCACTACGACCGCTTCATCTTCGGTGGAGCCATGCCCGTCAATCAGACCTTGAAGCTCGAGAACTTCTGGGAACTGGGTCTCGACGTGGACAACACCATCAAGGAGAAGTACTTCCTCTACAACCGTGAGGTAGGTATCGTGAACTGCGGTCTCGGTGACGGTGTAGTCATCGTAGATGGCCAGGAATATGCCCTCTCTCCCAAGGAGGCTCTCTACGTGGGTCGTGGCCACATGCAGGACAAGAAAGGCAACTGGGTAGACGTCAACAAGAGTGTGGAGTTCCGCTCAAAGGATGCCAGCAAGCCTGCCAAGTTCTACCTCAACTCGGCTACTGCCCACACCCATTACAAGACCCAGTGGATCACCCTCGACGGACGTAAGGGTTCGCTGAAGGCTGCCGTATGGGGTCCCGTAGGTACCACCGAGGAGGCCAACAACCGTACCGTCTATAAGCTTATCGTCAACGATGTGCTCGAGGAGGGTCCCTGCCAGCTCCAGCTCGGTCTGACCCAGCTCAACCCCGGAGCCGTATGGAACACCATGCCTCCTCACACCCACGGTCGCCGCATTGAGGCTTACTATTACTTCAACCTGCCCGAAGAGCAGACCATCTCTCACGTGATGGGTCAGCCCCAGGAGAGCCGCAACGTTTGGCTCCACAATGAGCAGGCCATCATGTCGCCCGAATGGTCTATGCACGCTGCTGCAGGCACCTACTACTATACCTTCATCTGGGGTATGGCAGGCGAAAATCTGTTCTACAACGACAAGGACAACATCCCCGTCATCGACATCCGATAAGCAGGTCATTACACCTTATTAATAAATATTAGGCGCAAAGTATACCCTACTTTGCGTCTTTTTGCGTATCTTTGTGCAAAATTACAAGCGAGATATGACAGGACTTAACAAGCAGCAAGTAGAAGAGAGCAGGCGTCTTCACGGCAGCAATGTGCTGACTCCTCCCAAACGAACACCGTTATGGCGATTGTTTCTGGAGAAATTCGGCGACCCTATCATCCAGATACTACTTGTAGCATGGGTACTCTCCATCATCATTGCCTGCATCCATTGCTGGGTACAAGATGAAGGCTACGGTGTGTTTCTCGAGCCTCTTGGCATCATGATTGCCGTGTTGCTGGCTACAGGTATCGGCTTCTGGTTTGAAGTAAAGGCAAGCAAGGACTTCGATATCCTCAATCAGGTCAACGACGAGATACTCATCACCGTGTTGCGCGACAACAAGGTTTGCCAGATTCCCAGGCAGGACATCGTGGTTGGGGATGTAGTGCTGTTGAACACCGGAGATGAGATTCCCGCTGATGGCAATCTGCTTGATGCCACCAACCTCAATGTCAACGAATCGACACTCACAGGCGAACTTATGGTCAACAAATCGACCAACGAAAGCCTGATGGATCCGGAAGCCACTTACCCTACCAACCGAGTCCTACGCGGAACAAGCATCATGGCCGGTCACGGTACGATGCTGGTCGATGCCGTGGGAGATCATACAGAGTATGGCAGTGTTTATGCCGGATCACAGATAGACAACGGGGTAGAAACGCCCTTGCAGACTAAGTTGAACAAGCTGGCCAAGCAAATCAGCATTGCGGGTTATTCGGCAGCAGCACTTTGCTTCATCATCCTCACCGCCAAACTGCTTTGGACCACCTATGTCAGCGAGGATGCAACATCTTTGGCAGACACCTCACTATCTTACTCCCCCGCAGGAGGTGGAGGAGCTGTCTGGGACATCATTGGCCACATTCTCAACTACTTCATGGCAGCCGTGACCCTGATCGTCATGGCTGTGCCTGAGGGATTGCCCATGAGCGTCACTCTGAGCCTGGCTCTGAGTATGCGCCGTATGCTTCGTAGCAGCAACCTCGTGCGCAAGATGCATGCCTGTGAGACTATGGGTGCCGCCACAGTCATCTGTACGGACAAGACGGGCACACTTACGCAGAATCGCATGACCGTCATGGAAATGCGTCTGGCCGAACACCGTGAGATGCCGGGCCGAGGCAACGAGCAGGCTATGGCGCTGCTTTATGAAAACATTGCCACCAACAGTACGGCTCATCTGGAAGGCGAGCAAGCTATTGGCAACCCCACAGAGGGTGCACTCCTGGTATGGATGCATCAGCGTGGAGTGGACTATCTGGCTATGCGCCACAACTGCCCGATATCCGTGCAGGAGCCTTTCGACACAGAGCGCAAGTATATGACCACCACCATCCTCTCTCCCACCCTCGACGAACCGGTCAAGTTCATCAAGGGAGCGCCAGAGGTGGTTATCGCCATGTGTCAGGAAGACATCCCTGAGGACATCAACGACCAGCTTCTCACCTATCAGTCCCAAGCCATGCGTACGCTGGCCTTTGCCTATACCACCAACGACGGCACCACTCACTTCCAGGCTGTGACGGCCATCAGCGATCCCATCCGTGAGGATGTGCCAGAAGCCATCGAGGCTTGCCATCATGCTGGTATCGACGTGAAGATAGTGACGGGTGATACGAAGGGAACGGCTTGTGAGATCGCACGCCAGCTGGGCATGGATGTCCATCAGGAACAGCATGTCATCACGGGTACGGAGTTCGCCTCTCTCACCGACGAGGAGGCAGCCTCGCGCGTAGCCCAACTTCAAGTGATCTGCCGTGCCCGCCCTGCCGACAAGCAGCGTCTGGTACGCTTGCTTCAGGAACAGGGTGAAGTGGTAGCCGTCACAGGCGACGGTACCAATGATGCTCCCGCTCTCAATGCTGCTCACGTAGGTCTTTCCATGGGTGACGGTACAGAAGTGGCCAAAGAGGCTAGCGACATCACCATCCTGGACAACTCCTTCACCAGCATCACCAAAGCCGTGATGTGGGGACGCTCGCTCTATCAGAACATACAGCGATTCCTACTCTTCCAGCTCACCATCAATGTGGCAGCCTGCCTGGTGGAGATGGTGGGTTCCATCATGGGACAAGAATCTCCCCTGACCATCACGCAGATGCTTTGGGTCAATCTCATCATGGATACCTTTGCCGCAGGTGCCTTGGCTTCTCTGCCCCCCAATCCGCGCGTCATGGACAACAAGCCACGAGCCAAAGAGGAGAGCATCATCAGCCGACACATGGTCAATTGGATCTTCATCACCGGAGGTGCCTTCTTCGTGGTACTCATCAGCATGCTCACGTTCTACTATTATTTCACCGTGGAGCAGGGCAGCATCACCCTTTCACATAGTCACACGCACATCCTGAGCGACCACGAACAGAGCCTCTTCTTCACCACCTTCGTCCTCATGCAGTGGTGGAACCTCTTCAATGCCCGTGCCTTCCAGACTGGCAAGATGGGCTTCGAAGGTCTCTGGCAATGTCCTGCCTTCCTGGGTGTCTCTGCCGCCATTCTCTTCGGACAATTCTTGATCGTAGAATTCGGCGGTACCATGTTCAACGTGGAGCCTCTCAGCCTCAAGGAGTGGCTAATTCTCATCGCACTCACCAGTCCCGTGTTCCTCTCGGGTATCGTTTATAGATTCATAAAATACAGGAAATAATGTCAAAAGGAAAACTGGCAAAATTTGCCGATATGGCAGCCAACCCACTCGTCATAGAGTGTCCCTTCAATACCATCAAGGAGGAGACTCCTTTCAGCCTCAAAGGTCGTTGGCACGAAGACTTCTTCCACAACTCCAACCCCATCGTCCTGGAACTGGGATGCGGTCGTGGAGAATACACCGTGGGACTGGGCCGTCTTTATCCCGAGAAGAATTTCATCGGCGTGGATATCAAGGGCTCCCGTATGTGGACAGGTGCTCAGGATGCCTTGGGCACAGGTATGACCAACGTAGGTTTCCTGCGCACCAATATAGAGTTCATCCAACGCTTCTTTGCCCCAGGTGAGGTAAGTGAGATTTGGCTCACCTTCAGCGACCCGCAGATGAAGAAGGCTACCAAGCGCCTCTCCTCCACCTACTTCCTGGCCCGTTACCGCCAGTTCATGCAGGAAGGAGGCCTCGTCCACCTGAAGACCGACAGCAACTTCCTCTTCACCTACACCGAGGAGATGCTCAAAGCCAACCAGATAACCCCCGAGATATGCACAAGAAGTCTCTACTGCACCGATCCTGCCCAAGGCGGCAGTCCGGCAGACGACGAGGCTTTGCGCGAGGCCCGTTCCTTCCAGACCTACTATGAGGGCATGTGGCGCGCACGAGGCATCGACATCAAGTACCTCCGCTTCCACCTTCCCCTCACAGGCGAACTCGCCGAGCCGGACGTGGAAATCCCCCTCGATGAATATCGCAGTTACAGTAGAGAAAAACGTTCAAGTCTAGAAGTAAGCAAATAAAATGGAAATATATCCCCAACTTATCATGGACGCGCTGGCCACAGTGCGCTACCCCGGAACGGGTAAAAACGTGGTAGAGATGAAAATGGTAGAAGACGATCTCCGCATTGCCGGTCTTCACGTCTCTTTTAGCCTCATCTTCGACAAGCCCACCGATCCTTTCATGAAGTCTGTCGTCAAGGCTTGCGAGGCAGCTATCCATGCCTACGTGGCTCCTCAAGTAGAGGTGGAGATCAAGACCAAGGCGCTTCAGGCTCCCCGTCCCGACCTGCCCGACCTTCTGCCTGGTGTGAAGAATATCATTGCCGTATCAAGCGGTAAGGGTGGCGTGGGTAAGAGCACCGTTGCGGCCAATCTGGCTGTAGCCCTGACCAAACTGGGATTTCGCGTAGGTCTGCTCGACTGCGACATCTTCGGCCCTTCCATGCCCAAGATGTTCCAAGTGGAGGATGCCCGTCCCTACAGCGAGCACATCGACGGACGCGACCTCATCGTCCCCATTGAGAAGTATGGCATCAAGATGCTTTCGATTGGCTTCTTCGTAGACCCCGATCAGGCTACTCTCTGGCGTGGTGGCATGGCTTGCAACGCTCTGAAGCAGCTCATCGGAGATGCACACTGGGGCAATCTGGACTATTTCATCCTCGACACTCCTCCCGGCACCAGCGACATCCATCTCACCCTCGTCCAGACGCTTCCCATCACAGGAGCAGTCATCGTGTCCACTCCTCAGCAGGTAGCCTTGGCCGATGCTCGCAAGGGTATCAACATGTACCAGAACGAAAAGGTGGATGTACCCATTCTGGGTCTTGTGGAGAACATGGCATGGTTTACCCCTGCCGAGCACCCCGAGGAGAAGTATTACCTCTTCGGCAAAGAGGGTGTGAAAAACCTCGCCGAAGATATGCAGGTTCCTCTGCTGGGACAGATCCCCGTGGTACAGAGCATCTGCGAGAATGGTGACAACGGCACTCCTGTGGCTCTCGATGCCGCTTCCATCACGGGCAATGCCTTCCTTCAGCTTGCAGCTCGCGTGGTGACCCAGACCGACCGACGCAACCAAGAGAAGGCTCCCACCACCATCGTAGGAGTGAAGAAATAAAAAGCCTCTTCTTCCCCGGACCCTCCCCCCCATTAGGGAGGGGAGAATAGACACAAAAGTATAGAGTAGCCGGAGCAGCAAGAAATCAGAATAGCCAATAACACTATCGTCAATACTACACACGAAATGAAGAAGACACTGAAGACCTTCATGCTTGCTTCTACTGCAGCCCTGCTCATGACGGCATGTGGCAAAAGCAGCAAGTATGAGTACGAGACCGTAGAGGGTGACCCCATGAACACGCAGATATACACCCTCTCCAACGGACTGAAGATATACATGACCGTCAACACCGAGCAACCTCGCATCCAGACCTACATCGCTGTGCATGCTGGTGGCAAAGACGACCCAGCAGAGAGCACGGGTCTGGCTCACTATCTGGAGCACCTCATGTTTAAGGGCACCAAGCAGTTTGGTACATGGAACTACGATCTCGAAGCCACCGAACTAGCCAAGATAGACTCACTCTATGAGGTGTACAATCACACCACCGACGCAGCTCTTCGCAAGGCTATCTACCATGAGATTGACTCCGTAAGCTACGAGGCATCCCGCTATGCCATCCCCAATGAGTACGACAAACTCATGGCCACCATCGGTTCGGACGGTAGCAACGCCTTCACCTCAGAGGATGTCACTTGCTACCAAGAGGACATTCCCTCCAATCAGCTCGAGAACTGGGCCAAGATTCAGTCCGACCGTTTCCAGAACATGGTGATCCGTCTCTTCCACACCGAACTGGAAGCTGTGTATGAGGAGAAGAACATGAGCATGACACGCGACATGGACAAGGTCATTGAGGCTGTCAGCGCTGCGCTCTATCCCAACCATCCCTATGGTACACAGACCGTCATAGGTACTCAGGAGCACCTCAAAAACCCATCGCTCATCAACATTCGCAAGTATTTTGAGAACTACTATCGTCCCAACAACGTAGCGATCTGTCTCTCTGGTGACTTCAATCCCGATGAGGTCGTAGACATCATCCAGCAGTACTTCGGTGAGTGGCAAGCCAACGACAACCTCACTCGCAAGGAAGTCAAGCCCCAGCCGGCCATCAGTGCCCCCATCTTCAAGGAAGTCATCGGCGAAGAGGCAGAAAATGTATGGGTGGCCTGGCGCACTCCTGCAGAGAAGGAGGACGACAATCTTGCACTTGAGATAGCAGCTTCTATCCTGCAAAACGGTACGGCAGGTCTCATCGACCTCGATCTCATACAGCCTCACAAACTCATGGCTGGCGGTTCGTTCAACAACGCCATGGAGCAGGGTGCCGAACTGTTGCTCTATGCTTACCCCATGCCCGGACAAACTCTTGACGAGGCACGCCAACTCTTGCTTGAGGAGGTGGAGAAGCTGAAGAAGGGCGACTTCGACGATCGTCTGCTCGCTTCCGTACTCACCGACTACAAGCTCTCTGTAGAAAAGTCACTCGAGGAGAATGGAAGTCGTGCCATGAAGTTTGTCAACTCTTTCATCTCAGGTCAGACTTGGGCAGAGAGCGTGGCAGCCGTAAAAAAGACCGAAGCCCTCACCAAGGAGGACATCATGCGCGTAGCCAACAAATACCTGGGCAATGACAACTATGTCTGTGTCAACAAGCGGCAAGGTGTAGACACGAGCATCGCCCAGATAGAGAAGCCAGAGATCAATCCCGTCATGACCAATCGTGACTCCACCAGTCATTTCCTCCGCGAGATACAGGAGGCAGAAGTACAGCCTATTGCGCCAGTCTTCATTGACTACAAGAAGCATTTGTCG
>JAZLII010000177.1:0-2667 GCA_045617275.1 Bacteroidaceae bacterium
ATGAGATTATTTTCAAAAAACGAAAGTTCTACTCGGATACCTACACGAAGTCGGGTGTTATCAAAGAGACTGCAGCACTTCCCGTTTGTGTATTCTATCTTGCTATTATTGGCATTTTCTTCTATGCTATCTATTGGGTAAATCAATGAAAAGAAATATACTGATACTCGTTATGGCAATGTTGTGCTCAACCTCTTTCGGAGCATCTTTGCATCGTCCTCACAAACTTAGTACGTGGGGTGTCCATCCTGCACACTATTCAGGCATCACTCCTTTTGGAGGTGGCTTTTTTGCCGTGGTAAGCGATAAGGAAAGTATGGACGGATTCTATGTGTGGCAAATCCAACAAGATCGTCAGACCGGTGATATCATCAACGTCATGAATCGTGGCTTCTTGGGACAGGTACCTTTGGACACCAATCAGGACGGCATAAGCATCAGAGATGCAGAAGACATCGTGTATTGCCCACAGCGTGGAAGCTTCTTTGTCTGCGGTGAAGGCTATCAAGACATCATAGAGCTGAATCGTGAAGGTCAGCGTACGGGTTATGAGTTGAATGTGCCCGATGATCTTCGCAACATTTATCCCAACTATGGTTTTGAGGCTTTAGCTTACGATAGTGTGAGACAGACTTTCTATACTACTACAGAGAATATCCTCCCAGCAGATGGTGTTCCCACTTCCTATCTCAATCACGCTTCTGTGTCGCTTCACTTGCAATCCTTCAAGGCCTCTGGTGTAGAAGAAGGAAAAGCCATTTTTCAGCCAGATGCACGCTATGAATATGTGCTTGACAGTCCTCGCTCCACCCGTCTCGGACGAAGTCTGCATCATGGTGTGGTGGCTATGACTGCTCTTGGCGATGGTCGTGTCGCGGTGTTGGAGCGTGAAGCTTTCGTCTCGCAAGCCTATATGGGCAGTTGGGTGTACTGCAAACTCTATGTGGTAGACACCAATGTTGCTCCCGGATCTACTCTCAATAAGCAGTTTGTGACTCAGTGGGATACTCATTTCAAGGTACTTGACTATTCATGGGCCAACTATGAGGGTATGTGCTTGGGCCAACCACTTCCTGATGGACGACAGACGCTTATTCTAGTGTCAGACAGTCAGGGAGGATATGGGTTTGGTCCTGCCCATTTGCAAGACTACATACGTGTTGTAGTCCTCTAACTATGGATAAATGAATCGAAGGCAGAGATGCGAAATAGCATATCCGTTTAATTTTACACGTTCTACTTGCTCGTTTCGTGATATTTGCCTAACTTTGCATACAGAAAAATCAAATCATAAAAAGATATGTATAGAACCAAGACTTGTGGTGAGCTTCGTCTTGCCAATGTAGGAGAAACAGTGACACTCGCTGGCTGGGTCCAAGGTGTACACGATCTCGGTGCTTTGACGTTTGTCGATTTGCGTGACCGTTATGGCATCACGCAGTTGGCTTTCAACGAAGAGTGCCCTGCAGAACTCAAGGAGCAGGCTCAGAAACTGGGCCGTGAGTATGTCATCCAGGCAACTGGTGTTGTAGCTGAGCGCTATAGCAAGAATAAGAATCTGGCAACGGGTGAAATTGAGATCAATGTCACTTCACTCAATATACTGAACGAGAGTCTCACGCCTCCCTTTACCATAGAGGATAAGAGTGATGGCGGTGACGACCTTCGCATGAAGTACCGCTATCTTGATCTTCGTCGTACTCCCGTTCGCCGCAACTTGGAACTTCGTCATAAGTTCGCCTTTGAGGTTCGCCGCTATCTTGATCAGCAGGGTTTCCTTGAGATAGAGACTCCCATCCTGGTCAACTCTACTCCAGAGGGTGCACGTGACTTCGTAGTGCCTAGCCGTATGAATCCCGGCCAGTTCTATGCGCTTCCCCAGAGCCCTCAGACCTTGAAACAGCTCTGTATGGTGGCTGGTATGGACCGCTATTTCCAGATTTGCAAGTGCTTCCGTGATGAGGACCTCCGTGCAGACCGTCAGCCTGAGTTTACTCAGTTCGACTGTGAGATGTCCTATGTGGAGCAGGAAGACATCCTGCAAATGTTTGAAGGCATGAGCCGTCATCTCTTCAAGGCGATTCTTAACATTGATATTCCCGCATTGCCTCGTATGACCTGGGCAGATGCCATGAAGTACTATGGTAGTGACAAGCCAGATACACGCTTCGGCATGGAGTTTGTAGAACTCAAGAATCAGCAGCCCGACAATGCTTCTCGTGAACTGGTGGAAAGCATTTTCCCCGCTGGTTTTGGTGTATTTGATGATGCCCAGTACATAGGTGCCATCTGCTGTGAGGGTCAGGCTGTACTCACTCGTAAGCAGATCGATCAGCTCACCGAGTTTGTAAAGCGTCCTCAGATAGGTGCCAAGGGTTTGGTTTACGCTCGTGTACAGGAAGATGGCAGCGTGAAGAGCAGTGTCGATAAGTTCTACACTCCCGAGACTCTCGAGGTGCTGAAGCAGAAGATGAATGCTAAGGCTGGCGACCTCATCCTGATCCTCAGTGGTGATGATGCCATGAAGGTACGTAAGCAGCTTTGTGAGTTGCGCCTTGAGATGGGTAGCCGCATGGGTCTTCGTGATAAGAGTAAGTTCTCTTGCCTTTGGGTTATCGACTTCCCTATGTACGAGTGGAGCGATGAAGAGCAGCGTCTTATGGCTAT
>JAZLII010000178.1:0-14576 GCA_045617275.1 Bacteroidaceae bacterium
ACCGATAGAGATAGCGAGTGAGTCGCAACCGGTCTTGCTGGTGAAGTCGATTACCTCCTCGGGCTTGGTGTAGTGAGACTCTGCTGCGCAAACCTCATCCTCAACACCTGCCAATACACCGAGCTCAGCCTCTACGGTTACGTCGTGAGCGTGAGCGTACTCTACTACCTGCTTGGTCAGAGCGATGTTCTCCTCATAGGGAAGGTGAGAACCGTCGATCATAACTGAAGAGAAACCGTTGTCGATACAGTCCTTGCACAGCTCGAAGCTATCTCCGTGGTCGAGGTGGAGAACGATCTGAGGATTCTCGCAGCCGAGCTCCTTAGCGTACTCTACAGCACCCTTAGCGAGGTTGCGGAGGATGGTACCGTTAGCATAGTTGCGAGCACCCTTAGATACCTGCATGATAACGGGAGACTTGGTCTCAACAGCAGCCATCACGATGGCCTGCATCTGCTCCATAGTGTTGAAGTTGAAAGCGGGAATAGCATAGCCGCCTGCAACAGCCTTAGCAAACATCTCTTTGGTGTTTACGAGGCCCAGTTCTTTGTAACTTACCATAGTAAAATTAAAATTTAAAAATTAAAAATAAAATTTATCTCGATTGAATTGTTTCTTTCGTCCTTCGTGACACCGTCCTTCTTCATCGGCATCGTCTCCTCTACTGCTGCTTCACCACGTAGGTCACGGTGGGAAGGTGGTCGCTGTAGCCGTCCAGCCATACACCTCCGGAGGTGGTACGCATGGGCGAACCCTTGTACTTGCCACTCTGCTGCATGAGATAGTCGCGCTGGAAGATGTGGTAGCTGTGGAGTGTGAGCTGGGTGTAGTCCTTCTTGGGACGTCCGTCGATCATGTTCTTGCTGAAGACGATCTGGTCGAAGAGGTTCCAGCCACCCTGATAAGAGAGTGTGCCTTGTCCCTTGCCACGGAGTATCTCCCACCAGGGGTTGAAGAAGTCGCCTTGCTTCACATCCTTCTCCTTGCGCTTGCCACCGAGGTACTCAGCCATGGAGCTGTTGTCGGGATCATCGTTCATGTCGCCCATCACCACGATGTGCATGCTGGGATTGGCAGCCATGATGCTGTCGGTGAGGTGGCGTACCTGCTTGCCGCCCCAGTCGCGAAACTTGCCCTCAGCGCCTCGGCTCGGCAGATGGCATACGATGACGGTGAGGTCATCACCGGCCAGCTTGCCCTGTACTGTCAGAAATCCTCGAGTGGCATGGGTGGTATCGCCATTTTCGTAGACATAGGGCTGGAGGAAGGTTTTCTCTATGGTGAAGGCCTTGGGATTGTAGATCAAGGCACAGTCCACACCACGCTTGTCGGGACCTTCTATGTGTACAAACTTGTAGCCACGCTCCTTCATGCAAGGCTGCGAGCAGAGGTCGGTCATGGCTCGGCTGTTCTCCACCTCCGACACACCGACGATGCTGGCTCCATAGGGGAGCTTGTCGGTACCGAGGTCACAGATCACCTTCGACATGTTGGCCAGCTTGTGCTCGTACTTCATCTTGTCCCAGTGGTATGAGCCGTCTGGCAGGAAGTCGTAGTCGTTTTTACCTTCATCGTGCACCGTGTCGAAGAGGTTCTCCAGGTTGTAGAAGGCAATGGCATGACACATCAGTTGTCGTTCCTGAGCACGCACAGGCATCCCCAGAACGACCAGCATGAGAATTGAAAAATAAAGTTTTTTCATTTTCTTCAGCACATTTCTTCTTGTTTTCACCACAAAGATAAGGCCTTTCTGTGACATTAGGAACTTTTTCTCGCACTTTTTTGCATTTCCTTGCCCTTATGTGCCCATTTTTTTATTACTTTGCATCAAAAGTAACAAATAAACTCTATATCTTCTTATGAAAAGAAAGCTGATGCTTGTGGCGTCACTCACGCTAACGGCAACTTTTGGCTATGCCCAAAACACGGTCTCGACGGAAGGGGAGAAGGACCTGAAGCAGGACAATGCGGCCTTCACCTTCACCGAGTCGCAACTGGGCGAGGATGACGACATGACGCAAAACGTCATCATGGTCAACTCCAACACCAACCTTTACACCAGCAACGTGGGCTACCTCTGGAGCCCCGTCAGATTTAAGTTCCGTGCCTACGGTTCGCAGTACAACGACATCTACATGAATGGCGTACAGGTGAACAACCTGGAGAACGGTCAGTTCAACTACTCCACCGTGGGCGGTATGAACGATGCCACACGCAATCAGGATGCCGCCATGCCTTTTGAGGCCAATGCCTTTGGCATTTCCAACATCGGTGGTAGCAGCAACTACGACTTCCATGCCAGCCGTTTTGCCACAGGTCACAAGGTGACGCTCTCTGCCGTCAATCGCAATTACTCCGCTCGTGCCATGTACACCTATGGTACCGGGCTCAACGAGCACGGATGGGCCTTCTTCGGCACTGTGGGCTACCGCTGGGCCAACATGCAGACGGCTGCCGTGAAGGGTACCTTCTACAACTCGCTAGCCTACTTCCTGGCTGCTGAGAAGGTCATCAACGAGCGACACTCCATCAACCTCGCCACCTGGGGCAACCCCACCGAGCGTGCCCAGCAAGGTGCCTCTACCGACGAGGCTTACTGGTTGGCCAACGACCGTCAGTACAATCCCTACTGGGGCTATCAGAACGGTCAGAAGCGTGCCAGCCGAGTGGTCAACAACTTCGAGCCCAGTGCCCTGCTCACATGGGACTTCAAGATCAACGACCACATGAAGCTCGCCACGAGTGCCTTTGCCAAGTACGCCATGTACAGCGCCACTCGCCTGAACTACAACGGCCAGAATCCCGCTCCCGACTATTGGAAGAACTTCCCCTCGTACAACTTCGACGTGTGGGGCAACACCGATGGCAACAAGTCGCCAGACGACCTCAATGCATGGACCGAGAGCCGTGACTTCTGGATGGCAAGCGACCGTAACCGCCAGATCAACTTCGACAAGCTCTACTACACCAACCAGCAGCTCAACACCGTGGGTCGCGATGCCGTGTACTGGATAGAGGCTAAGCACAACGATCACCTGGCTACCAATCTGGGATCCACCTTCGACTGGAACGTCAGCAAGGCTTCCAAGCTTCAGCTCGGCCTTCAGCTGGCCAGCAACAAGGGCATGCACTACTCCACCATGGAGGACCTCCTCGGTGGCAAAGCTTTCCACAATGTAAATACTTATGCACAAGGCGACTATGCCAGTCAGGCCAGCGAGATACAGTACGATCTCAACCATCCCAACGCCTCCGTGAAGGTGGGTGACCGCATGCGCTACGACTACGACATCGTAAGTCAGCAGGCTCGTCTCTGGGCTTCTTGGGTGATGGACAAGGGCATCAGTCACAACTATGTGGCAGCCAAGATGTCGGGCAGTCAGATGTGGCGCAACGGCCATATGCTCAACGGCTTCTACGACCCTGCCAAGGGCTGGGACGAGCATGCTTCCTATGGAAAGAGCCAGGCAGGTCGCTTCCTGGACGGTGGTTTCAAGATGGGCTCTACGCTCAATCTGGGCAAGGGCAACGCCATCACCATGGGCATAGGCTACGAGGCTCGCGCTCCTCATGCCAGCGTGGCTTTCGTAAGCCCTGAGATGAACAACAACTTCGTCTCCAACCTCAAGAACGAGAAGATAGCCAGTGCTGAGCTGGGCTACGCCTTGAATGCCAGCTGGGTACGCCTCAATTTGACAGGATATTTCACACACACCTACGACGGCACGGAGTGGCAGAACTTCTACTTCGACGATGTCAACAGCTTCACCTACGTCTCCATGACGGGTGTGGAGAAGAACTACTTCGGCGGCGAACTGGGTGTGAAGTTCAAGGTGACGAGCAGCTTCGACATCAACCTCACCGGTACGCTGGCCGAGGCTAAGTACACCAGCAACTCCAACGTGGACTACATGCTCTCCACCAAGGGCACCAGCAACAAGGACATCTGCTACAATAAAGGTATGCGCGAGAGCGGCACTCCTCTCGCAGCAGCAGGCATCGGCCTGAGCTATCGCATCAAGGGCTGGTACCTCGACCTCGACGGCAACTACTACGACCGCATCTACCTCTCCTACTCTCCCTGTATGCGCTACGGTGAGACACTCACCACGGCAGGCTACATCGACAACGACGGCTCCTATGCCGTGCCCGCACAGGCCATGGGCAAGGGCGGCTTCATGCTCGATGCCAGCATCGGTCATCAGTTCAAGATAGCCCACCGTCCCCTGAGCGTCAACCTCATGCTCACCAACGTGCTCAACAATCGCTCCATCTGCACCGGAGGCTACGAGCAGAGCCGCAGCGACTACAGCACCAACTCCACCACCGGCACCACCAGCCAGCGTACCTACAGCTTCTCAAGCAATCCCAAGAAGTTCTACGCTCAAGGCATCAACGGTATGCTCAACATCAACTACCGCTTCTAGACTACTCTACCAAGGCACCGCTTCCAAGCTCCCGATCCCCGAGCTTCGCTTCAAGCCCTCAAGCTCTCCAGCCTTCAAGCTTCGCCCCGAGCCCCGAGCTCATCTCTAGCCTTCAAGTTTCGTCCCGAGCCCCGAGCGCGTCAGCCTAGTTCCCTAGTAGTCCCCGTTCATATTTTAAGCGCATACCATGCGCGCCCCTTTAAAACAAAAAGCAATGAAAATCAAGAAAATACTTCTCCTTGCCTCCATGGCCTTCTGCACCCTCGCATGGACCTCTTGCATGGACAAGGACTGGGAGGCTCCTCAGTTTGAGCAGGCTCCCTATGGCAACAACGACATACAGCCCTCTCACCTCGTCAGCATCGCCGAGCTCAAGCAGATGTACCCCAAGTATGCCGAGAACTACTCCTGCACCCTCATGGACCAGGATGCTCAGCTCAAGGTCTACGTCACCGGCAACGACATCTCGGGCAACTTCTACAACAGCATTGCTGTGCAGGATGAAGCTGGCGACGCCATGATCGTGGCCATCTCCGAAGGCAGCATCTTCGGCTACCTCCCCGTAGGCCAGGAGCTCCTCATCGACACCAAGGGGCTCTACATCGGTGGCTACGGCAGCCAGCCCCAGATAGGCACCCCCTACACCAACAAGAGCGGCAACACCTACGTGAGCCGTATGTCGAGCAGCCTCTGGCAGAGCCACTTCAAGGTACTGCCCAGCAAGAAGCCAGTACAGACAAAAGAAGAGTACAGCAAGAATCCCATCGAGGATGCCTTCGTCATCCCTGCCTACACCCCCGAAGAGTTCAAGAAGCTCAACATCGCCAGCGACTGCGGCAAGTTGATGACCCTCAAGGGCGTGACCATCAAGGGTGCTGACGACAAGAAGACCTGGGCCAACGAAGCCGATGCAGGTACGCAGACCAGCGTGACGCTCTACTTCAACGAGCTCACACAGAGCTACGAGGTCTACACCTCCACCTACTGCGACTTTGCCAACGAGCCCATCCCCACCGGCAAGCTCAACCTCACCGGCATCTGGAAGCGCTACAACAACTACTGGGAACTCATCCTCCGCGACATCAACGACATCGAGCTCGCGCAGTAGCGTCGAGCGATGAGCGTCGAGCGATGAGCGTTGAGCGTATCTAGGACATCTAGCATCTCTAGAACTTCTAGAACATCTATCCCCTTAGAAAACCTACCCTACAAATCCAACCCGCAAAGAACAAAAAAACAACATACATCATGAAAAAAACATTTCGACTCCTGATGCTTGCCCTCCTGAGCACCTTCGCTCTGGCAAGCTGTGAAGATGTACCCATGCCCTACCCCAATCCCGACGTGGACGGTGGCAGTGACGAGATCACCGAGGAGATACTCCCCGAGGGTGACGGTACCTTTGAAAACCCCTACAATGTAGCAGCCGTCGTGGAGCTGTGCAACAACCTTGGCTCCGATGCCGAGTCGGCCCAGGCCGTCTACGTGAAGGGTAAGGTGGCCAGCAACACCACCACCGAGGCCACTATCTCTCAGTATGGCAACATGACCTTCACCATGATCGATGAAGGCAACACCAAGACCACCTTCACCGCCTTCCAGGTGTATGGTCCCGAGAAGAAGAAGTTCACCAGCGTCGACCAGATCAAGGAGGGCGACGAGGTCATCGTCTGTGGCAAGGTGGTCAACTACAAGGGCAACACCCCCGAGACCGTAGGCAAGGGTCAGTCCTACGTGGTCAGCATCAACGGACAGGGCGAGCAGCCCGACGGTCCCAGTCAGCCCGCAGGCGAGGCAAAGGGCTCCGGTACACAGGCCGACCCCTACAACGTGGCAGGTGTCAACGCCTATCTGGATGGTAACTACGATGACACCAAGGAGGTTTACTTCACCGGTATCATCTCAAAGTTCAAGAGTGGAGAGGAGCCCGGAAATAGCTTTGGCAACTCTACTTTCTACATATCCGAGGACGGCCAAACCGGCGGCGAGGACTTCTACTGCTACCGCATCTTTGGTCTTAATGGCGAGAAGTTCACCAGCGCCGACCAGTTGAAGGTGGGCGACAAGGTTGTTGTGAAGAGCCCTGTGACTGTATATACCAGCGCTTATGGCAGTACAAAGGAAACCGTACAAAACAAAGGCCAGCTGGTTAGCGTAAACGGCAAGGAGGCTTACTCCAACGGTCAGGGTGGCAACACCGGCCAGCCCGACCAGCCCACTACAGGCGACGAGATAACTGTAGCAGAGGCCATGGCACTCATCGCAGCTCTGGCTGACGCAGGTCAGACCGATGCGCAATACACCGTCTCAGGCAAGATCGAATCTATCACAGAGATCAGCACACAGTATGGCAACGCAACCTTCATCTTGGAGGGTGGCCTCACCATCTTCCGATGCAAGGACATTGGCAACGTAAACTTCACAGACGAGAAGCGTCTCAAGGTGGGTGACGAAGTGAAGGTTCAGGGCTATCTTAAGAAATATGTAAAGGACGGCACCACGACTCCCGAGCTCACAGGCGGCAAGCTGCTCTCCCTCAATGGAAGCACAGAAGGCCCTTCTGCAGGCAATGATGACAACTCTGGCGAAAACACCAGTGGCAATACGACAACCAACGATGGAAGCAAGGTCATCACTTTCAACGTGGGAGAAGACAAGGGTAGCTGCACATCGTCAGCAGCAGGTCCCGACCAGATGTCGAAGAATGGCATCACCATCGCCATCACCAAGGGTGCATTGGCCAACACAGACAACTACCGCACATACAAAAGTGAAACGATGACCATTAAGTCTTCGGCTTCCAACATCGTCTCCGTGGAGATCACCTGTACGGCCGACGACGATGCACAATACGGTCCTGGCAACTTCACGGCTGAAAACGGCGGACAATACAGCTACAAAGGCAAGGTGGGCACATGGACTGGCGATGCAGCCACAGTAAGTCTCAAGGCCACCTCTGCACAGGTTCGTGCCACAAAGATTGTAGTGACTATAAAGTAAACACAAAGACCTACACACATACAAGAAAGGGTACTCATTTTTTTGAGTACCCTTCTTCTTTTCACCTCAATCTTACCTCGATTCTTCATTTTTGCGTAACAGTTACGTTACGCTGTTACGCTGAGAGCTGACGGATGACGTGCTGTCCGCAGTCGGTCTTTTCGAAGACTCCAGTGCTGAGCTGCTTTGCCCATCGGTTTTTCACCCATCGACCCACCACGGTACGATAGCCCGAGCCCTTATGTCCCTTCGCTTGGAAGGCCTCGAGCACCTGCGCATAGGTGAAGGTGTCGGGCAGGAGGCAGAAGATCATCTCGCTGGGCTTGACCGAAACGGCTCTAGAACGCATGATCTCACGGTTGGTCTCAATGCTCTCATCGAGACTTCTGCCGAAGAACTTGAGCTGATAGAACAGTACGTACTCGCTTACCCAGCGGGCAAACTCCAGCGCCTTCTTGGTCACTCTCTTACCATCAATGAGCCAAAGCAGACAACCGGCACGAAAGCCCCACACGGCAGCACGCTTACGCAGGATCTCGATGGCGGGATTGCCCTGCATCTCCGACTTCGTCTTCATCATGGCACACCAGTCGAGCTGCTGCTTGAGCAGGGGCTTCACCAGGTAGGGGTCTTCGGGAGCCTTCTCTGCCATGAGCGTCTGCTGGATCTCGGCCAACTTCCTGAGATTGGCCTCAGTACGGGCCTTCTCCTCCTGCTCGCCGTCATACCATGAGGGGAAACTGCAGAAGCCCACACGGGTCATCATGCCATCCTCGGTATTGGAGTAGTGCTTGAGTACTCTGGAGGGAGTACCAGAGGTCACCATGTTGAGGGTGATGGGCACGTAGGCACTGGTAGCATTGGTGCTCTTGGTGTCCTGACCGCCCAGGTCGGTGTCAAACATCAGTCGCTCCATGGCTCCACCGTCACGGCACCAGTTGCCGGGAGCACCAAGCTGGTCGATCTCAGGTGCGGTGATCACGGCGAACTTGCCACGATTGTTCTTGATGTTCTCGATGAGTGCAGGCAGGGTGATCTTAGGATTGAGCACACGAAGACCAAGGTGAGGATCGCGGGGCTTCTCCTGGTCACCGGAAGCGGCATTCACGCTGTCCTTGTAGTCGTCCATCTTCTGGCGAGTCTCCTGGTCGGCATCCATCAGAGGCTTCAGCAGCGCCTTCTGCAAGCGTCCGAGTGCACCCTTTCCCACGGTCTGACCAGCCACGATGCAGGTGTTGAAGGCCAGATGGTGCTCCTCTTGGCTACGATAGCGGAAGGTGGCCAGACCTCCCAGCGTGCCCAGATAGGGCAGCGAAGCCAGGGCAAAGACCTCTCTTGCACCATCTGCATAGGGAGCCACGACGGCAGCTATGGCAGGATGGACAGCCTTGGGGAGGAGGGGTGCCTCTTCGATGGGTTCGGCATCGGCGGGACCGTCCTCGAGTCGTTGAAGCACACGGGTCAGTGCGCCAGGCATCTTCTTGCCCTTCATGTAGGAGAGAGCGCTCTGGATGCAGCTCTTGTGCTCACGGTGGTCGAGAGCCCACTCGGGCAGTACACGCTCGATGTGCTCGGCATCCTTACAGATGAAAGCCAGGTGTCGGCAGAGCTCAAGCACGGCTGCATGTCGCTGACCCTTGCTGCCGACATTGCCCAGCTCCTCGTTGAGTGCCTCGACGATGTCGCTGTAGGGTACATCTCCAAGCATGAGGCCATCGGAGCTGATGCGGCTCTTCAGGTCGGTCAGTTCACGGCCCTCACTCATCGAGTCTGAAGCCTGCTCACGGCTCTCACTTACTGCCTGCTCATGGCTCTCACTTACGGAGACAGAAGTCTGCTTACTGCCTGCACTCTCACTCACCAAGACGGTCAGCTCCTCGAGGGACTTCACGTAGCGCTCATCGCAGTCACCGCCGAAGAGTTCATCGAGATTGAGGTAGGTGAAGTACTTGCGAGGTACGAGGCATGCTGCACGTGCCAGATCGGTGGTAGAGCGGTCGAAGCAGTCGGGGTGTACCGTGGGGAAAAGTCCCTTCATCAGTCGATCCTGCTCTGCGAGGATGCTCTCCATGCCCACACGCTTGCTGATGACATGGATGCCATGCTTGCTCGCAGAGACGTGGATGGCCAGCACCTCGGGGAAGTCGGCAAGGCGCTCCTTGGCTGCCTCTGCCTCATGCCAGGCATCGAGTCCGAGACGTCCGTCCTTGTCGTCGATGTCGAGCATCACAAGTCCCGAAGGCACGGCATTTTGGTTACAACGCGCACTTCCACCGAAGGTGGCATGTGCATAGATCACGGGCAGATAGCCCTTCTGCTCGGGCTGACCCATCTCTGCCATCACGCAGCGACTCTCCACACTGGGATCGTCGATCTGCTTCTCAAACCACTCTCTGCTACAGAGGGTGGCTTCGTTGGTGCGATAGTTCGTACCGCAGCCAAACTTGATTTTTTTACTGTTATTCATAGTATGTCAAATTTAGGGAAAACACTTTGGGCGGGCTTCAGACGATCTCATTTCGTCTTGTCCAGTGTCTGGCCGGCTCCCTGGACCGGCCTTTCACGATACAAAGATACTACATAAAAAGGCCTTTTCCCAGTCACTAAAAATATTGAAAAAAAACATTTATTTTAATATTTAAAATATCCAAAATCCAGACCCGAAATCCCTCTGACCTTCGCCCAAAATCCTCGCCAAGCACAAAGTCCTCCCCCCCCTTGGCTCACGCCCGAAATCCTCCCTAAGACATACCCCCTCGTGCCTCAGCCTTGTCATGCGCATGGTACAGGCAAGTCATGCGCATGGCTGGGGCAAGTCACGCGCATGGCTGGGACAAGTCACGCGTATGTACGCCATCACGCACGTTTTATATATAAGTAAGGTGGAAACGATATACAAACAGGCACACCGGATGAAGAAGTAAAAACAGAATGAACGGAATATTTAACCTAGGCTGTGTGCCTGATGGCATATCGTCCATCCCCCTTCTGCGTAACGTAACAAGTCTGTTACGCAAAAAAGGACGGCGCAGTTGATGTGAAAATTATATATTATTGATTATCTGCTACTTAAGTATCCACAAGCCCCTCTTCCATACATTATTTTTTCTCTAGACAACTTAAAAAAACACTACTTTTCCTCTCAGAAATAGCACTTCCCTACCCCCGAAACATCTTCACATCTTCACACCTGCTACATTTTTGGAGAGCAAGTGTTACGCTACTTCATGCTCCTTACCCTCGCTTCACACCATGCTGTATGCCCACACTTTTCATTTTTGCGTAACAAGTTTGTTACGTTACGCCTTCACAGGAGGCCACGCTCTGCGCAAAGCCTCCATCCATCCCATCTCGCGTTGCCATTTGTTGTGACGGGCCTTACGCTGCTCATAGTCCAGCTCCAGCAAGCGTGCCTTCCCCTCTCCCCGAGCGCTTATCTGGAACTCTTGCAACTCGCCTATGCACTTGTTGAGGGACGCATAGGTCATCGTGAAGGACGAAGCATACTGGCTATGCATGACTGCGTCGTGTATCAGGTCATAAAAGGACTTGTTGGCAGGACACGCTACCGTATAGGGTTGCTTCGACTCCAGCACGAAGAGACAGGCAAAAAAGTGTGTGGTCTTCAGGGTTGTATCGGCTTTCACCGAGTACACATCCATATGGCCACCATCCACAAAGTGGTGGTCGATGATATAGGTCAGGTAGCTGACGTAGGCCTCGCGGTCTGCCTCAGGAGTGAGAAATTCCCCCTTTGGAGCTCCTCTGCCTCGCTTGACGACAGGGATGGAGGCTTCGGTCTTCCCGGTTCTTGCAGAGGCCTCCAGGGCTGCAGCATCAGACGGCGGCACGACACCCTGCGTCACCCCCTCCCTGGTAAGAGGTACTGCCAGCTCAGGCTGTCCCGAGGTCTGGCCTGCCCAGAGGATATCTTGCAACTGCATGACCATATGGATGGCATCACTCATGCGCGCAATCATCGCCGATACGGTGTCTTGCGACGGGTGGTGCCTGAGGGAGCGAAGGTCATTGCGCTCTTCGATGAGCATCTGGTGGAGAGTGGAGAGTATACCGTCGGCCATCAGTCTTGCTCCTCCTTTCCTTCTGCACACTCTCTCGTATCTTTCTGTCCTTCAGTTTTATATTCGTCTTCATCCCACAGGTCTTCTGCCTCATGCTCTTCGGCATCACCCAGTTGTTCTTCCAGGATCGGCATAGTGGGGTCGTAGGGGGTGTCGTAGACAGTGGTGTCTGCCTCCACCCAGTCCACATTGGAATAGAGGTAGGCGAGCATAGCGGCAGGCGAGAGCAGGCTCGAGAGCTTCTTCACCAGTGTATCGCCCAGAAGGGGATCGAGCTCGTCGAGGTCTTCCTCTAGAGGCATGCCGTACTTCCACTCCTCTCCATTGCTTACGATCATGGCATGGGCATAGGCCCGGAAGCATCCGTCTGCCAGGATTTGCTCGTTGGCTTCTTCCAGAGCTGTCTCACAAGGTGCCTTGCCTGGCTCGTCGGGAGCAAGGACCACGCCCATGACGGGGATGCTGTTGACCATGAGTACAAAGTCCCAGGCAAAGCCATCGTTGCGCAAGCCGCTCCAGTTGTATACAAAAGAGAAGGTATTGCGCTCAGGATGCTCCCAGTCCACGAAGATCAGTTTCTCGCGTCGCACCTTGCCCATAGGGTCGTCGTAGCTGAAGGGGATGCCTCTCACCAAGAGATGCGCCACCTGAAACCATGCCTCATTCGGGTCGAGGGGGTCCTTGACATGGGGATTGCAGCGCTGACTGCGCCATCCTATGTGTGAGATGCCGAGAGCCAGCGTCTCACAGCGGAAGTGTGCTTCAAAACTGGTATTGATGCGCTTGAGATCTTCCTCCAGACCGATCCCGTAGTCATCCACAGAAGGCGAGCACGCCCAGGGTGTAAGGTGCTTAATGTTGGAGGCAGGATACCGACTCTGACGTTCCTTCCAACCCATCTCCAGTAGGGCTTGGCGGACATCCTTGCGTCTTTGCAGTAGTTTGCGGCAGTTATAGTGCATGAGTTTATCTGATGTTTCTTGAAGTATCTTATACGGCTTGCCATAAGCTTTGTACAAAGATAGCGCTTTTCTTTAGAAAAGAAAATCTTGCACACACTTTTCTGCAGAAAAGAAAACCTTGCATGCGTTTTTCTGACTGATTTGCCCAATTTGGAGAAACTTCGGCTTGTGGATATGACGTTTTATTGCTACCTTTGCACACCCATACACACAAGACATCACAATGAAAAAAGCATACCTTCTTCTCCTCATCCTGACATGCGTCTTCTGCGCTTGTTCGCCCGACGACGAACCGGCCAACGGACACTCACAAGGGCCCAAGAACGACAACGCCAACCTGCGCGTAGTCAGCGGCGTGACGGAATAT
The DNA here is from genome assembly GCA_045617275.1 of Bacteroidaceae bacterium. Classification (GTDB taxonomy): domain Bacteria; phylum Bacteroidota; class Bacteroidia; order Bacteroidales; family Bacteroidaceae; genus Physcousia. The sequence continues at coordinate 12,839 of JAZLII010000178.1, forward strand.
GCACCCACCGATCTCAGCAAGATGGCACGCCGACTGGAGATGCCCCGACTGAAGGGCGGCACGGACAACATCTTCGTGTGCCACACGCTCAAGGATGGCTCCGTCAACTACTGCATGGAGTATGACTGCTCGCGTCAGGCTTCCCGATGGTCGGCTTACCAGTGGTACGCAGGCATGAACAGCCACGAGAGCACATGGAACCGCAACGGATGGAAATACGGCGAGACATTCAACGGCTACGGGGGCACCGGCGACCCCTTCCAGCCCGACCCTCTCCTGCCACGTGAGTATCGCACCGAACTGGACGATCATCGCTCCAACGGCTACGACCGCGGTCACATGCTCGGCTCTGCCGACCGACTGAACACGAAGGAGGCCAACGGCCAGACGTTCTATCTCTCCAACATGCACCCTCAGCTCAACAGCTTCAACGCGCAAGGCATCTGGTTTGCCCTGGAGGAGAAGCTCCGCAAGCAGTACGACGTCGCGTCCTTCCGCGACACGCTCTACGTGGTGAAGGGTGGCACCATAGCCGATGGTCAGTACTCCACCGTGAGAGGAGCTTCCGGCCGACGTCTGCCCGTACCCAAGTACTTCTTCATGGCACTGCTCTGCAAGAACAAGAGTACCAGCCAGGGAGGCTACAAGGCCATCGCCTTCTGGATGGAGCACAAGGCCAACACGGCCACCAATCCCACCCCCTACGCCATCAGCATCGATCAGCTCGAAGAGAACACCGGCATCGACTTCTTCTGCAACCTCCCCGACGACATCGAGCGTACCGTAGAGTCCAACCTCTCCCTCGCTGCCTGGGGCCTCAAGTGAACCCTTGCCACAGTGGCTTGTTCGCTCGGACAAGGCATATCCCGCCCTCTTCGCCTGGGGCTCAAGTAGCCATCCTCTTTTAGGCGTATGCAGGCCCTTCTTCCCTCTTCACCTCCGCCTCCAGCCCCTCAAAGCACCCCCTCTACCCTCTTTTTTCGACACAAAACGCAAATTTATTGCCCCTACATGGTAGATAATTGAGTTTTTTGTCGTACCTTTGCACCCGAAATTCATTAACCAGCCCCTTATCCATTCCCATTCATGTGGAAACTCGGGGGCACAAACTACTAAATAAAATGAAGCAAGGTATCCATCCCGAGAATTATCGCCCCGTTGTCTTCAAGGACATGTCAAACGGCGATATGTTCCTGAGCCGTTCAACCGCCAAGACCAATGACACCATTGAGTTCGAGGGCGAGACTTACCCCCTGATCAAGTTGGAGATCTCCAACACCTCTCACCCCTTCTACACCGGTAAGAGCAAGTTGGTCGACACCGCTGGTCGTGTGGACAAGTTCATGAGCCGTTACGCTCGCAGCCGCAAGTAATTTTTTCCCTACTCGCACATCGCGTAACGAAGAAAGCGGTGCAGGTTGTCTTCAAGGCAACTTGCACCGCTTCTCTTTTCCATCCTCCATTTTGAGGCTACGCCTCGAGCTCGCTAATGTTCGGACATGTTCTAGCGAGCTTGACATGTCTTTCACTTAATCGCGACCTTCAATTTTCAATTCTCAATTTTCAATTTTCAATTCTCAATTCGCATCATATCAGCGATACGAGCATGAATATCCAATGGGCAAACACACCGGCCAGCAGTCCGCACACGAGGTGGATGATCATGGCCGAGCTGGTCCACTTGCGCCAACCCATCGTGTCGAAGATGGCCGAATAGGTACTCAGGAAGCCACTCCAG
>JAZLII010000179.1:0-32660 GCA_045617275.1 Bacteroidaceae bacterium
TCCCCCCCCCATGTCGAGCCCGAGATGCCCTTTGCCATTCTCCATTTTCCATTCGACCAAGCCCCCTTATAATTTGTAATTTGTACTTTGTAATTTAAAATTTATCGCTCGGCATTCCGTAAGGGTGACGCTTCGCAGTACTTTTGTCCCGTAGGCAAAAGTAGCCTGCAGAAGAATTCGTACTTTGTAATTTAAAATTTATAATTGCCCTGCAGTCGCCTCCCTCTCTATCTTCTTTTGTCTTATGTCGCATGTCGCGTATTGAGGTCTCCTATACCCCAAAATCTCTCTCGGAATCGAGATGTTGGCGTGACTGTATGTCACTACGAGTATGGGCCAGAGAGTGCCAGGTTTACCTTTGCTCGTCGTCAAAATGACGCCGTTTGATTAGTCTACGTTTCTTTTGTAATTTAATCTGATTTGAACATTTTTATAATTTTTCGAACAATATTATAATAAATTATAAATAATGTAACTTTTTTTATAATGTAAAGGTGGGGAGAGTGGTCTACTTTTGTAGCGTAAATCATTCTACCCACATGGCTGTGGTTTAGCGGACGTGTCATCGTGGGTAGAGCAAAAACTAAAAAAGAAGATGAAACAGCGTGTAAGAATGGCTCTCGTCCTGCTTATCGCCCTGATGGCGGGTAGGTCTGTGGCCAAGGCAGACAACTGCGAATTTGAGCGTAGCTACAACTTCATGGCCTACGACAACGGTGACGGCAGTATCCACGTGAAGGTGCTGCTCTGGGCCTATGGTTACTGGTACAATCACTGGGCGGCAGAGGGTACGACCATCGTGTATCGTACAGGCGACAACACGGAGGCTGTCAACAGTGCCAACTACAGCACCAACGTGGTCTTGCGCTACCAGGGTGACAACAGTCGCAACAAGGACTCCTACCACGGTGCGGCCTACATCGAGGCTCCTGCCACAGGCGACATCCTTCTGACGAAGAAGAGCGGTGAGGCCGAGAAGTACCTCGTGCCGAAGAGCAGTCAGGCATGGTATGAGCTCAACGAGTCGAACAAAGAGGGCAACAAGTTCCTTGAGTTTGACTGGTACCCACCTGCTGCCCATGCCAAGGCAAAGATACGCCTGATGCTGCGTGTGGAGGATGATCGCGTGAACTACAGTCCCGATACCCGCTACTACGATCTGGGCACCGTCAACCTCAACGACCCCATGGCAGCCGTGCAACTCTTCAGCGCCACCTTCAGCGGCAACACCGATCCCGCGTTGGCTGGCAAGCTGGCTGTGCCCTACTACTCGTTGTCGCAGCCGATGAAGTACACCACGAGCCTTGACCCCAAGACGGAGAAGAAGTGTACCCAGCAGTCAGGCTTCATCTATGTGGACCCTGCCGACACCTGTGTGGACAACTTCTATGTGAAGATGACAGTACTCAACAGCAACAGCTTGCAGCGCACGGTGATTTCCGAGCCTGCCAAGGTGCCTGCTTACCATGCCATACACAACTTCCGGGTGAAGCGCATCATCAGTCGTGATGCCAATCTCCCCAGTCACTACAAGGATCGTCGCTACGACGGCTACAAGCTCCTCACCTGGGAGATACAGCATCCCTCGGAGGAGGACATCATGCCCAGCGATGAGTTTGAGATACAGCGTGCCTACAAGTCCGACTTCAGCGACGCCGTGACCATCGGATCGGTGAGCTACCGGAAGCACAAGAGTCCCGAGCAGGCTCTCCAGGGCAGTCTGGACAGCAGCGAGCCTCCTATGCAGTATGAGTACATCGACTCCGTACCTGATGCTTGGAACAATCTGGTCGACCCCGACGCCCCCGTCTACTACCGCATCCGTCGTGCCTCCTCCTATCTCTGGGGATGGGACAACCCGTTGGTGAAGATCAACAGCGTGGTGGGCAAGGTCTACCTCGCCGGCTATGGCTATGCCGACAGCTACTCGAGGGCCATCGGCAACTTCCAGGAAGACCATCTGGTGCGTCACACCATCTATCTGACCCGCGTGGAGAACGGAAGTGGTGGTGACAGCATCTACTACGTGTGGCCCAAGGACATGAAGGTGTTGCTCAAGCGCTATGAGCAAGGCAACGACAGGCCGACTGTCATCCCTGTGACGCAGGACAGCGCCCAGTACGACCCTCTCACGGGTATGTACGAGATCAACTATACGGAGCAGCTGTTGAAGCCTTGTACCAAGTTGCACTACACGGTGGAGATAGACACCACGGGCTTCACACGCTACCTGCCTGCCTGTGAGAAGGGCAGGTATGGAGAGCAGGCATCCAACGGTCTGGCCTGGGTGGATGGCAAATGGCGCTCCACCGACTTCTACTTCAACAATGTGGCAGAGGTGACCGACCTCAAGGTCTCCATGGGTGAGTACAACGATCGCGTGGTGCTGACATGGGGGCTAGGCAATGGTAGCTCGGAGCTGTTCACCGTCTGGCGCTATGAGGAAAACAAAAGCTACTGGGATGCCGAGGTTCTCTGTCAGGGCACCGACTTCTACAGCTATGTGGACACCACGGCCATACCAGGTGTGAAGTACACCTATCGCGTGGAGTCGGAGGTGGCCTGTGAGCATCTGGTAGAGACCTACGCCGAGGCTACAGGCTGGATGGCACCCTATGCTACCATAGACGGCGTGGTGAAGTATGGCAACGACGTCGGTGTGGGAGGCGTGAAGGTGACCGCCGCCATAGGCGTGTCGGATAAGAGCACTTCGCTGACCTTCACCCACAACACAAGCCGCAACGATAGCGAGTGGAATGCCGGCACCCTGAAAAGCACCTACGACCAGGGTACCATCGCCTTCTGGGTAAGCCCGGGTGTGAGCGACACACGATACTACGGGCTATCCAGAGACAAGGAACTCCACGGCCGCTTGCTCCGATACGGTCCGTTTGAGTTTGCCGTGACTCCCGAGAAGAAGGGTTCGCGCATGGCCATGCGTCTCAGCGTGACAGCAGGTGGCAGTGAGATAGGTTCGGGTCTGATGTACCTGCCCACTGACGGCAAGCAGCACTTTGACCTCGTGACGCTGACCTACGACCTCAAGGCTCGTACGGCCCATCTGGACGGTACGATGAGCGACATTACCCAGAAGGCACTTCCTGCCGGAGTATCATTTGCAGAAGGAAGCGAACTGGGCATTGCCAACGCCAAGGACCTGTGGTTCTATGCCCTGCAGGTATGGAACCGTGTACTCTCTACCAACGAACTGGCTTCTGCCCGCTATGCCGACAATGCGAACTCAAAGGGCCTCGTGGGCTACTTCCCCTTCTTCGAGAAGACACCGTTCAATATGTATATCTGCGGACTGTACAATACCGCCCCACAGCCCATCTGCGAGTATCTGCTCTGCGAGGGTACACGGACGAATGAGTGGAGCCAGGAGGTACCCTGCGACATCGTGCGCGAGTACAGCGTGCTGACAGAGACCGACGGTAGCTACCACATCTCCGACGTGCCTCTGGGCAGTACCCTCAACGTACGCGTGGAGTCAGCCACTACCGCCTTCGAGGCCAAGAATGGCGACAAGCAGTACCAGTTCAACGTAAGTGCCACCCAGAATGTGGTCACCGGAGCCGACTTCTACTGCTACGACCTCGTGAGCCTCTCGGGCCGCGTGCTCTACGAGAATACCACCGTGCCCGTGCAGGGCGTACACTTCCGTGTCAACGGTGAAGTGCAGAAGAACATCTACGGTGCTTTCCAGCAGAGCGATTCACAGGGCAACTTCACCATCACCCTGCCCAAGAATGCCCCCGTCACCGTACAGGCGGAGCTCGAGGGACACCGATTCCTACAGGATGGCTATTTCTACTTGGACGGCAAGCGCACCTTCTCGCTGGAGAAGGACGTGGAGGCCAAGATGTACGACCAGACGAAGGTGAGACTCATCGGTCGTCTGGCCGGTGGAGATGTGCAGGGCCAGAAGCGACTGGGCTTTGGCGAGTCCACCAACAATCTCGGCGACGACCTGCAGATGGTGCTCTCGCTTGAGGGCAACGACGCCGCCTATCTGATATACCTTCCCGACAGTACCGAGATCAAGGAGCGTAGCTACAGCGTGGCGCACTACAAGCAGGGGCGCACCGAGGTGCATACCGAGCGTAAGCGCATCGTACTCCGTCCCGAGGTCAAGAGCGGTGAGTTCGTCGTGGACCTCCTGCCCGTGAAGTATCGTCTCACACAGGCCACAGCAAAGGGCTATCCTACGCTTTTCGACAAGAACACCACCTCGCAGGTGATCGACCTCTCCAACTGTTTCGACATCAAGTATCAGACCGACGATACCAGGCACGAGGTGAGCTACAATGCCACCTACGTGCTCACCTATCACGCTCCCATCTCACTCACCGCCGTACAGCTTTCCAATGCCAATCAGGAACTGGACTACTATGGCATCCCGGAGATGGGCTTGAGTGACTTCAGCGACAAGCTTACCTTCATACCCACCTTCACACGCTCGAAGGACAGCATCGCCTATACCTTCGGCTACCCCGTCTTCAACGGCCATCCCAACTCGCAGGGCGAATCGCAGAAGTACCGCTTCAAGCTCTCGGCCCACGAGGACTACTACTACAACAACGACAGAGACAAGTACACCGCCGACCGAGTGATGATGAAGCAGGCCAAGGTGAAGATCATGAACGGGCTGGACAGCAGCACCGCCACACAGGAGCAGACGCTGGATGTCTACGGTGAGCGCATCGTCTCGTTGCCCGTATGCAACCCCAACTTCTCCCTGACCGGCGAGGACGCACTCCGACAGCTCACCATGGCCGTGGAGGTCAACGGTGACTACATCCTGGCCGACCCCATCAAGGCCTACGTGCTGGGCAGCCGTGAGAAGGGCACCGAGACGCTGGGTCGCGACATCAATGTGGTGGACGTACTGCGAGATCCTCCCGGTTCAAGCAGCTATGCCTGGTTGGAGGAGGGCACCACCTTCAACAGTTCCTACTCCGTGGCTGTAGATATGGCTGGAGGTCTGAAGATAGACTTCTCCCTGGGCTACAGCGTGAAGTGGTGGATGGGCGAAGGCACAGGTAGCTATGGTGACTATTCAAGTACAAAGAATATCCCCGTGAGCGTAGTTTGGAAGGGTAAGTTCAATGAGAAATATGCTTATTCTTTCAATACCTCACAACGCATACAGACCAGTAGCGGCCCCGGCTATGTGGGCCAGGCAGGCAATGTCTTCATAGGCCGCGAGCTGGGTGTCATGCTCCACCGTACGGATGCCATTGCAGCGCTCGATGAAGAGAACTACAAGCGTATGCAGCCTGCTCTGAACGAAGGCATCATGCGTCTGGTCACTACAGGACACGACAGCAATGGCAAGCCTTACTATCTGGTCATCGGAGAAGAGATGAGCATGGAGACGATGCCTGAGAGTGAGTTCGCCTACTCACAGAAGTATATCCAGCAAAACCTCCTTCCCGACCTCATCTCTACGCGCAATGCACTCCTGAACACCAACGTGGCCGAGTCTGTGCTCCAGAGTGAGGCCGACAGCAAGGGCAAGGTGTACTATCTGAGCCTCTACGATGCCAGCAGTCCGAAGTTTGGCCAAGAGGGCACCTACAAGGTCATCAAGCCCAAGAAGGCTGGCATCTATCCCGACGAGGTGAGTCAACTCAACATGTCCATCAGCAGCTGGCAGCGAGCCATCGCGGCCAATGAGGAACTGATCCTGCGCACCTTACAGAAAGGACAGCTCTTGGGCCAGTACGACGTGAGTGCTGGTACCTCCAAGCAGTACTCCGAGACGGCCAGTATCAGCCACCAGTCGGATGAGACCTGGGACGCTCCTTTCGCCAATGTCACAGGAGCCAATCTTCCTATCCAGCTATATGGCAGTATGCTCAATGTGGTCTTCCAGCAAATTGCAGGCAAGATAGACACGGGCAAGGAAGACCATTCGGACGACAACATAAGTGATGATGACGGCAATGAGGTGGACCTGAGCAATGTAGGCGTGAAGCTTAGCATCAAGCCCGAAGTTGTCCTCAACATGACCCAAATCCCCTCACAGAGTCAGAGCCATGGCAAGAGCCGTCAGGTGGGCTTCAAGATAGAGGAGGGCAATCACGGACATGTCAACGTGTCGGTCTATCGTGTCAACAGCGCCATCGTCAAGGACCAGGCCGAGCTGATCCCTTTCAACAGCGAGACCATGGCAGGAGAAGTGGTGCGCGACTATTCTTACTATGACGACAACGACCGCGACAAGCCTGAGTACCAGTCGGCCAACTTCGTCTACTACCTCAATGGCGGTGCTACCCGTTGTCCTCACGAGGAGGCTGCGTACACCAGCTACTACAATGCCGGCAAGTATCTCCTGGGCCGAGCTACGGAGAAGATAGACAACCCCACACTGGTGGTCCACGATCCCATAGCCACCAATGTGCCTGCCGACGAGGCAGCAGTCTTCGACATCGTACTGAGCAACGAGAGCGAGGCTCCCGGAGCAGAGACCGTCATGGACATGACCTACGTGCTCTACGTAGTTCCTGAGAGCAATCCCAACGGCGCCAAGTTCTTCCTCGACGGAGTGCCCTTCAGCACGGGTATCAGCATGGTGGTACACGCGGGAGACCATCTGCACAAGAAGCTCGAAGTGCGCCGTGGTACCGTGGATGACTACGAGAACCTCAAGCTGTGCTTCACCACCGACTGCATCTTCCCCACGGGACAGAGCATGGAGGCCAACCTCAGCGTACACTTCCAACCCACCTCTACCGACCTTACCCTCTCCACACCTACCGACAACTGGGTGATGAATACCCTCTCGCCCCACGATGACAAGGGATACTACCTGCCCGTACGCATTGAGGGATTTGATAAGAGCTACCACAACTTCGACCATATCGAACTGCAGTACAAGAAGTCCAACCAGCCCGATGAGTCCTATGTCAACCTCTGTTCGTACTATGCCGACAAGGCGCTCTACGACAAGGCTTCTGGCACCAAGGCCATGATCACGGGTGGCGTCATCGACGATATCTTCTTCTACGGCGATACCGACCCCATCGAGTACCACTACGACCTGCGCGCCGTGAGCTTCTGCCGCTTGGGCAACACCTACGTGACGAAGTCGAGCAAGGTGCTCTCTGGCCTCAAGGACACGCGCCGACCTGAGCTCTTCGGGGCTGTGGGTCCGGAGAATGGCGTGCTGGGCATCAGCGACTACATCTCCATACCTTTCAGCGAGGCCATTGCAGGCAATCTGCTCGATGCCACCAACAACTTCCAGATACAGGGCTACACCAACGAGACCGGCATCACGGCCAGCACCTCGCTGCAGTTTGCCGGACAGCCCATCACCTCTGAGGTGGCTCGCAACCTGGTGGACCGCGACTTCACCGTCGATGTCATGGTGAAGACCGACCAGCAGCGCAAGGCCGACATGGTACTCTTCTCACAGGGTACGAGTGAGCGCTGCGTACGCTTCGGCCTCTCTACCGACAACCGCCTCTACCTTGAGATGACGCAGAATGGCTTGACACAGCGTGTAGCCTCGGAGCGACTCACTGCCAATGGCAACTGGGCCCGTCTGGCTGCTTGCTACAGCACCCGAACCGGTCTGGTCACCTTCTACGAGGGCACCAAGCGACTGGCTCTCCAGCAGGAGGCCTCCCTGCCCAACCTCTACCACGGAGAGGGTATGCTTCGCTGGGGTGCCGACATGGATGGCAAGAATGGCTACACCGGACGTATGCTTGAGGCTCGCGTATGGCAGAAGGTGCTCAGTGGAGCGGAGATCGAGCAGACCTTCTCCACGGCACTCAACGGCTACGAGCGCAGCCTGCTGGCCTACTATCCCATGAATGAGGGTCTGGACGACATCGTGGCCGACAAGGCCAACGGAGCTTCTATGCGCCTCAATGGCCAGACCTGGGATCTCCCCACCGGCTACTCGCTCCACTTCGACGGCAAGCGTGGCGTACAGCTCGATCCCACCTATTTCACCCGTACCGCCTTGTCAGACTATACGCTCTCCTTCTGGTTTGCTGCCGACAGAGAGCAGCAGGAGGACCTCGTGGCACTCTTTGCCGCAGGTCAGGGCACAGCCGAGGAGGACCACCCTGAAGGCTGTCTCTTCATCGGACTGAAGAAGGATGCGCTGGTACTTCGCCAGAATGGCTTCGAGCGTCAGGTGACGGCTTCGCTTTGCGACGACAGTTGGCATCAGTTGTCACTCACCGTGGACCGTGTACACGACATCGCTTCGCTCTATGTCGATGGTCGCTGTCTCACACAGTTTGATGCAAAGCTCCTCGGTCCGCTCTCCAGCCAGCACACCTATCTGGGTGGATGCCACTGGGTGGATGCCGACCAGCGTAGCCATTCGGGACATATGATGAAGGGCTACATCGACGAGGTGACACTCTGGGAACAGGCACTCTCGGAGAGCATGCTGAAGGAGTTCCGCAACACGGCTCCCAGCGGAGGCGAGATGGGCTTGCTCTACTATCTACCATTCAGTCGCATGCAGCGCAGCAACAACGATGTCATGGAACCCGCCTTCAGCCCGCTCAACAGCATCGAGCGCAATGAGCACAATGCACCTCGTTACAATGCCCGCCTCCTGCTCGACGATGACAGCGTGCTGCGAAACCTGGCTTCACGCCAGAGCTATGCACCTGTGCGCGACCGTGGCGAACTGACCAATATCGGTTTCACCTGGGCCAGCAAGGACAACGAACTCATTATTCGCCTCAATCCCATCGACAGGCTCGTCAACAAACAAAACATCTTCGTCACCGTACGCGACGTAGAAGACTTGGCAGGCAATACCATGCTTTCGCCCCTTTCATGGACAGTCTTCGTGGACCGCAATTCGCTGAAGTGGAACAAGAAGTATTACACCACCGACCTGCGCTACGGAGCGGAACAGGACTTCACGATGGAGGTGCGCAACATCAGCGGCACGACCATGCAGTACCGTGTGGACGACCTGCCTGAGTGGCTCTCTGTCGACCTTCCTGAGGGTACGGTGCAGCCTACCGACGAGTTCCCCTTGCGCTTCCACATCGACAGTACGCTCGATCCCGGCACACACTCTGCCATCATCTCGCTGACCGACCAGAACGGACTCTCTGAGCCTCTCATGGTGACGGTACGAGTGACCGTGGACCAGCCCGAATGGCCCATCCAGGAGTATGGCACCACGGAGCAGATGAACATCATCGCTCAGGTGTCCATCACCGAACACATCGGCGACAAGAACCGTGAGTATCTCGATACCGATCAGGGCGACCTGCTGGGTGCCTTCTTCGGTGAGCACTGTGTGGGCAAGGCTCACATCACCAAGCAGTCCAATGGTATGTACGCAGCCTTCCTCACCGTGGTAGGTACCGAAGCCACTGAGGGTCTGCCCCTGACCTTCCTGCTCTGGCGAGCCAGCACGGGCAAGACCTCTATTCTGGAGGGCGACCAGGTGATCTTCCATACCGGTACCATCGAAGGCACCCCGGAGAGCCCAGTACAGCTCCACACGGGTGTGGATGCCATGCAAGAGATAGCGCTCGAGTATGGATGGAACTGGGTAAGCTTCAACATCAAGCCCTATCAGGATGAGAAGGGCGATTTCAGTTCGGCCTTCCTCGGCGGCTATCAGTTTACCAACAACGATGTCATCAAGTCGGAGGATTGCGACGTGAGCTACGACATCGAGGACGGATGGCTCTTCGCCGATGGAGTAGAGTTGCACCACGACCAGAGCTACATGATGCTCATCGGCAACCCCGGTACACTGTGCGTCACAGGTACAGAGCTCACCAGCGTGGAGGATCGCACCCTCACCTTCCATCAGGGATGGAACTACCTGCCTTACCTGAGCAATCGCATACACACCATCACGCAGGCCATGGCCGACTACGTCTCGCCCAAGGCTTGGACGGGCGATGTGGTCAAGGGACACACGGAGTTTGCCATCATGAGTGAAGATGGCCATTGGGTCGGTTCGCTCACCCATATGTATCCCGGTGTGGGCTACATGCTCCAGCGCAAGAGTGGTGAGACGGTGACCTTCACCTATCCGCTCATCCTGGGCACTATGGAGGAGCCTCAAAAGGTGAGTGCCCGCAGAGTACCCGGCGAGACCGCTGCTCCCACGCTTCGTCTGAAGCATGCACACAACATGCCCATCCTAGCTCGTGCCATCGGCAAGGACGGCATGGAGTCGCAAAAGGGCGACATACTGCGAGCCTATCAGGGTAAGGAGTTGGTAGGTGAGTGCAAGGCCGACGATGAAGGTCGCTTCTTCCTCATGACGAGTGCCGACGAAGGCAGCACCCTGCGATTCACCCTCACTCGCGAAGGCGACATGACAGGCGATGACCAGCCACTCTCTTCGACCACTGTGCGCTACGACTCACAGGCCGTACTGGGTACCACTGGTATGCCCTTGCTCATCAGCTTTGAGGATGAGGATGGCCGTCAGGCTGTCTACGACCTCAACGGTCGCAGGATGCCAGGCAAGCAGACCCGTCGCGGTGTCTACATCATGCGCGACAAGTCGGGCGAGTACCATAAGGAAGTGGTAAGATAGCTATAAGTAACTTGCAGATTCATTTTTATAATGACCAAGAAGGATTAGTTCGAAGTAGTCAATTAGTAATTTACTGAAGACACGTCTGTCAATCCTAAAAAAATTCAATGAAAGGGTAAGAAAAACATGAAAACAATGCGTACACTCCTATATCTGTCTGCAGTCGGACTCTGCCTGGCTGCGACACTCACGGCCTGTCACGATGAGGAGGTGAGGCCGGACAATGGTGGCCAGTCCAGCGACTCCAGCAATTTGGGCTCAGACGCCAACAAGCCCCACTGGGCCATCAAGCCCTGCAGCGAGGAGAGCACCCTCTCCTGGGTCGTGCAAGACTCCTCGCGCAACATACTCTCCACCATGAATGTCGTAGGCAAGGTGCCCGAATCGCTGCTCACCGAGGGCATCGCCCCCACGTCGGACTGTGTGGCCGTCTTTGCAGGACGTGAGTGTGTGGGCGTGGCTTCGCCCAAGTCCTACCATGCAGGATCGTGGCTCTATATGGTCAAGGTCTACGAACCCTACCAGAGTGGCCATCCCCTCACGCTGGCCTATCGGGTGGCTCGTACCGGTGCCACGTACTACTGGCACGATCTGCTCACCTATCGCACCGATGCCGTAGTGGGCAGTGTCAGTCAGCCTTTCCTGCCCGACATGGACGAGGCACAGACCTATCCCTTCTCGCGCGCTGTGCAATTCTCCCTGCCCGCGTCGGTTGTCGAGGGTATGCAGGAAGGCGACGAACTGGCCCTGCTCACGGCACAAGATGAGTGCCGTGCCGTACTGCCCGTCAAGTCACCGGCACAAGGCCGTGTGATGCTCCGTGGCGGTATCGAGAAGCTGTATGTGGCCTACTACTCTTCTGCTAGCAAGCACGTCTACAAGTCGTCTCTTTTCACCGTGGAGCCTTCCGACGAAGTACTTACACTCAGCGATATATCGCTTCACTGATGCCCCTCACGTTGGCTCCGAGATGCCGAGCTAAAACGACCTTCTTCACGTCAGCTTTATCCATCCCTCAATCCACCGTTCCCAACGGTTGACCGTTGGGTCCATAACCTCCAAACCTTTTCCCCATGTATCCCCACACCTCATCCCTCCTTCCCGTCCTTACGGGTCTGATGCTTGTCTTCACCTCTTGTAGCAGTCAGGACGACCCTACACCCGAGCCACGCCCCGTACGTATAAGCCTCACTGCCAGTGCCGGTCAGGGCACCCGTACCGTATTGGCAAATGATGGATCGTCTGTCCACTTCCAGCCTGACGATGCGCTGTCTGTCTTCGATTTTGAGGGTACCAATCAGAAGTTCCTCAGCCAGCTCTCCAAGGTTTCCCGTAGTGCCACCTTTACGGGTGAGGCCATGCTCAACATCTCCAAGACACTTTTTGCCGTATATCCCTTTGATGCCGACACCAGGTACTATTATAAGGGCAACAAGCACTACATTAAGGCCACGGTCCCCACTGTGCAAAAGGCCGTAAAGGGCTCCTTCGACCCTAAGGCCAACATCAGCGTGGGCTCGTTTGTAGGCAACTCCTCTCAGAGCAGCTATAGTGCCACGCTCTACAATGCCTGTGCCTTGGCAGAGGTCAGCATCAGCGGGTCGCTGAAGTGTCATAAGGTAGTCTTGAGCAGTGTGGCAGACACACCCCTCCCTCTCTCCGGAACCCGTTTCTTTGAACCCTATCAGCCCGTGCAGCAGCCCGGAAATGAACCTAAGAACGACTCGTCATCCGACCAGTTCCCCGATGTCGAGGTCACCTCTCCCTCTCCCTACGTATCGCTCGTAGCCCCACAGGATGAGGTCCTCGATGGCACCTATTACATCGCCCTTTGGCCTCAGACCACCAAGGTCAGCATCGAGTTGCAGGATGCCCATGGAACAGTCATTAAGAAGCGTACATCCAAAGACCCTGTCAAGTTCGCTCGCTCTGTGATCACCAGCCTCGGCAGCTTCCAATAGTCTCCTCTGTTTCCTCCCCGTCTATCCCGTCCCTTTTCTTTTCCTATATATTCACTATCCCCGATTACCCTTATTGGAATATACAATGAAGCAAACTAAGTCAACATACGTACAGCCCCGTTGCCGTGTCATCACCCTCAAGGACAGCCTCTTGTCTGCATCGGTAACTGCCATTAAGCATGAGTCTTTTGGCAGAGGTAGTTCCGTGGAGTGGGAAGATGAGACGGAAGGTAAGTAAATTTCAGGTGGTGGGTAGCTGAGTAGCCAGCCACATGGCGGGGGTGTCCCCGACCTGTTTTTTGAACTGGGTATTGAAGTACTGTGCATTCTTGAAGCCACAATGCTCGGCAATGACCTCTTGCGTGGCCTTGGGATGGGCCAACATGTAGGTCTTGGCTTCCTCTATGCGGTATTGGTTGACAATCTCGCGGAAGGGTACGCCATACTCGATGTTGAGGATAGACGACAGCGTGGTACGGCCCACTTCGAGTATGTCGCAGATCATGGCCACGTTGAGTTCGTCGTTTTTCCATAGTTTGTCCTCCTCCATCATCTTCCTGAATCTGGAAGCCAGCACGAGGCTGTTTTTGGAGAGACGAGGTAAGGCTTCGGCTGGGGTGGCCGAGTCGGTGGTTTCTTCCGTATCCGCAGAGTCATCGATGTCTGCTTGCTCCGATGCGGTGCATTCTTCTTCTCTGGTGCTGGGCAAAGTCTCCGCCACCGTGCTTTCCTCTTCTTCCGAAAGGGTCGGCATGGCCGGTGCGGGTGCGCTGTGGGCGATGACGTCTCCCGTGATCTCATCGTGCAGGTGGGAGAGGGTGTAGAGAGAGACGAGACGGTCGTCCGAACTGTAAAACTCCGTATGGGCGATGAGATGGAGCATCACGCTGACTGCGACAGCCATCAGCAAGCCTTGCCAGGTGTGATCTACGAAGTAGAGACGACCGGGGTAGAGCATAGGAAACAAGGCTATGCAGAGGAGAAACATCTCAGCTGCGATGAGTCGGGAGTGGGTGGTCTTCATGCCTCGGAAGAGGAATCGCCAGCTGTCCGTGGGGCAGTAGTGCTCCTTGTGCAGTATCCGTACGCAGCTGTAGACCAGGGCCGCGTAGTATACCATAGCCAGATAGTTGAATACGTTCTCAGAGAAGAGGCAGTAGGCCTCCGTGAGCGGTGTGCTCATGCTCGCTGGCAGGTGTCCGAGACGGTCGGCTGTGGCTCCCACCTCTGCTGCATAGTCAAAGCCGAGTATATAGTACAGTATGCCCAGTATGCTACCCTCGATGATGGCCGGCGTGAGCATCGCCCAGAGCAGCGTGCGGTGCATCTCCTTTCCGGTGTAGAGCATGTTCAGGTAGACCACCAGACAAGCCGACATGCACAGGCACGCGGGCAGACAGAAGGTCTCGATGCGCACCATCGTGTAGTAGTCGGTCTCGGGATAGAGATAGATGCCAAA
This sequence comes from Bacteroidaceae bacterium, assembly GCA_045617275.1. Taxonomy (GTDB): domain Bacteria; phylum Bacteroidota; class Bacteroidia; order Bacteroidales; family Bacteroidaceae; genus Physcousia. The sequence continues at coordinate 13,973 of JAZLII010000179.1, forward strand.
GGCGGCGTAGTATAGGGTGGCTGCCAGCATGGTCCACATGTACAGCTGCTGACGCTGCGTCTTCACTTTGAATAGATAAGACACAAACCACAGCAGAGAGACCAGACAAGGCAGAAAGTAGAAGAGGGTCTTTATCATGGTGCAAAATTAAGCAAATATTGGGAATTTGTACCAATATTTCATTATAAAAATGTTCAAAAGCCGGTATTTTTTATAATCTTCTGCTCGATAATTATAATTTCTTATAAAAATCAAAACACAATTTATAAAATATGGTTCACGCGCGGGATGTAATTTTGCACTTAGAAACAAATAACCAAACATACATGATGAAGCGAACAATTAAAAGATTTATCTCAAGCGTGGGAAGACGCAACATGCAGATAGCCTGTCTGTTTGTTGTGCTCGGCATGCTCTCGGCCTGTCAGGATGCCGTGGTAGAGGACAATAACCAGCTTCCATCAGATTTTAACGGAGAGTATATTCATGAGAGCCAGATCATAGGATCCTGGAACCTCGACCTCGACGGAGTGGACGAGATCAACGCCGGCCGAGCCGGACTCGTACTCGCTAAGAAGTCACCGTCGTACCTTACCTCAGACGTGATAGACATCAACCACGACACCCTCTACAGCAACAGGCAGCTCATCGACTCCTGGCGTATACTGTATGACTGCGGCGACATGGAGGAAGACTTCCATGGCAGTGTGCTTGAGATCGTATCGGAAGGACATACACAGCACTGGCAGGTGGAGACTGTACGTCAGGACTCCATCGTATGCACGATATGGAACGACAGTCTCAAGACGAAGTCGCCGATTACCATGTATCGTGACGGCAGTGCCTATGACAACGCCTCCTTGATAGACATGACCCCGCAGGAGGTGGTGGAGTTCTGTGCTACGTTAAGGCATGCAGCCGACAGCCTGAGCCATCTCGGCCATGTCATACCCGGCTCGGCTACCTCTCGCTGGATGGCCGATGTGGCAGACGACGTGAAGTTGTGCAACATGGCCATCCCTGGTACCCACGACAGTGGTACCTTTGGTATCAAATACTATGCGCAGTTTGCTGCCCAGACTCAGCGATACAACCTTAAGGAGCAGTTTGACTTAGGAGTGCGCAGCTTCGACCTTCGTGTGAGAAACTCCGGCGACGAAGCACGCATCTATCACAATTTCATACCCTGTGAACTTGGATTCAAGGAAGCCATCAAGGACATTTTCCGCAAGGTGGCCAGGTCTACGGAGTGCTCCTTTGTATTCATCAATACCGAGAGCAATGACCTCGGTGGTGCGTTGGGCGTCGTAGCGCGCATACTCGCAGGCTACTTTACCTTTGGCGGAGTCATCATCAATCACAACTCGCTGGACGAGATGGCCACTCGCACAAGCATCGTGAAGGACATACTCGATGCCGAACGTGAGGTGAAGAAGGAATATGGCATGAGCGATTCCGAACGCATCCTGGCCATCTATCGACCCGACATCACGATGGGCGAGTCGCGAGGCAAGGTGTTCGTCATCAATCGTATCCCCGACAAGATATACAAGGAGCACTATCCCTTTGTAGGGCAGGCAGTGCTGGGTGGTTTCGGCGGTCTGAAAGATCTCGTCAGTCTGAAGGACGAGAGTGAAAGGAAGGGCACGGTAGAGGATACCATCGTGTACAAGAATGCCATAAAGGTCCAGGACCTCTATGCCGATGATAAGGACATAAGCCATGGCTACTTCTATGAGATGAAGTATACGGATTTTCACAACCACTTCCTGGAGGGCAACTTGCAGCGTGTGGAAGGCAATGACAACGACATCCTCTATTACAACTCGGCCTCTGCCAGTATCGGCGACTGGGTGGTCGGACTGGCTTATACACCCATACCGGACTATCCCCACGTCTGTGAAAACGTGTATCCGAAGATCATCAAAGACCTGAACTCAGAAAGAACCTGCGGTATCATCCCGATGGACTTTGCAGGAAGAAGCGAATACGACCGCTTACATACGAATGAGGTCATCATCTGCTTTGCCTCAACGCTTGTGTTCACTTATGGAAAACCTATCTTGCAGCAGCTTTCCTTCCTGGGACTGACTGCGCTTTGGGAATTTTTTAAGCCAAAATTCAAGGTGCATGGCGACGAACTGCTCAATGCCATCCTCGATCAGAGTCGCAAGCCTGCCAAGTTGCAGTCTGTCACCCTGAACAAGGATGTCTCGAAGCTCAAAGTGGGCGAGACGGATACCCTCAAACTGAAGTTCTACCCTGCCGATGCCACAGACAAGGCCATAGAGAGCTGGACTTCGAGCAACGTCAAGGTAGTGGCCCTCAACAGCAATGTGCTGAAGGCGGTAGGTACAGGCAATGCCCGTGTGACCGTGAAGCTGAAGAACGGCATGCGTGCCTCGGCCTACGTCGTAGTGGGTGGCACGAGTATGCGTGCTGTCTCTATGGGGCTGAGCGTGGACTGGGCTGACCGCAACATCGGTGCTGCGGCGCCAGAGTGTGATGGCTATTTCTACACCTGGGGCGACACCGACCTGCGTCTGCGCAACTATGTGTCATCGCAGTACAAGTATGGCGCTGCATCCGACAAGTACTACCGATATACGGATGATGACGGGCAGCACGAGCTGGACGGTGGTGACGACCCCGCTGCTCAGCTGGGAGGTGGCTGGCGTATGCCGACAACCGCAGAGGTGGAGGAACTGATAGCGAAGGCTGAGTGGAAGCTCGAGGTGAAGAACGGTGTGAAAGGATACCGCGTAAGCAGTAAGGGCAACTCCATCTTCCTGCCCGTCACGGGCTACTTCAATGGCTACGACCTGGTGGGACTGGAAGAGAACGAGGGCTACTTCTGGACACGAAGCATCTACAAGTCGTCCCGCTGGCAGTGTGACTTCGGCAATGCCATGTACATCCGCTACGACGAAAAGCTTCCCTTCCACGGCACGACCAATCAGCTTCGCTTCCGTGGACTGCCGATACGTCCGGTGAGGGCAAAGAATGCTAGCACTGACAACATGGTAATGACCAGAAAATAAGTAAAAAGAATAGAAAGAAGAATAAGATGAAAAGGAACAACCACTTCAGTTGGCCCATTGCGTGCCTGACGCTGCTACTCCTGTGTCTGGGTACCACTCGAAGCCTGGCACAGCAGTTCGTCACGGAGCCCACTCAGTACATCTCAGCGATATGTGTAGACAGCAAGTCGCTACACACCGACAAGATACATTATCTCTATGAGCAGGGCTATACGATCGGCGAAGGTGTAGACGAGGACCTCAACATGGGAGTCACCGGCTCCGACTATGTGTACGTGGGCTACAAGACTACGACCAACCCCTTGGATGCCATCACAGACATCATCGTGGTGTACTGCACCGATGGCAGCTATAGCGGTGAGAACAAGAAGACCGTGCGCTACAATGGCCGCACCTACTATCCTGCCGACTACGGTCCCGACAGCAAGGGTGGCAACCTCAATCGAGGCAAATCAGGTTCGCCCGACCTGTACTTCTACTACACCAAGGACCGCTCGGCTGCGGGCATAGTCGAGGGTGATACCGTGGTCACAGGACTGAAGGTCTCTTACGGTGGTGAGAGCAAAGGTGATCAGCTGTTTGCCAAGATGTGGTATTCCGAGGACAACGTGCAGCCCAATGCCGACCTCAACAAAGGTGCAGGAGGAAAGTACGTGTACCTGGCCATGAACAAGCATGTGCACAAACCATTCAGGCACGATACGACAAACGATGCCTGGACCTGTGGCTGCAAGCTGACCTTGGAAGACTCGCAAGCCCCCAGCAAGTCAGAGGATGGATACTACACGATCAACAACTACATTCAGTTCATCTGGTTCTGCGAATTCGTGAATGGCATCAATGAGGCTGCTCAGACGGCCACTCTCAGTGAGCGAATGTATGCCTGTGCACGACTCAATACCGATATCGACATGGATGACGCGTCGGCTGCGTTTGCGAGGAACAGGTTCAGGCCGCTAGGCAAGAGCTACTACGAACATTGGCAGGGCAAGCTGGATGGCGGAGGACACACCATACGCCACCTGACGGTCACCGACGACAACAGTCCATCCGGTGTGGTATTCGGCTTGGTGGGCTATGCTCACAGATGTGAGATAAGGGATCTGAACCTTGTTGATGTCAACATCCAAAGCCGAGCACGTCAGACTTATCTTGCTGGATTTGTGGCCTTTGGAACTGGCCAGATCACGATAAGCAATTGCCGGGTCAGCGGCCAGATAGTAGGAAGCGAAGAGGCTTCCATCGCGGCGGGTATTGCCAACATACCTGCCTCGGCAGACGAATCGTATTGCAGTCTCCTCATCACGTCCTGCACCAACGCTGCATCGGTCACAGCAGCAGAGGCCTCGGGAATCCTTGGGATGCCCTATGAGAAAGGAGTCGAAAGGGCAAAGACGGCCATCATCGACAGGTGTGTCAACGAGGGGACGGTCAAGAGTACCTCTGCGCATTGGGCCACTGCGATCTCAAGTATCGACAACGGAGAGATAAAGAACTGTCTTAACACGGGGGACATCCTGTATCCAGGCAGTACCGCCGGCTATTTCTTCATGCCAGCTGATGAAAATGCGGATCTGGTTGTGACAAACTGCCTTAGCACGATCCCTGTGACGGTACAGCCAAACCATGCGACGGTCAGCGGTCTCTATACCGATGAGTCTGCAGACAGGCTTCGCTCGGGCGAGATCTGCTATCTCCTTAACGGCAGTCAGTCGACTGAGGACAGGGTGGCTTGGTACCAGACGCTCAGGTCCGACGACTATCCACATCCTGCCATGGGTGGCGACATCGTGTATCGCTACACCGAGTGCGATGGTCAGGGCAAATACACCAACTACGGCATGTATGCCGAGGATGTGGATCATAGCAATCACGAACTACCGTACGATCTGGAACATAACGGAGAATTTGGCAAAGACGAAATTTGGTTCACCTATCTGCACTGCACAATATGTGACAAACTGATTCAAATGTCTAATCTGATACTGAAATACCACAAGACGGTTCTCGAGCCCTCCTGCATGGCCGACGGCTTAGAGGAATTTTGCTATGTGACACCCGCTACCTCCCGTGAATACTTTGGCTACAGAAAGCTGGAGAAAGGTAACAAATCACAACATAATCCTAAGATAGCAGAGGGATACACCTATTGCCTCGACTGCCACGAGCTGCTCGACTTCGATGAAGACTTCTATCGTTCCAAAAAGGTAAAGGATGGCGTGTTTGAGATTAGCAATGTCTATGACTTGCTGGTCTATAACGACCTGCACCGCAACCCACGCATTTCTGAGTTACTTGGCTACGACGCCAAACTGATGAACGACATCGATATAAATATCCCCTACGAGTGGAAAACCATGTATCTGGATGGCCACACCTTCGACGGCGCCGGACACACCATCCGTGGCTTTTACACAACAGGAGAGGCTGCAGGCTTTTTCCACACGATCAGTAACAGCTCCGTTAGGGATCTCACGCTCGAGGGCACCGTCCGTGCAACCTCTGGCGCCATGCTATGTGCCTATGCCAGCGACGGCGCCGTCATCCAGAACTGCACCACACAGGGACTTGTCAACAACCAGAATGGCGCTGCAGGCATCTGCCTGACCGCTGATGGTACGAATATCGTGGGTTGCCGAAATGATGCGGAAGTACGAAGCACAGCGGGTATCGCTGGCGGCATCATGGCCTCAACCATGCGGGGAGGCAATGTCAACACCATCTCGCGCACAGCCAACTACGGCCCCGTCTTTGGCAAGACCGATGCAGCCGGATTGATAACCGCAAACACCGGCAACTACCTCGTCAGCAACTGTGCCAACTATGGCCCCATCGAGGGATACAACAAGGTGGGTGGTCTCTTTGCAGAAGTCAATGCTGGCAACAGCAGCGCCGGCGTGTGTGACACCCGTTTCTGCATCAGCGTGGGACAGACACGCATACTCGGTCCCAGCAACTCCAAGGGTGCCGTAGTGGGCCTGGTCAACTTATCTGGCGCCGACAAGGCTCACCAGATGGACGTATATTACAACTACTCGCAGGTGGGAATAGGCTACGTGCAGAATGGCCTCGCACCGCAGAGCAACATCACCAAGACTTCCGACGAGACCTTTGCTACGGGTGAGATCTGCATCAGGCTCAATGAGGCCAACAGTCTCTACAGCAAGGAGTCGGAGCATATCGACGGCAGACCCATCTGGGGACAAAAGCTGGGTGTGGACAGGTATCCCTCTCTCTTCAGCGACAATGAGATACTGTATAAGGTGGAGGCCAACAATTCCGAATTCTTCGTCTACGAGAATCAGGTGCTCCCCGAGCTCTACCTGCAGGACAAGTACTACTTCCATTCGCCCACGACATTCAGCGTGCAGGACATCACCTACGACCGCTCCGACGTGAAGGTCAGGAAGGACTTCTACGCCACGCTCTACCTGCCCTTCGCCTTCCAGGATCCCGACCTGAAGGTGATGGAGTTTGACCACTACGATGCCCAGACAGGCGATGTATATCTGGATGAGGTGGAACAGACCAGCATCGAGGCGGACAAACCTTATCTCGTCCGTCTCTCCGACGACTGCGACCTTGCGGAGAAGCCTCTCGTGATAAAGGCTCAGAATGCGAAGATATCTCCCTCGCACGACATGTTCCCCCGCGACTATGACGACATAGAGGGTCTCACCACCGGCTTCTATGGCACCTACGCCCAGAAGAGCGTGTGGAGCGAAGCCAACTTCTACTGCATCTCCACCAAGTACGGCGACTTCCGCAAGGCACGCAAGGATGAGGACGAGGGTACCTTGGTATATCCCTTCCGCAGTGTGTTCAAGCTCGACGGAGGCGTAGTGGCACCTGCCCAGGTAGGCATCTCCACCCGCGAGGAGTCCGCTGAGGAGACCGCCATCCGCGGTTATCAGTTCGTGGAGAACGGACAGGGCACCATCTTCAATCTCAATGGCCAGCCCGTGGGCGAGTCGAGAAGTTCACTGAAGCCCGGCATCTACGTGCAGGGCGGCAAGAAAGTCATTATCAAGTAAATCCTCATAACCATGAATACAAGCAACAAACGTACATACCAGACCCCCGCGTGCCTGTGTGCGGATATCGACAATGAAGCGGTTCTCTGCCAGACGTCGCAGTTTCATACTGAAGACGTTCCTGAGATGGAGGAGGATGACTATGCCGGAGTGAAGGGCTATCGCATCTTCGACAATGCATTCCCCGACTAAGGCACACTGGATAAAGAATTAAAAACTAGAATGAACGGAATAGGTAAGGAAACTAGAATAAACGGAATAAACTGAATTTTTAATATTTATTTTCGCAGTAAGCATAGAAATAATCTATTCCGTTCATTCCGTTTATTCTAGTTCCTTATCCCTTCAGCTGTCGTTGAATATATTTCATTCCGTTCATTCCGTTTATTCTAGTTTCCTTATCTTTTCAGCTGTCCTTGAATATATTTTATTCTTCTGCCCCTTCGAGCGAAGCATCGGTCCTTCGGACACGCTGAGCGCCGTTCATTCTAGTTCCTTATCGTATATCGTTACCAAAAATATAATATGAATATGCGCAAATCCTTATTTCTCTTGATGCTTGTCCTCTCTGTACAGGCTTTCGGCCAGGCTCTGGTCACCCAGTTTGACAAGAAGGTGATCTACCCCGACTCGCTCAACCTGCCTCGCAACACCAGCGCCATGACGGTCATCACCAGCCTGCCCGAGCTCTTGCAGCGCCCCGGCGACTACATCCTCAACAACTACGACGTGCAGGTGGATGGCATGACCATCGGTTCGGCCGTGGATGTGGCGCTCAGTCAGTTGCAGGTGATGGACATCGACTTCATAGAGGTGTGTGAGTCGCCCGTGACGAGTCACTTCAAGAATGGTCAGGGTGGCTCCATCAACTTCGTGCTCCGCTCTAAGGGCGGGGAGAAGGGCAAGCCGTGGGGTAGTGTAGGCGTCCTTGCCACGAGCGATGTGGATGTGGCTCCGCAGTTCAACCTGGCTTACCGCAAGGGCAGATTCCTGGTGCGTGGCCTGCTGCTCGGGGAGATGTACGACGCGTCCAGTGAGGCGCAGACACTGGTCTACAGCAACGGCGAGCTCCGAAGCCACAGCTTCACGGAGACGGATGTCAAGTTCCAGACGGAGCTGGCACGTGCCTACATGCAGTACGATCTCTCGAGCCGCGACAAGCTCAAGCTCAACCTCTCCGAGATATACACCCATCAGGATATCCATACCGTGACGGACCACCGCCAGGAGCGTGCCATGCCGCAGCGCAGCAAGCAGACCGACCTCCACGGCTTCCTCAGCTACGAGCGCGTGGCATCTCGCTATAAGCTGACGGCAGAGCTGGGGTATAAGTACACACCGCGCAATGAGGAGTTCAACGTGGGCAGTGTATATATGTACAGCGGTGACGCGACGATGCACGCGCTCTCCGGCAAGGTGGAGGAGGTGACAGCGCTCTTCAGCCGCAAGGGGGGCCACGGCAGGATCTACAGCGGCGAACTGACCCTCGGAGGCAACTTCAATGCCAACATGGGCGACGAGGCGGCATCGGTACAGGACCGGCTTCAGACGGTGGAGAACGGCATGCGACGTACGCCCAAGAACAATACCCTGCACATCATGCCCTATCTCATCTACACGGGCAAGATGGGACCGCTGAGCATCCAGGCTGTGGCAGAGATGCAGCATTTCCAGTACAAGGTGGAGACCATGGAGACCCCCTACACTTCTGTGCACAACGACTTCACGGGCAAGCTGATGGCGGAGTGGCATCTCCAGGGCGATCGCAGTCTGCGCTTCATGCTGGACCGCAAGCTTGAGCGTCCGAGTGCGGCTCAGATATATCCGTACCTCAACTACGAACCCAAGCGCATGGAGTACGTCAAGGGCAATCCCGAGCTCCGTCCCCAGATGATACACGAGGTGTCGCTGGACTATCTCGACACGTACCGATGGGAGGAGGAGCGCCGCCTTACGCTCAATGCGGGTATCGGGTACAACCGTGCCACGGACGTCATCGACGGCTACTATCCCGTCAAGGAGTCGCAGCCCGGCATGATGGGGCAGGCACTGAAGTACTATTCTTATCACAACTCGAGCAACAGCCATGTGGCCAATGCCAACCTGATGGCGCTCTACTCCAGTCCCACCTTCTCCATCTCGCTTACGGGCAACGTCTATCACAAGGATCTCAACTTGGAGGCCGGGCACGACCACTACACTTACTACAACCTTGCCATACACCCTTATTTCAACCTCAACAACGGCTGGTCGGGCGGTGTACGTCTGGCATACTACAGCCGCATCGCTCAGGCAGAGGGTTCGCTCGGCGACGGTGCCGTAGCGCAGATGACCGTGGGCAAGGCCTGGAAGCGCTGCTTCGTCTTCCTGACGGAGAATGTCAACCTCAACAAGCATAGCATGGACATCCTCAACGCCGGTACCACGCGTACCGAGAGGACCTACCTCATTGCCGCCAATGTGGTGGGTCTGGGACTGAGGTACTCTTTCTAAGGCAATAGAGTTATCCTGCTCCTAAAGGCTGGACACACCTCTTAGGGTGAAAAAGAGATCGGGTGCAACCTCCGTGATGAGGGTTGCACCCGATTTGCTATCTGTCTTTATTAGCCTTCCTCTGTTACCAAATGAAAGGCTCGTACATACCCGTGACATACATGTATTCGATGCCGCTCTCCACACCCGACATGGTGATGAAGTCGCACTTCACATTCTCGCTCTTCGCCTCCTCAAAGGTCATGCCGAAGATGGTCTTGCTCTCCCATTTGAGGTTGAATGCCTTGGCCCAGTCGCTCTTCATCTTGCCGAAGTCCTTGTTGCAACCGTAGTAGTACACGGTGAACGACTCGTACTTGCCCTCATTGTCGAAGTGGTAGTTCACCTCGGCCTTGGACTTACTGTTTCTGAAGCTGATGCCCTCCGACTCAGGGTCTCGGTCGGTGACTTCCTTCCAGTCGCCCGACTTGCTCATCTGGCTGCGTACGTCGGCCTCGCTGATGCCCCATGTCATGATGGGTTGGTAGTAGGTGTAAGAGCCGCTCAGATCGTCGTCTTCGCTACAAGAGGTGAAGGTCACTGCTGCCAGTGCAAGCACGAGCATTGCATAAAGTGTTTTTTTCATAAGTGTGATATTTTTATTAGTGTAATATAAGTTTCTCGCCTGCATAAGAACTCCGGTTAACTCCCGCTCGCTCGGCTTGCCGCTTAGCAGCTCGCCTGCATAAGAACTCCCGCTAACTCCGGTTAACTCCCGCCTTTGTCTGGGCCGTGCTACTCCATGGTGAAGTCGAAGACTGCGTCGAGGTTGAAGGCGCCGAGCTTGCCGATCTTGAATGCCCAGGCATACTCGCCGGCAGGCAGCTGGGCAGTGATCTTCCAGGAGTTGTCCGTGAGCTTCTCGTACTCGAAGGGGACCAGGTCCTCCTTCTTTGTCTTCAGGCCCGCGATGGTGCGGTCGTCGTCGAAGATGCGGTTTTTCTTATCCACCTTGAGGGGGAGCAGCATCATCAGTTCGGGCGACATGCTTTTGATGAAGGGGTCGTACTTCTTGAGCGTCTGCGTGGCACCCTTCTTCTCGGGGTCTATCACCAGCACAAACTCGGCCTTCTTGCAGGGCGTGTCCGATGTGGTACCCTTGTAGCTCTTCACCTGCTGACCGAGCTCTACCAGCGAACCCACGGCGCCGATGGTCTGCGTCCCGCCTGTGATGTGCGTAAGCACCACACTGTTCTCCCCGTCCACATAGTAGAGTCCGGGCACCCTGCTGTCGTTTTGTGCACTGGCCAGCATGCAGAGGCAAAGGGCCAGGATCGATAAGATGTTTCTTTTCATGTATTCTATTAATTTTTTCACCAGGGCTTGCCCCAGATGTCCGATGAGACGTCATCGGGCTTTTTCTGGGGATCCACCTCTTCTTCATACACATAGATCTTCGAGGGATCCTGGCTTTGCTGCATGAATATCTCCTCGCTGTCCAGCTCTGCTGCTATGGTGACAGGCTGGGTGTATATCTTCTTCTCCATACTCTTCACTTTACTTTACGATCAATTTCCTTCCGTTCACGATGTTGACACCTTTCTGCATACGGCTGAGACGCTGTCCTGCGATGTTGTAGATGACGGTGCCGTGCTCCGTGCTTTCTGCGAGCTTGTCTATGGCAGTGGCTTCGTTGTTCTCATTCGTCCACTGCAGTCTGTACGCCTTGGTGGGTGAGGTGGTCGACTTGGCGATGAGAGCCTTGTTGGCAGGGAGTGGCATAGTGGCAGCCATCTTGTAGAAGGCCAGGCTGTGCTGACCGTAGCTGAACATATAGTGCTTGCTGTCCTCTGGCTGTGCCGAGCATACGTCGTAGCCTTCGAATACATTCTCCTCGCACAGTTCTCCTCCGATGGTGGAGACCTTCATCTCGATGTCGCCTGCGCTCTGAGTGTGGAGTACGACGGCTTCACCACGGGGCAGGATGCCGCCCTCCACAGCCACTAGTCGTATGGTGCTCACCTCTTCGCCTTCCTCTTCCAGCACACCGGTGTATGCCTCCACGCCCTCGGGCAGGGTGTAGGCCTCCAGTCCGCTGTAGAAGGTGGTGTAGAAGTGTCCCTGGTTGTCAGGGTTCTCGTTGGGATGCAGTGTCACCTTGGGCTCGGCCTTGACGGCTGTGATGCCGGCTACGAGGCTGAAGGGGTAGGTGACAGTGGCGCCATTGACACTGAGGTTGATGGTCTCTCCGTCCTCGCCGAAGGTGAGCGATACGGTCTCCAGGGCGTGATGGGTCTCGAGAGGTCTGCCGTCTACGTCGCCGAAGTTGAAGCACAAGGCAGAAGGGTCATGGACGATTTCCTCCATCGTCTGCAGGGCATCAGTCCTGAGGGCGTCCACCTTGTCTATGTTGTAAGCATCCTCTATGCTGTTCATGTATTTCTGGGCTACAGTCAGCTGGTAGTCGTCGTCCACATCGACGATGGCTGCGCTTAGTGCCTGGACGGCATCTATCTTGGCGCACTTCAGGGTGAGCTCGGTGCGTGCCTCCTGGAAGATGATGTCGAATGTGTTGAAATTTACTTCGTTTTCCATTCGGGCGATGTAGTCGTCTCTCATCTCCAGCAGTACCTCGTCTGTTCTCGAGCCAACGATGGCGCGGAGTTCTGCGATGGCATCGTAGCGATAGACGATCTGGTTGACTTCCGTCATGCAATTGTTGTGACAGCTACGTAGGCTGTTCATATCCTTCGATGCAAAGAGGAGGGGAAGATACTTGTTCAGCACAGCCTTGATCTTGGGATCGACGTTATCGTCGGCTATCTGCGCCAGGTAGTCCTGCCTGAGTCGCATCATCTCGTTGTAAACCTTGATGAATTCGCAGTAATAAAAACGCACATCATCGTAAGAAAAACGTTTGGACCTGTCGATCCTGTCTTTGTAGGTGTCTACTGCATTCGTGATCTCATATCCCGTTTCAGCTTTTACCTCGCCAGCTATTCTGTCAATATCAGCCAGGACGTCCTCCACTGTGTAGAAGCCCTCGAAATGTCCCTTGATGATATATTCGTATGTTGTATAAACGCGCTTTTGACTAAACTCTGTAACCACAAACAATCGGTCTGATATATCACCGGAAAGTGTCTTATAGTTGTTGTATTGATTGTCGTCAAGGAAATCGCCAATCCTTATTGTACTCTGTGAAAGGCTTGCCTCCTTCACGGGCGTAGACGACAGCTTTGTGTCGTATATGACGACCGTTTCTACATAGTTGTCAGAAGAAGCCTTGATCTTGCAGTCCTGGCTCAGATAGACGCCTTCCTTAATCACGCCCGGCCCTATCTCTCCCGTGTAAGGATCCTCTTTTGTGCCGGTTCCTTCTGCCCATGCTCCGGCGGTGCACATCAGCATCACGAGGAGCGTATATATAGTTCTTTTCATGTGAGTCTTTCCGTTTTAGTTTGTTGCACGATAGTAGTTCACGCTCTCTATGTCCTTGAGATTGAAGTCGAAGATCATGCCGTTGGATGTCTTGACTCTCAGGCGCTTGCCTAGCTCATCGGGTGCTACGTACTGCTTGTTCTGTCCCTCTTCATATCCCTTTTTGTAGCAGTCGGCAGCGGAGAGCAGCACGTGACGGCCGATGGCCACGATGCGTGCCATGTCGTCCAGGTCTTGGTTGTCCTTTGCTTTCTGGAGGTCGTTTTTGTATCCAGCATACAACTTCGTGAAGTAGGCATTGTCCATGTCACGGCTGGCGTTGTCTATCTCCTTGCCGAACTCCTCCCACAGGAATGTCCGCATCTCTCCGGCCACCTTTTCCAGTACGGCATACCTCTGATCGTTGTCTTTGGCTTTATGAAGTTCTTCCAGACGTCTGCTGATGAAGAGATCCTCATGACCGGTTACGTCATATTCCTTCGGTGCCTTGTTTATCATCGAATACAGTTCAAGGTAGTAGTCCCTTTCCAGGTCGTCCGATTCTCTGTAGCTACCCGTATAGTGGCCCGTCAGCCAGAGTCTTTTCTTATTGACTCTTATAAAGGAAACCACAAAGAGGTCACCTGATCGGTCGGGGTTGAGACTCACATACTCCTGGTACTTGTCGTAAGGAGTGTCGTCGATGAAGTCAGCTACATGCCAGTCTTGCCAACCACTCACGATATAGTCGTTGTATCCACATATCTTGTCGTCAACTAAAGTAATGGAAGTGATATCCGAGTCCCAGCCGTCATGCTGATGCATGTGGCAATCCTGCGATATGTAGTCACCTTGCTTCAGCACCTTCACAAGCTCCGTGAAACTCCATGATCCTGAGTAGGGATCATCCATCGTGCCGCAGCCAGTTCCGATGTTTGTTGGCTCATCTTCAGCCCATGCACCTGCTGTGCTGGCCAACGCCACGAGTAGTGCAATAAATATCTTTTTCATATCTTCTGGTGTCAAATTTATTCCTTTACTTCAATGTATTCCACGTCTTCCTTCAGGTCTCTTACGTTGAACTCGTAGACCTTACCGTCCTTCAGGGTCACTACCATGCGCGATCCGGGCAGCGTAGGTTGGTATTTTGGCGAAAGACCATCCGCCACACCTTGCCTGTAGAAGTCCGCTGCAGCGCTGATCTTCGGCAGGTTCCTCTCGCCCAGCTCCACCAGGTCGCTTACGTTTCGGTTGGTTGGTAAGAAGACGTCGATGTCATTCTTGCACTGAGCGAGTATGTCTGTCACGTATTTGTGCTCTATTCCCTTCGCCGCATTGTCGTAGGCATCTTTATAGCAAGACACCAGATGGTTCCGCAATATCGTTGTAGCGTACTCCATGTCATAGGTCACATGCTCATTGTCCTCATAGTTCCTTCTTACCATTCCCTCAAGCTGGGCAAAATCGCTTTCCAGACTCTCGGTCATGAACTTCTGCGGGCACTTGTTCTTCAGCGAGGTCAGCAGCTTGACAAACTCCTCTTCGCGCGTCGAACCATTGGGAATCTTGTAGATACCCGTGAAGCGGCCAACGATCTCAAGTTTGTAAGACTCCCAACCGTCCTCAAACGTCCTTTGGCTTACTTTAAGTCTTGTCACAAGAAAGAGATGCTTATCGCGGTCAGGCTGAGGATTGCAACTTATATACTCATGATAGAAGCCACCGCAATACCAATCGTTGTTCTCATCGTCCAGCAGAGATCCCACTTTGCACTCAACAGTCCGGACACGACCATAGTCCCTTAGGGAATGTTCATCGCTAAGCGCAAACGACTCCCCGATGCCATGGCCATTGAGACTCCTGATGACTTGTTTGAACTCACAGTTCTGGTCGAGATAGTCGCCCACTTTGAGTCTATCCGACATCACCATGATGTCCCACACACCAGTGTAGGGATGTTCCAACGAGCCGTCTCCCTGCCCGATTCCATCTCCGCCTTCCTCGTCTGCCCATGCTGCTGTCGAGCACAGGAGTGTCATGAGGAAGAATAAAATAAAATGCTTTCTTCTCATCATATTTATATTGTTTTTGTTGATTGCCGTTCCCGGTCTTACGCCTCCCGCTGTTATCCTCATGAGCGCGGGAGACCATTTACGTTGCAAAAGTACCCCATCCTCCCCTCACATACATTATAAAAAGCGATTAATTATTTATAATTTATTATAAAAACCGCTCAGTAAATTATAAAAATGTTCAAAACGTGAAAAATTATAAAGCCTGGCAACGTGCTCATTGCCAGGCTCCTTCTCTGATCTTTCGAAGAGTATAATAAGTTATTTCTTCAGCCAATGCTCTTTCAACCATGCGCGAGCAGGTTCGTCAACGAGTTTCAGGCAAGCCCATGCCACACCGATGCACATGATGAGCGTGGTGATGCCCACGAAGACGTGGGTGCTGACGGGAGAATCCATGTGATTCTCTGCCCAACTCATGTGCATGTAGAGAATGGGGTAGTGAGTGATGTAGAGCGGGAAGGAAAGCTGGCCTACGAAGAGGCAAAGCTTTGTGGCGCGTTTGCCTTCAAGCTTGCTACCGGCACCAATAGAGAGGATGAGGGGGAAGAGCAAAAGGATGGCACAGAGTTCGTAGATGCCTTCGTAGAGAGGGTTGATGCTGGTGAGCATGGGAGTGGAAACCATAGCCAGTACCAGGAACGATGCTGCCCAGAAACCACCCTTGATGCGTATGAACTTGCCTATGCGCGAGAGTAGCAGTCCCATGGTGAAGGGGAACATCAGTCGCACCATGGCACGATAGACGTGCTCAGGATCACAGATGAAACCTCCATTGATGGTGCAGTAGTAATCAGGATCGACAAGGTTGCCCCACAGGTTGAGCTGCAAGCAGAGGTCGGCAGACAGGAGTGCACAGCATGCCACGATGATACCCAGCACGAGTTTGCCTGTACGGCGAAGGAAGAGAGCATAGAGGATGTTGGCCACATATTCGTAGATGAGTGTCCAGATGGGACCGTTGATGCTGGTAAGCTCGCCCCATCCACGGATGTCCATCGACTTGGGAAGCGGAATCATGCAGATAAGCAGCAAGGCTTCGAGCACCACCATGTACCAGGGAGCGGCATCGACGGCGTTGAAGGTCGGGCCACCTGTATAGTAGAAGAAGCATACGCCGATGATCACACCCATGATGGCCATGGGCTGAAGGCGAGTCAGACGACGCTTGAAGAAGCCCCAGGTGCTCATCTTGTCCCAACGGTCATCGTATGCATAGCCGAGCACAAGACCGCTGAGTGCAAAGAAGAAGTCGACCGACATGAAGCCGTGGGGCATTACCCATCGCGTGATCTCCGAGGGGTAGCACTCCATCATGTGGAACATCACAACGCCCAAGGCTGCAACGCCTCTGAGTCCGTCCAGAATCTCATAGCGTGGCTTGGATTCCAGGTAAGTCGTTGGTTTTGTATTCATTTGTAAAATGTTACTTTATTGGTGTGAAAAAAAACTCGCTGCAAAGTTACTACACCTTATTTTATATTACAATAGTCATTTATAACCATTCTCACGGCCTCACACTATCCCCATGGCTCTTGCCACCTTACATGCCTCAATGGCATGATCCACATGCAGTTTTTCCAGGATGTTCTGGCGATGCCGGTTGACGGTATTGATACTGATGGATAAGATGTCGGCGATTTCCTTTGAGAGTTTGCCTTGGTCGATAAGCCTTAGCACCTCAAGCTCGCGCATTGAGAGTACGTTTGCGTAGTCCTTTCTTGACATTATGCGAACCTCCCCGGTACGGGTGTTGATGATCTTTGCTCTGTGATCTTCATCTTTGGCAATCGAATAGACGCAAGCCATAAGACGGAAATTACCGTTCGGGGAGATGATCATGGGAAACATACGATGCTCCACTGTTCTCCAGATGCCATCTTTGTCACACAGTCTCATATAGTCACTCAGATAGAAATCGCGACGAATATCTATGGGTAAAGGTTTGATCATGTGGACAAAAGCTGCTTCGTCGGCATGGCGATGAGCCAGGTCGTCAGCATCGGCACGATTGTAGATGAACGCCTCGTAGAGCGAGGGTATCACATCCTGACGCTCCTCTTGGGCCAATCCAAGCACGTCGGCAAGCCCGCCAAAGTAGCAATAGCTGCAGTTCAGTTTATTGTCGCCCATCGACACTATGGCATTTTCGGTGAAGGCATACGCTTTGATCATCGAGCGACATTCCTCCACTTGATGTTCTTCTACGCTGTCATCAACAAATTGCTGCGCCAGGTACATCTGGTTTATCGCATCAAAATCTTTGTCCATAATGTAAAAGTATTTCCCTGTAATTCCCTTATCAACTTGCCGGATTTCCAGCTGTCATTGCAAATTTACGAAATTGTTGCCAAAGAGACCGGCTTTCCCTTGATAAAAATATTCCCTTATTGCCATTTTGCCATTTGCAGGTAGTCCCTGTCTTACCTATGACGCATATTTTGCAACGTTTTCACCATTAAAACGACGAATCGTGATATACACGTACACCTGCTTTTTAGTCCAAAGGTGCCTTTTGTATAGGAGAGGGAGAGGAATAAGTGATATGCCCCTTATAATTTATAATTTGTACTTTATAATTTATATTTGCGACATGGCGACCCAGTCCGCAATGCCCCGAAGGAAGAAAGACAGCCCCCCCTTGTAATTTATAATTTGTAATTCATAATTGCGGCAAAGGCGACATGGCGACATAGTCGGCGATGTCGCCTTTGTCGCCCACGTCCTTCATCCACTCCGTACACATGCGGAAGTTGGCAAGGCCTTGGAGCTTGTCGATGCGTGCCTGCCAGTCGCTGAGCGCATCCTTGTCGGGGAGGACCAGGACGTCGCGCCCCTTGAGCGGAGCAAGGCGCTCGGCGGTGAGCGAGGTCTTGTTGCCTACGGCCACCCAGAGGAGGTCGGGCCACTCGCATGCCCCCACCACGGCATTCTTCGGGCTCTCCACGAGCGCTACGGTGCCAGGGAGCGAGAGGATATGCTCTCCGAAGAGCGCTTGCGTGTCAAACACCCTATCCTTGTCGTACAGCCCCTGCATCTGCAGCACGCTGCCCAGCCACATCGTTGCCGGCTTGCGATGCATGAACCGAGGATCCTTAGGGTCAGTCACATACTCCTGCACCTTCACGTTGTGGCACCTTCCCTGCAGGTCTATGCAAGGAAATATCGTGCCACGGACGAAGGTCCGGTCCGTCCACAGCGCCAACCCATATCGCTGTGTCACAGCCTCCACCACCTCCCGGGGATAGCGATGTAGCAGGCACATCGACAGCGAGTTGTCAAGGTTGGGATAGAAGTCATAGATATGACCGTGGAAATGAGGAGAAGGAGAAAGCTCACCAGTAGACAAATCGACCGTATATAAGACCCCCCTTCCCCCTTTAGGGGGAGATGCTTGGTGATATGGGTGGGATGCAGTCCTTGTCCTGTGACTTCTCCCCTCCCTTTTGGGGGAGGGGTCGGGGGAGAGGCTTTTGGGGGAGAGGCCTAAATACTCCATAGCTTCCCCGAAGCTGCACTTCTTCACCTTCATCACTAAGGATACTGGTCCGTATGTTGCTTCACAGCTGTAGCAGTAGCATACATTCTTCCTGCCGCCCACCTGCATGCTTGGTTTGTTGTCGTCATGGTCAGGGCAGAGGCAAAACTT
>JAZLII010000180.1:0-17069 GCA_045617275.1 Bacteroidaceae bacterium
AAAACAAGCCAATAAACATCTACTATCATTATGATAGAATGATCATCTTTCTCAGCAAATATTACTTTTTATACATTTCTTTGTCTCTTTCTTTTTCCTTATAAGTCCAAAATTGCACTTCTAGTTTTAAAGCCTTATCTAACTTAAACTTAGAGCTACCTATATTTTTGATCAATTCCTGTGCATAATCATATCCCATTTCTGCAGCTTTCTTGAAATAGGATAAAGCTTCTTCTTGATTACTCTTCGA
This sequence comes from Bacteroidaceae bacterium, assembly GCA_045617275.1. GTDB lineage: Bacteria > Bacteroidota > Bacteroidia > Bacteroidales > Bacteroidaceae > Physcousia. Next base: position 251 of record JAZLII010000180.1, read on the forward strand.
CTTACTGTATATTTTGAGTCCTAAAAGAAACCAATCACGTGCGCTTAACGATTGCTGCGTTACCGCTTGTGGTTGCTGTACAGTTTTAGAGTTTTTCGACGAGATATTCTGAGGTGCCTTCATTGTTGAGTAATGTGCAGGATTGACGCCGATAGGCAACAAAGCTTGTTTTGCCTTATTAAACATGAGCTCGGCGCTTTGCCTATTTTGTGTCACACCACATCCATAATACAAACAATATCCATAATCAAATGTAGCAAATACATCCCCCTTCTCTGCCCCAATTTGCAAATATTTCACTGCTTGTTCATAATTTACCTCCACACATCCTCCATAGAGGTACTCATGTCCCAGACTGGATATTGCGTCTACAGAACCGCCTTTTGCTGCTTTTTCATACCAATATATACACAAACGGCAATCTCCTTCATCTCCAAAATAGTCTCCTAAGGCTGCCATTGCTTCAACATGTCCTTGCTGAGCAGCCTTCACGAACCATGTTTTTGCTTTTTCTAAATCTTCAGAAACACCATCAGCACCTTCATCGTAACAACAAGCCACATAATACTGACAATCTACATCACCTTTTTGAGCTTCGGCTAAGTAATGGTCAAATCCCGTCAAGGTATTTGATTTGATGGGCTGCGCCTGAGTGGTCGTAGTTGTTACAGGTTTTGAAGTAGAAGACTTTGCTGGAGCGGGTTTCTTTTTTTCAACTTTTGCACGAGCGGCAACAACTCTACTTGCAGATCTTGTAACCAGTCCCTGTCCAAACATTGAACAAGTTGTGATGAAAAAGAAACTTAAAATAAGGTGAAATTTTTTCATTGTATGTATTATATTCGTATTCATATGTTATTATAAACTCTCTATGAATTGTCCCGTCTTGCTGTACCAACTACCAGAGTTGGGTTGTCCATTTCTAAAGGTTCCTATAAAGTACTCTCCATTGTCTGAATAGAATGTGCCTTTATTGTACCAGCCATTTACAAAAGAACCCTTATAGCTTGCGCCATTGGGAAATGAAAGCTGCCCATTTTCGCCATGAAAAACTCCAGAAACAAAATTGCCAACATAGACTGCCATATAGCTTTCACCTTCAGAAAAAATGACAGCACGGCCATTTCCATTAGGCAAGTATTTCTGCAAGCTTTCACTCCATGTGACGCTTCCCGTGTAAGAATAATGTTGGATCAAGGCAGGCATCTCCATCACTTCAACCTCAAAGTCTGTAACATACTTTTCATATTCAAATTCACCATGAGGATGAATATCCTTCTCTGTCTCCGCACTTTTATCATGAGTATCTGAATTAGAAGTCACATTAGAATTTACCAACCACAGAATGATGAGACCAAATACGGCAAACACAGCCCCGATCATCCACTTACTCTTTGAGCCTAATTGTTTAGTAGCCTTATGTGCCTCCTCTTCTTCTTTTTTCTTGCGATCTTCCGCCTCACGAGCCTTGCGCTCAGCCTCTGCCTTAGCCCGAGCTTCTGCCTCTGCCTTTTCCTTTGCAGCCTTGGCTTCTGCCTCCTTGCGCTTACGCTCTTCCTCCTGCTTGCGGTAGTCTATCTGGATGAGGGTTGGCTCGTCTTCCTCTTGAATGACTGGCGTTGGGGCAGGTGCGCTGGCATGGGGAGTGGTCGAAGCAACTCCTTTCAGGCTGGCTATGAATGTGCCTACCTCCTTCATGCGGTCTTTCTTGCGACCTTCCATAGCCTTGCAGATGACATCGATAGCCTGCTGGCTCACACCCTTGGCTTTGAGCTCATCCACGGGTACGCCATCTTCATTCACGTCCGATGCACTGGGGGGAGTCGCACCTGTGAGCAACTTGAAGAAGGTGGCACCGAGGGCATAGATGTCTGTCTCAGGAGAGAACTCACCCACTCCACCCTCACGATACTGCTCCATAGGGGCATAGCCATGGCTGATACCCACGGGGGTGGTGCTGGTCTGGCTGCCCGTCACGGCATCGTACTGCTTGGAGAGTCCGAAGTCGATGAGTACGGCCTCGTCCTTCTCGTTGAGCATGATGTTGGCAGGCTTGATGTCCAGATGGTTCATCTTCTGCATGTGAATGTACTCCAGCGCACTGGCCACTTGGAGGATGTAGCGGGTCGCCATGGACTCCGTGAGATAACCTTCACACTTCACCTTGTCGGACAAGGAACCATTTTCTGCATACTTCATCACATAGTATGCCGTTCCATTCTCCTCAAACACATCAATGACACTGACAATGTTAGGGTGGTCGAGACGAGCGATATTGCGAGCCTCCTTGAGGAACTTCTCTCTGAAACGTGCCACCGTCTCAGCACTGCCGGAAGTGCCAAGCGTCACATGGCTTGTACTCTCATCGCGCTCACAGAGTTCTTTCATGAAGAACTCCTTGATCGCTACTTTTCTCTCAAGGCCACTCTGGATGGCCAGATAAGTGATACCAAATCCTCCCTGTCCGAGTACCCTCTCTATCTTGTACTTGCCACCTTGGAGGGTGGTGCTGGGTTGTAGGTGTTGCATAGCTCTTATCTATACCTGTGTTACAATATTGCCACTTCTGACAGTACCTTTGCCTTATTGTCCGTCATACTCATCAATGACCCATTTGATCTCATAGTTGAGACCTAAGATAGACTTGAATATGCTGACTACAAAGTGGTCACTGACATTTATCGAATCAGGCTCCTCAAAATAAAAGTCAGGCTGACTGCTTACCTCACTATACACCCCCACTTTTATCAAGCAGGGCTTGTATTTTCTCATATCAATCTTCTTGTCGCCATAGCACACTGCATACAAAAGCAGATCGTCATCTGTCTCATTGAGAATGTATGATTTGAATTTCTTCAGATCTTCCAGCGTGTAATCCTCTCCATCTACACTAAATGTCGCAGAGCCAAACACCATGTAGCTGTCGTGAGACTTGTCGTGATGAATGATGGTCACATCAGCAGAAACCCACTGAACAAGATACGTAACTACAAGTGCGACAAACCCTGTCAGGACTAAACTGCCAAAGTCTGGGAAGACCTTCTTCTGCATCAGGCAGAGAAGTACTACGAACACCACAAAAAGTGCTAAAAGCACATAACCAAATGATAATATCATACGTACGTATTTTTACTAACTACTATCTACCTACAATATCGTAAGGCGAAAGATCTACATTGAAGCTCTCACCGGAGGTCTTGCCTGTCAGTACATAGCGTATCTTTCTATCTGCTCCAAACAATAGATCCCGCAGATACATGCCATAGTCAGGATCATCATGAAAACCTTGAGCAAAATACCATGAACTCAAGGCTGACTTCCATTCTGCCATGGAATGCTCCGTATCATCTATGATATAGTGGAACTCCAGATGAGTCTGTGTGAGGGACAGGTCCTCAAAGAGTGTTACTTCATCGATCTGCTTGGGAAGATCTAAGTTTGCTATCTCTACTTCAAGCTTGAGCGCCTCGGTTTTGCTCTCTGTCTCACTTAATTCTATCAGCTGTTTGAGGAGCTGTCTTTTTATGTTGACAGGCATCTCACCTTGAGGAGTCTTATATAAGACAAGTATGTTGGCCTGGGCATTATAGAGCTCCTTGACGAGCTGCTTGACCTCAAAGTTTGACCCCAAAGACAGTACGAATTTCTTTCCCAGCAAGTCCTCATGCTTTTTGAGTGTGTCGAAGTTGGCGACTTCATCATTTAAAGTGTATGTAAATACTACATTCCCGGTTTCCTCATCCAGAACCAAAGAGTCGAACGTGCCTTGCGGCAATTCCACTGGCAAATATCTGTTGTTTCGCTCAATGATCTTTTTCAGTTTGAATGAACTCTTCTGATTACAACTCACTAAAAGCAATGCGGCAATGAGGGTCATTGCCACATAGAAATGTCTACTCAAATATTTCATAGCCTGATGTTAGTATCTGGAGAACTCTTGTATATTACTTTCTCATCATCTTGACTGCATCTAGCGAACTCTTATCACCAAGTTTTGCGGCTTGTTCGGTATAGTATGCTGCCAGGCTTTGATCAGCCTGAGTGCCACGTCCGAAGCGGTAGCATGCACCTAAGTCCTTATAGACCTCAGGCAAAAGTTCTTCATTAATGGTAGACTGATCTTCAAGTGCTTTAGAAAGATATTGGAATGCCTTGTTGAAATCCTTATCCACTAGAGGTTCTCCATCATAGTATAAGACGCCTAGCACTGCACAGGAATGCGCATCACCCATATCTGCAGCCTTCTTGATATAGTCATAAGCAGAAGAATTTTCCTGCTTAACAATCTCACCGACAAGATACTCGTAGCCAAGTGAGAATGTTGCTTCGGCATCTTCCAAATCGACTGCCTTGCGAAGATATGTCATAGCAGCTTGGGTATCTTTCACTACCCCCTCTCCTTCTCTGTAAATGTGATATAGGCGGTGGTAAGATCTTGCGTCACCTTCATCGGCAGCTTTCTTGTAGTAGGTGACAGCTGTAGCGACATTCTTAGTGGTGCCATAGCCGAATTCATAGCATCGAGCCAAACCTGCGTATCCTGATGTCATTTCCAAGTCGACAGCTTGCTTGTAAAGTTGGAAGGCCTTGGTCTCGTTGCGTGCTACCCCCTGTCCTGCAAGATACATGAAGGCTAATTGAGAAATAGACGCGTAATTGCCACCATCCATGGCTTTCTTATACCATTCTGCAGCGGTTTCCTCATCCTCATCCACTCCAAGACCATAGTAGTAAACGTCTGCCAACAGTTTGTAGGCATAAGCGCTCTCTTGCTGAGCTGCAGCATTGATGTACTTGTGGGCCTCTGCATAGTTGACCTCAACCCCCTGTCCTTTTAGATAAGCCTCTGCAACCTCACATTGCGCACCTGCATTGCCAGCCTGTGCTGCCCGTAAGAAGAGCTGTAGTGCCGTGTCGCTATCTTGATCTACCTCAATGCCGTATCTGTAGCACATGGCTAGGTAACCCAAACCCTCTGGACTATTCTTCTCCGCAGCCTTCATGGCATAGGAGTATCCTAACTTCTGATTGGTCTTTATACCGTTTTCGGGATCCCCATACAAATACAAGCCGGCAAGATCAGACTGAGAATCAGCATCTCCCATGTCGGCAGCCTTGGTGAGCCATGCCAACCACTGACTGATACTCTTTTGAACATAAACTCCATCCTTATAGCAATTGGCTATGGTATATAGAGCAGGAGCATAATTCTGCTGTACAGCCTTCTGGACAAGATTCCACCCTTGCGCATAGTCTTTCAAAACACCCACACCATAGAAATAGCACAAACCAAGTTTATGCTGGGCAGGGGCATAGTTCTTCTTGACGGCTTTTGTAAGCCAAAGAGTCGCCTGAGACATGTCCTTCGCCACTCCTCCTGTACCATCGATGTAGCACTGGGCAAGGTTGAACATGGCTTCCTTGTCACCTTTGTCGGCATACTTCATAAGAAATGCTGCGTCCTGTGCCTGAGAGCAGAGAGACGTGCTTACAAATACAAACAATAATAGTAAAATTCTTCGCATATTTACAGTATATTTATTTAATCATCGTAATAACCTAGATTGTCAAGAGTAGTGATAACCGTTTGTGCACCGCTCTGTCCTGCCGCTCTGGCTTTCTGGGCATATCGGTCGGCCTCATCGTACTCATTGTTTTGGAGATAGTATTTCGCAAGGGGAACATAGGCCGGAGCAAATCCTTGATTGGCTAACCTTTGCACCGTCGGGTAGTCACCCTTGCTTAAGGCGCTCTTCAAGAGCGCTGCGTCATCGGAAACTGTATTAACCGATTCGGAAGGTTTATCCTTAGGGCTAGCTTTTGACGGACTTTTTGATTGGCTAGGAGCCCCTGTATTATTCTTCTGAGCCTTGGCTGGCATCGTAGTCGTTGATGTGCCAGAACTTGCCCCCCCAGAGCTGGAACTCAGCTCCACAAGCTTAGTCTCTGTGTTTTGAACCTCAGCAGTAGAATCATCATGGCCTGAGCATAGACGCACCAAGGCGAAAACTACTAAGGCTGCCAATATCCCCGTATATACGTACTTCTTATTGGAAGAAGCATGCGTCTTACTGGCGGTCTTATCAACAGAAGGGTTAGGAACAGATGATGTCGTTGCTTTCCCACTCTGTGCAGACTGATCCACCTTGACATATGTGCTTTCATCTTTCACGTCATCCGACAACATCAAGGCGAATTCATCAATACTGTGAGGTCTTTCGCTTTTCCTCGTTCTCATGCATTTCTGTATCAACATCCTCATCTTGGGTGACAAGGTGTCAAGTGACGCAAGTCCCTCATCGTCCAGAGCTATAGCCTCTGGAGGAGTGATGCCGGTAAGCAACTTATACATAGTAGCTCCCAAGGCATAGATGTCGGCCTCAGGAGAGAAAGCAGATACGCCACCCTGACGATACTGCTCAATCGGGGCAAAACCTGTACTATAGCCAACCGGTGTGGTAGTAGTTTCTGCCATATTGGTTTGAGCATCATACTGCTTGGACGTGCCAAAGTCTATCAAAATAACCCTCTTGTCATGCTCACGAAGCATGATATTGCTGGGCTTTATATCTAAATGATTAAGATGTTGAGCATGTATACACTTTAGCGCATCTGCCACCTGAGTGATAAACGACACCACTGTTTCCTCAGGCAACCTCTGCAGCTTCTTTATCATGTCGTTCAGCGACTGCCCTTCTATGTATTCCATGACATAGTAGGCTGTATTGTTTTCGCTGAAAATGTCGTAGATCTCTACAATGTTGGGATGATGGAACTGGGATATCGTCTGCGCCTCTTTAATAAACTTTTTCAAAAATTTATCTACCAAATCAGCATTAGTCTGTGTCCCCAAGAAAACACTGTTGGTAGATCCATCCCTATTACAGTATGTCTTATAAAAGAATTCTTTGATGGCAATTTTCTTGCCTAAAAGCGTGTGTTCTGCCAAGTAGGTAATACCAAATCCACCTTGACCAATGACTTTCACTATCTTGTATTTTCCTCCTTGGAGGGTTGCACCGGGTTGTAGTTGCATAGTTACTCTGTTTTCAAACTGTTTTTAGAATCGGAGGTAGCGGGATTCTGAGTTTCTGACGAAGGATTAGCCTTAGTTGATTTGCCGGGAGCAAACTCAGAGGGCTTATTGTTGTCTACTTGTCCGTCTTTTTTTGAAGATAAAAATCTTTGAGGACTGCTTTGAGATTGTACTTCGTTAGTAACTGCAGGGACTTGCTCATCATTGAGCGAAGCTGCATCTAGAGCATCTGCATTATCCACATCACCCTTTAGTGGTGTAGCATTATTATCTTTGGGAGTAGTCTCTTGAGGTGCATTCTTGGCAGGTTGCACATCTTCAGCAGGCTTGGGTTCTTGCAACTCTTCTACCTGCTCCACATTGGTCAAAGAATCTTTATCTGCGTCCGAGCATTCATCTGCAGATATGGTTACGAAGAGATAAGCACAAAGGGCTACAACAATGACACCAAGAAGCGCAAGGATGATATAAAGGGGAGTTCGGCTCTTCTTGCGTTCTTCTTCCATCTCAGGGACAACCAAAGTGCCATGAGGTGTCTGCTGAGAAGAACAACACTCTTCCATCTCAGTATGGTCAGAAGCAGTGGCTGTTACTGCAGATTGGATACCTTCTACCTTATCTACATGTATCAGGTGAGCAGTATGGTTGTCCTTGTTTTCAGAAGTCACATCGAGCAACATCTCGACTTTTTGTTCGTTCGACGAATCGGACTTGGTAATGATGTACAACAGATTCTCATTGGAAGTCTGCTCCAGCATACCATCGCTACACATATAGAAATAGTCGCCTGGCTGAACATCTGTGAGATGAGCGATGTCTGCCTTGCAACGACGCTCCTGGCAAGGTTGCATGGCGCGAGTAATGACATTCTTTTGGGGATGGTTTTTGGCATCTTCCTCGGTAATCTCTCCCAACTTAATAAGGTCATTGACCAAAGAATGGTCGCGGGTTTGAAACTCTATGCTTGCTGGTGTTTTGCCTTTAGCTGGACGCAGTTGATAGACACGACTGTCACCGATGTGGGCAACGGTTACACCGTCAGAATGGAAGCAAACCAAAGTCATGGTAGTTCCCATCTTCTTTGCCTCACCCCCATCCTTCGCATCAAGTGCGTCATACGCATCATCAATAGCCTGAAGCAGAAGTTCATCTGAGAGAGGGGCATCGGGCGACCAACGAGAAAGTATAGTATTGCTCATTGCCTCACAAACGGTAGCTGAGGCCACCTCACCCTTCTCATGACCACCCATGCCATCACAAAGGATGAAAAGACGATCGTCGGAAGTAGACTTTCCATGAGCAGGAAATAAAGCGTCTTCCTGATTTTGGCGCTGCCCAAGTTCATGGATGCTATAGGGAGTTAATCTGTATTTCATGAATTCTCTGTAGGATTATACTATTAGTGAATTATTTGAAGCAAATGCTTACTTTCTGAAGATGAGCTCAGTATTGCCCATCTTAATGCGATCTCCATCATTGAGAATGAGCTGGTCGGAGGGTGCTATAAGCACACCATTGTGATAAGAGGGATTTTTGCCCTCACCGTTGCGAAGGATATGCATAAGCTGATTTCCCGCCATCCTTACCTCTATGATGCCGTGGCTGCGACTCATGTATCTATCATCCACGTCAATCTGAATTACGGCGGTGGAAGATGAAGCCTTGCGACCAATGGTATTGATACCACTAGCAAGTTGATATGACCTTCCAAAGCCATCCATCAGCTTTCCTATTGATAGTGGTCTGGGGGCAGCACCGGCTATCTGAGTCTTGTCTCCATCATCGCTATTGGAGGGAGAGAATCCACCATACTGAGTCTCTTCGCTTGTAATGCGAGGCTTGGGGAGATCCACTACTCTTTGGCACTCTCCTACTTTATGCTTCTCCTTACAAACAGGACAGGTAAAAACGGCATTGTTGACGTTTGGGCCGTCTGGAATACGAAGTATCTTACCGCAAGTAAGACATTTGATTTTTATTTCCATGTATAATATATCTTTTAGCTATCTGCGAGGACAGGAAGCTACCATTTCATGACGACCATATCCTCAGGGAACTTGCCCCACATCACAGGATGCTGCTTGTCCTTAGACTTGGACTTCACTTTTTTACTGACATAGTTGAAAAGTTCCTTGGCAGTTATCTTGCGATCTCGATTGGCATCAGCACCGCCACGTAGTCCATGCTGAAGGGCATAGGTGAAGAAGCCATTGGTCATATTGCGATTCTCTATGGACAACTCATTGGATCGGCAAGAGAGAAAGAGCATTAGCTGGCTATTTTTAAAGGAGGTATAGTCTGAAGTGGTCTGACTACCGCTTTCACGCATTGCACCTGAAAAACATGCATCTGCGAAGATCATCTTGTTCTTGCTCTTGCAAGATGACATGGCGCTCTTGACATCAGAATACTTCAGGAAGCCATCGTAGCAGACAAAACCACCTTTCACACCATGGCCACTGAAAAACAAAACTACGATATCGTCAGCTGTAGCCTTACCAAACAGGTCGCTCATTGCAGACTTAACAGCAGACACCGTGGCTTTGCTGTTGGTGAGCAAACGGGTGGAAGCATGCTTATTCTCCTTATAGACCCACTGCATCGTGGTGGCATCACTGTGAGGAAGGCGAAGGTCGTTCTCTGTGCCAGGATAGTCTGATACGCCTACTGCTACAAGATAAATCTTTGCCTCTGCTGCAGACGACACACAAAGCATCGCTGCAAGCAGAAACAAAGATAGAGTCTTCTTATGCCATCGAGAAATCCACATCGTTATTGAAATCAGATTCGTCTGAAGTTTCACAAGTATATGCTTCTGGCTGCTCCTCGAATTGTTGAGCTTCCTGCTGAGCTATGTAGGCTTCCTCATATTGACTCATCTCTACTGGATGATCTGCAATATCTGATACATAATGTATCTCACCTTCTTCAAAATGACCATTCATATTTTCATCAACGGCCAGTATGTCGGCATTGCCATCTCCGTCACCATCCAATACTGCCGCAATCTTCTCACCGTCCGTAAGGATGGCCATCTCCTGATGAACACCATTCTCATCGTATCTCTCATATACACCCAGAACCTGTATCTCTGGTTCAGCAGGGCCATCAGATGTAGGGGTTGGAGTCACTGGCTCCTGACCAGTGGGAGGAACTGGTAGGTCTTGGTTGCCGTTTCCAGTGTAGTCGTCTCCACCTTCTTGACCGTCCTGATCGTCTGAACCATCATCGCCACCCGTAATAGGTTCCTCCTCCTTTTGTTCCTCCTCCTTGGGCTCTGGCTCTGACTTAGGCTCTGGCTTTGCAGCAACGACAACTTCCTCCTCTACGGGCTCCACTACGGGTTCGTCCTCTGGAGAATCCATCAGATTGGCCGCTGCTATGGATGCTGCACCACCGGCTGCACCACCAAAAACTCCTGCTGCTGCGGTAGCTGCCACCTTGCCAGCAGTGTGGTTATTGGAACTCTTCTCATCCTTGGGAGCATTGGCAGTAGTGTTCTGCTCCTGTTCCTTTACTTTGTTGGACTCTGCTGCCTTCTCTACATTGTTCTTAGGCTGCATGATAATAGTGTCTTCGCTGTTCATGGCTCTTTGTTTGTTTATGAATTGAACTTATTGATTTTAATTGTTGCAAAGATAAAAATCATTTCGTGTATGACAATCATTTAACCTGCTAGTTTGTACAAAGTGGTGGGATTAGTCCACAAAATGTCTAATGTGTATACTTGCATCCACAAGCAAAACACTGCTTGTTGAATTCTATCTGGTGGTAGGGTACCGACCCAAAGGGCTTTCCACACTCAGGATTGGGGCACTTGTACTTCTTGGCATAATCTTCATGAAGTTTGTTTCTCTTAACGGTAGCTATATCATCATCTTCATCCTTTAAGACAAAGAAAACCGTAATCAATGCGGAGATACCCATCAACACAAATCGAATCCACCCCAAACCGTCAACCACAACAAAAAGCATACCCAACGAGGAGCACAACGCCTGAAAATTTCTCTTCTTCTTCTCTTTTCTCTGCTTTATTGCATTGTCTATGTCGATTTGTTCTAGCTGGTGCTGATACTCTTCCCAGACACTCTTCATTGGTAAAAGAGAAAATGTTGGAGCATTTCCACCCTGTTTTGTGGATCCTCCAGAGGCTAGTCTTCCGGTGGAGAGCTGAAGAATCTGTTGAAGAGGGACATTGAATCGATCAATACCCAACTGTACCCTACTACTGAGAGTGATGCTTTTGCTAAACACCTGACTGCCATCCACAAAAGTAGCATTCTCCAGTTTCAGGTTTTCAATGTTCATCACATCTCCATTGACGATAATCTTGCAATGCTTCCGACTTACAGAATTTGGCACGCTACCTGCCGGACCGATATTGAACTCACGGCCATCAGCCACACAGTGCAGACGGCGTGCACCTTCTTCACGTCCTATTATGATTTCCATATTATTTATTTAAGAGATTTTCTTTTTGCATTTTCCAACATCAACACCTTCAACTGCTTCAAAGCTTCCTTGGATATGCTGAGCTGATACGCAAAGTTTATGCCGTCAGTTAGTACCAACTGCTGGCGAAGTACATTGATGCGATATATGTAGTTGAGATTGACTATGAAACGCTTACCTACGCGAGCATAGATACTGGCATGTTCTTTCAAACTCTCTGAAATATAGCGTTGCATATCCATCAGATTCATACAGACAGAAGCCTTTAGCTTATTCACAAGTACGATGTTGGTATAATTGCCGTCTCCCTCCATATACACAATCTTGGAGCAATCGAGACGTAACAATTCATCGCGAGTGTTGATGTACAAATAGTCTGTAGCCATATTAAAAATTGAAATGCTGGCTTCCATGCAAAACTTGTCAAGTGTATTCAATAATGGGTGTATATAAAAAGCGTGGAGCCATTCTGTCACTCGCTCCACTCACTGAGGCCCTGGAAATATGCCCAATTCGTCAGAACGAGCAACGTAGCCCCACACCGTGTATGTAAGAATGCCAAGCCCACTTTGGATAAACAGAACAATACTATCTATCTCAAAGTGGAGGCATATACTATACACCCAGGGGCGTAACGTTGCTTTTGTTTTTGACGAATTATGAAATTTTCCAGGTTTCAGTGAGCAAAAACTAAAGCGCAGAAACGCCTTTCATTATGTCGTGTAAGGAAGGCTGGACTGCAAGCGCAGAGGAGTGGTATCGCTATACCTAAACCAGGGCACCTTGGAGCAGTGGCGCATCCAAACGTGGCAAAATTACGAAATTTTTGTTAATAAACAAATAAAATCATAACTTTTTCTAACTTATATGGTGTATCGGTGTGGGGTTGCATTGGTGAGTTGATTGCTTGGGTCTCATATTAAAGAGGTTCACATACATGCTTGTGGTGAACATCGCATGGTGACGCAAAATTAAGGTTTATCGTGGGAAGAAGTGTAATCAGATAGAAGAACAAGGATTGTTGATTTGGAGTTTTTAACAAAAAAGGAACTATTGTGAATCTATATGGAAGTAAGAATGGGGAGGAGAACGAAGATGATACCCCCCTACCCTACAAGATGAGCAAAGAGCGAGGGAGCCGGACTGTACGTGTAGCCCCCTTTGGTCCATCAATGACGTAGAAGGGAAGGAGGGACTCGTCGAGGACTGTGGCAAAGGCCCGATGGATGAGAGATACCTTCTCGTTGAGGGAATTGCTCAAGGGATCTGTTAAGGAACGGATCTGCTGCTCTCGACGCTGAGGGTTGATACTAGGTGAGAGCTGTGCATAGATGGCAGATAGTTCGGCTGCATGGCTAGCCATCTCCTTGAATGCGATACCCTCCGGATGTCGAAGGAAAAGAAGATAGAGTGCCTTGGGCAGCGGAGTGAGCTTAACCTCCAGATTGCCATAGTCGGAGAGGAGGAGTCGATAGTCGTGAGTGATGCACAAACGACTTGGTTTCTGGCGCTCCAGAAGGCACTCGCAGATGGTGCGAGAACTGAGTCCACGCCTACGAAGTTGAATAAGGCGGTCGTGTATCTCATCCAAAAGGCGCCTTGCATCGTCATCGATACACTCATCCGCAGTCTTTCCCGTTGGTGAAAAACCTAAAGGGGACTCATTGCAACAAAAAAGAAAATCGCTATCTGAAAAGTAAGGGAGCGTTTCCTGTGGTCCTCTTTCGTAATCCCAATCATCATATATCTCCTGTAGCTTCGCGAGCAGCAATAAAAAATCATTACTAGGCAAACGCAGCATGAAGCGAGGTTGTCTTGATCTGCAGGATGAATAGTGGACTATAACATGGCAGGTGGGTGACGAATAGGAAATGAGAAAACGTGACACTTACTTAGCTTTGAAATTATGATTATTTTTAATTACAAAGATACGATGTTTTCTGCAAATATAAAAGAATTACCGTTGAATTATATGCATCTGTACTTCCCCAAAAAAAGTAGACTGACAACGATTCAAGGCTTTTTAACTTTCTTCTCTTTGTGAATTAGAGATTTCTTCATATCTTTGCAAAAACACGTGCACATTATGAAAAAGATTCTCATTATCATTTTCGCTTTCTTCCTTAGTGCCGAGATGATGGCTCAAAAGGAAGAATTGGGTAGATTTGACTATACCTCAGTGAATACTGGGTACTCTGTTTTTTCTGTTGTCGAAAACTCAAATGGGAAAAATACTTTGACACTCTCTCTTCTTGACAAGACAAAAGGAAGCATGCTGTCTATAGACATCAGCAACAGAAGCGAATTTGATGCCATATCACAGTACTTCTTAGACTTGCTGGCAAAGGCAGAGTTCTACAGAGCTGAGGCTAAAAAGAAATTTATCGATAACTATTCGTATTGGATTGACATTGAAGCCCCAAGGCTCTTGACTGCCATCACCGACAAGGAGTCTGTGGTGATGAATTATTCAGTTCCCCAGATCACCACCCTACATCTCTATCTTAGTAAAAGCGGTTCGAGGTTTTCATTCTATATCACAATTCAAGACCTGCAAAATCCAGAAAAGAAAAACAGCATGTCGGTGGAGGTGCCATTGCATGTTTTGACCAATTTTATGAAACCTTGGGCTAAGAATACGGTCAGAAATAATTTGCCTGAATAAATTCATGTCCGACCAAAGGGGCAAGAAGGGGGCAAAAGAAACGCCCTTTGGACTATTTGTCTTGTGAAAAGTATCGGCAACTTCGGGTCATCGGGGGAGGCTCCCGATCCAACGATGACGATGGCGAGGTGATTTAGAAATCGCGAGGAGAAGTGACGAAATGCATAAAAAAATGGTAAATAGTTTGCATTTTGTTAAAATATCATGTACTTTTGCATTTTAAAGAACGTATGCGCACACAGCGCAAGAAGTATATTGTGGTCTATCAGGAGGATAATCCCAAATTTATGTTTAACTAATAAAAAAATTATGAAGAAGAATCTACTTAGTCTGGTTTCGGCCTTCGTGATGCTGCTCGTGGCTCAGTTTGCCATGGCAGAGACGGAGACGAGGACCGTGCTCGACCTTGATTTCTCCAAAGGCAATGGCGGATGCACCATCCAGGGTGGCGCGGTATCTGGCGGCGTACTGACCGTGGATGCAGCCGATGGAAACTATGTCGAGACTCCCGAAATTGATCTGTCGGTGTCGACAGACGGAGTGTTCAAGGCTACCGTGACCTTTGCCATGCCTGCTGCCGATGCCAGCGTGAGCTACGTATCGGCCTACCTTGACAAGTACTACAACGACGCCAATGGCGCCGAAGTGAAGAAGAACGTGGGCTACCCCTTCCTGTACAATCCTGCAGGTCCCTGGGCTGGCTACATCCCTGCCGACGGCTGGCAGATGACTACCTTCACCGACAACATCTCATCGCAGGTATGCCCCTCTCAGAAGGTGCGCCTTCGCATGTACGTGCCCGGTGGTACTACCGCCTTCAAGCTGAAGTCTATCACCGTGACTTGTGAGTCTGAGGTGAAGGTGGAGGAGGAGCCCGTAGAGGAGCCCGAGATGGTGACTCTCATCAGCGAGGATTTCAGCAAGTTTACCACCCCCAGCCCTGCCGATCTCTCTGACGCTACCACCGACGTGGTGCCCGCCAAGTACACCAACCAGCCCGGTTGGAAGGCTCACGGCGTACAGGCTCTGGGCGGCTTTGCCCGTCTGCAGTCCAGCAAGGACTACATAGAGACTCCCACCTTCGACTTCTCTGCCAACAGCGAGGGTAAGTTTACCGTGAAGTGCAAGATCACCAACCCCAACGCTGGCAGCTACCTCTTCATGTATGTGAAGGCTAAGTATGTAGACGCTGCCGGAAACGTGAAGGAAGTCGTAGGCTTCGACAAGCCCGAAGGCAAGGATGCCTACTACGTGACCGTGACCAATGAGTCGGAAATCACCAAGTACTTCATCCTGAGCAAGGAGGAGTGCCCCAGCCAGAAGGCTTCGGTATATGTAGAGGACTACTATAAGGGGGCGGAGTTCTACATCGACGACGTGACCGTGAGCTGTCTGGGTGACAACGTGGCTGAGAAGGATCAGTTTGAGGACAACGGCCAGTATGCTCCCATCGAGCTCAACAAGGCATATCAGCTCACCTGCAAGCGCGGTACCTGGGCATACGCAGGTGGCAAGCTCACCAGCACCGAGGTGGCTGGCATCGCAACAAGCGGTGAGGATGCCAAGCAGCAGTTTGTATTCGTAGAGAAGGACAGCAAGCTCTATATCTGGAATCAGGATGCACAGCACTTCCTGAACAATGCCGGCAAAGCTGTCAGCATCCTGCAGGCAAGCCCCGTAGAGTTTAGCAAGCAAGGTGACGGTACACTCTTCTTCCACTTCACCGATGCAAGTGGCAAGTATATCAACATGAACAACGAGAAGCTCGTGGTGATCGATGGCTGGAGCTCAGCTGACGACGGCAACAAGATGAACCTCGTAGAGGTGGGTGATGCCGACGTGACGCTCATCAAGTCGGTACTCGAGGCCGACGCACAGATGGCCGTAACCACCATCACTTGGAACGTACGCGACGCAGAGGGCAACATCGTGAAGAGCGAAGTGAAGACCAACTGTCTCGAGGGCGAGTCGGTAAGCACTGGCATCAGCGCAGCCTACGTGACCCTCAACGGAAAGACCAGCGTAGTGGCAGGCAAGGAGGATCAGACCATCGACCTCACCTACACCGTGGCAGACGATGCTCCCTTCAAGTACTCCAAGAGCTACAACGACGCCATCTGGTACACTCTGACCATCCGCAGCACCAAGTACCCCGCATACAACGAGGAGACTGGCAAGTTCCCCAACGCTACCAGCAAGCCCGCTGAGACTACACTCAACAACATCTTCGCCTTCGCAGGCAATCCCTTCAACCTCGTGATCCTCAACGGTGCCATCGGCGAGGAGCAGGCTCTGGGTCTCGTAGGTGACCGCTACAAGGGCGTAGCCCTGGCCGATGCCGACAAGCTGACCTTTGAGAACAACAGCGGCCACCTGGTATTTGCACGCAACGCTAACACTGTATCTCATGTGAATGACGTCAATGGCGAGCTCGGCGAGTGGAACAACGGCGCCAGCGCTACCGACGGTGGCTCAAGCTTCACCTTCGAGCCCGTAGACGAGGAGATCATCAAGGCACTCTTTGCAGAGCCCGAACCCGTAGGTGAGATGGCCGTAGTGCCCTCGCTCTTCTCCGGCGTGGTAGGTAGCGTCGACACCGCACTCAATGGCCATGCAGCCGTAAGCGCTGAGGTGGCAGAGGGTCTGCGCGTGGAGATTGCCAACTG
>JAZLII010000181.1:0-10544 GCA_045617275.1 Bacteroidaceae bacterium
AACTCATCCTTCACCTGGTCGGGACGGCAGAAGATGTGAGCATCATCCTGAGTGAAACAACGGACACGAGTCAGTCCGTGCAACTCGCCGCTCTGCTCATAACGATATACAGTACCAAACTCTGCACAACGGAAAGGCAACTCCTTATAGCTACGGGGTTTATTAGCAAACACCTCACAGTGGTGAGGACAATTCATAGGCTTAAGCAAGTACTCCTCGTCTTCCTCAGGAGTGTGGATGGGTTGGAAACTGTCCTTGCCATAGTGATCCCAGTGACCTGAGGTCATATAGAGATTCTTACCACCGATATTGGGAGTGATAACCTCCTGATAGCCATACTTCTTCTGAATGCGACGCAGCATATCCTGAAGACGAAGACGCAGGTCGGTACCCTTGGGGAGCCATATGGGAAGACCCTTACCTACACGCTCAGAGAACATGAAAAGTTCCATCTCCTTACCGATCTTACGATGATCGCGCTTCTTGGCCTCCTCCAGCATAACGAGATACTCGTCAAGCATCTTCTTCTTAGGATAAGAGATACCATAGAGACGTTGCATCTGGTCCTTGGTAGCATCGCCACGCCAGAATGCACCAGCTACACTCATCAGTTTGACAGCCTTGATGATACCTGTACTCATAATGTGGGGACCC
This sequence comes from Bacteroidaceae bacterium, assembly GCA_045617275.1. Classification (GTDB taxonomy): domain Bacteria; phylum Bacteroidota; class Bacteroidia; order Bacteroidales; family Bacteroidaceae; genus Physcousia. The sequence goes on from JAZLII010000181.1 coordinate 655, forward strand.
TTACAGAGGTCAGTAAAATTGCCCTGAGTATAGGTGGTAATAGAGCCATCTTCCAAGTCTTGTTCTATGTGCTCACACTTATATGTCTGTCCAGCAGTCTGGAACTGAGCTAAGCAGTCTGCCTTGCTTACCTCCTTGCGAACCACAGCCTCATTCTTACGAGCCAGCTCCAGCATCTTGTCCTCAATCTGCTTGAAATCGCCCTCCTTGATCATCTCACCATTGGGGAGCAATACGTCATAAAAGAAACCATTCTCTACTGCAGGTCCAAAACCAAACTGAATACCAGGATACAACTCCTGCAAAGCCTCTGCCAGCAAGTGGGCACTAGTGTGCCAGAACGCATGTTTACCCTGATCGTCATCAAACTTATGAAGAACAACAGTAGAATCCTCATTGATGGGACGATTGAGCTCAATGATTTCACCATTGACACTACTTGCAATGACGTCTTGAGCCAGACGTTGTGAAATACTTTCCGCAATCTGCAGACCCGTAACTCCAGCTTCGTATTCACGAACACTACCGTCGGGGAATGTTATCTTAATCATATCAGTGTGTTATTAAATTTCTAATTGTTTTATTTGGCTTGCAAATTTACAAAAAAAACGCCATAAATCGGGACTCCAGTGCTACTTTTTTTCAAAAAACTACCATAGTTCAACGCATCCCTTGAAAACAAACGGATAACATGCACTATTTGCAACCTTTATTTGCACAAAAATGATACCTTTCACGATGGTATAAAACACAAAAAAATACCACCTTGAGAGAACTCAAGATGGTATCAGCTAACTTTTTGCTCTTCCTTTTCTATAATATATTACTTAGTCATAGCCTGAACAAATTCCTTGCAAGGCTTGAAATGGGGAAGATCGTGTGCAGGAACTACCAAAGTAGTATTCTTTGAAATATTGCGAGCAGTCTTTTCTGCACGGTGCTTCAGGCCAAAGGTACCAAAGCCACGGAGGTAGACATTCTCCTTCTCAATCAATGAATCCTTAATTACTTCCATTGTTGCAGCAACAATGGCTTGTACAGTAGGCTGGTCTGCACCAGTCTTCTCTGCAACAGCACGTACTAATTCTGCTTTTGTCATAGCAATTTAAATTTAATATGTGTTTATATTTTAATATTTTAGCATCACAAAATTATGTAAAAATTGAAATAATCACAAAGAAAACCGACAAACATTAGCAATTAAACTGTAATTTTGTGCATTTTTTCATATTTTTTGGCACTTTTGAGTAAGAGAAGACGCGTTATAGGTAGTTTGCATCATCAAGACTTATGCAAGTCCTTTCAGATAAAAAGACTTATAGCACCTAAATGAAGATACGAATATTCGCTTTAAAGCTGACTTTTTCGTTTTAAGGTCAATAGGGTGATCTCTGGTGTCGCACCTATACGGAAAGGCATAAGTTCACCTATGCCGATATTGACATAAATGCTCTGCTGACCTACGATATAAAGACCATCCGAGCGGTCATAAAACCATCGGCAGGGAGTCCAGCCGAACAGGCGAAACTGCATGGCATGTGTATGGCCAGAAAGCGTCAAAGGTATATCCGTCTTTCCCACCACTTCTGCATCCCACTGTGAGGGGTCGTGAGAGAGCAGAATGCTAAAGGTCTGCAAAAAGTCCGGCATGGCTTTGCCCATGTCTCCCCTACGGACTTTCTGGTGCAATCCACATGCTTGATTTTCAAGGCCTATGATATGGATGCTGTCTTCCCCATGTGTGATGCAATAATGTTCATTGAGCAATAGCCTCCAATCCATGGAGTCTCGTTCCAAAGTGATGAGTTGGGCCCTGTCGCGCTCTCGCTCTTCCTGCGTCTTGAGTTGCCTGTCATAGACTGCATAGTCATGATTGCCCAAGATGGATATGACCCCGTCTCTGGACTCCAGTCTTCGGAGTGTACTGATGAAGGGTATGGCTTCCTGATGTGTGATAGAGACTAGGTCGCCCGTGAAGCATATCAAGTCTGGATGCAGGCTATTGATAGTAGCCACTATGGTGTCTACAAATGCCTCGTGATCTTCAAAACCACCAATATGAAGGTCGGAGATATGCACGATGCGATATCCGTCAAAAGATTCGGGAATCTTACCGTCAGTATACTCCACGGGGACGACTTCAAAGCGGAAACGGCCAAAGCTATAACCATAAAGCGCCATCAAGGTCCACACGAGACACAACGCCAAAGAGAACAGACCAAACTTGATATATCTTACCTTATAGCCCATCCATTTTGCCAAAAGGCGTATCATCCAGAAGACAACAGCCGGCAGAAGGATCAGCAAAAGATTGGTGACAACAAGCGTGACGAAAAGTATCTCCATTACTTCTACAAAGACAAGATTTACTTCTGCAATGACAAGACTGTGTATTCGTCTACATAGTCATTCATGGGAGCAAACCAAGAAGCTACATATTCACCGTAGGATATTTCAAACTGCACCAGTTTGTCATTTTTCTTAAACATATCCTCCATACCATCTACGTTTTCATCAAAGAAGACTGTCACATAGTTTTTCTGTGCCTTGGCCTTGACAGTACCCTTAAACATTTGATCCTCACAGCCCGACAGGTACATGTGTATGGTGCCCGAATAGTCGTTCTGCTCATCTTCTTTAAGCGAAATTGCTATAGTCAGATCAAACTTGTCTCCCTCCTCATCTTCCACTACCGTGGTGGCCAAATACGTATTGGTCCAGACATAGCAGTCCAAGCCCGAGACGTCTACTTCTGTGGTGTCGTTGGCTGCATTGTCCAACTTCTCCACCACCTTCTTCGCAGATGTCTTAGCCAACCTGCCCTCACCATCGTCACCACCCACAGATGTCAAGGCAGACGTGCTTTTCACATCCTCTGCCTGCTCTGGTTTGGCCTGGCACGAGGCCAACAACATAATCAATCCGATGCTATAAAATAATGATTTCATCAAATTGCCTTTACAAGTCTTTCCTATAAATATCAAGGTATAAACTTCTCTTCCAAAACACCTCCGGAACGCTAATGAAAAGAGGAATCACGTCATTGCATTCCCTTAATCTACTTAGTGAGAATCTGAGGCATCCATCACCTTCACAGTGACGCCACGAATGTCTTCAAAACGCTGTTTCAGTCGTTCCGTGAGACCCCTTCTGATACGTACACGGGTGATACAGTCTTGCTCAAACATCTGACCGAGTACTGTAGGAGACTCTTCTTTCACCACTCGCATCACACTGTTCATAAGCGGATACTCAAAGTGAACATCCAAAATGTCATCGACCGTACGCTCCACCACTTCACACGACTCTATGGCCGAGGCTGCAGCTATCTTATACGCATTGATGAGACCGCTTGTCCCTAACTTCACACCACCAAAGTAACGTACCACAATGATGAGAATATCACTCAATTCGGCACTGTTGATCTGTCCTAATATGGGTCGACCCGCTGTACCACTCGGCTCACCATTGTCCACAGCTCTGAAGACGGTACGCTCAGCACCCAGCATATAGGCATAGCACACATGACGTGCGTCATAATACTCCTTCTCATGCTGCTGCACAAGTTCCTTTACCTCGTCTACATGAGTCACAGGGAAGGCAAAAGCAAGAAACTTACTTCGCTTCTCACTGTACTCTGCCTTCCCTGGTTGTGATATAGTCAGATAACTGTCTACCAATGCAATAAATGTGATAAGATGGTACTCAATGGATAAGCCGCTCTTTCTTGGACAAACGATGACCTACCCAGATGTGGCGTGTTAGCTCAACTTGTGAACCACAAGACCACTTCTCAACTTAGGCTCAAACCACGTTGCCTTGGGAGGCATGATGGCTCCACTGTCGGCAATGTTCATGATCTGCTGCATGCTTACAGGATAGAGAGCCAAAGCGAGCTTCATCTCGCCACTGTCTACTCTGCGTTCAAGTTCCTGATATCCACGGAGTCCACCTACGAAGTCGATACGCTTATCTCCACGGAGATCTGTGATGCCCAACTGCTTATCGAGTATCAGACGGCTGCTTACACTTACGTCCAGCGAACCGATGGGATCGGTCTCGTCACAGAGTCCTTCGTGCATGGTCAAGCGATACCAAGTGCCATCCATATACAAGGCGAACTGATGGGGAGCCTGTGGGTGTGCACTCTCACGGTCTGCCATCTCGATGTCGAAATCCTCAGCCAGCGCCTCAAGCATCTGCTCAGGTGTGCGTCCGTTGAGGTCCTTTACCACACGGTTGTAGTCGAGGATGGTAAGCTGAGAAGCGGGGAAGCAAACTGCCATGAAGTAGTTGTACTCCTCGTCACCACGGTGATTGGGGTTCTGCTTTGCCTTCTCAGCACCCACGAGGGCTGCTGCCGCACTACGGTGATGACCGTCTGCAATATATAAATAAGGTATAGTGGCAAAGGTCTCTGTGATGGTCTGTATGTCCTTCTCATCACTCACCAGCCAGAACTGATGGCCAAAACCATCAATGGGGGCAATGAAGTCATATACAGGTTCATCTGCCGTGTAGCGTGCTACGAGGGCGTCTATCACGCTATTGTCGGGATAGGCAAAGAAGACGGGTTCCATGTTCGCATCATTGACGCGGACATGTTTCATGCGGTCTTCCTCTTTGTCGCGACGAGTCAATTCGTGCTTCTTGATGACACCATTGAGGTAGTCCTCCACATAGGCTGTCACCACAAGTCCGTACTGAGTCTTGCCGTTCATGGTCTGAGCGTAGATGTAGTACATCTCCTTGTCGTCCTGCTTCAACCAACCCTCCTTCTGGAACTTGGCAAAGTTCTCAGCAGCCTTCTCATAGACCTTCGGGTCGTACTCGCTGGTACCTACGGGGAAATCTATCTCAGGCTTGATGATGTGGTAGAGCGACTTCTCGTTGTCGCCTGCCTCTGCACGTGCCTCCTCACTGTCAAGTACATCATAGGGACGGCTCTCCACTTGCTCTACGAGCTCTACGGGAGGACGAAATCCCTTGAAAGGCTTTACTATTGCCATAATGTAATGTTACAAATATAGTTTACTTGTTAGCCCGAGGACTGGTAAGCCCCAATCCTCGGGCAACTTTTTATTTACTTGTTAACCTGAAACTTGGTGATACCATCCTTCAGATAACCTACGATCTGCTTGGCAGCAGCGATACCGGCATTGGTGTTTGCCTCAGCGGTCTGAGCACCCATCTTCTTGGGAGTAGAGAAGTAGCGACCCTCAAACTGCTTGAAGGCAGCATCCTGGTCGGGCATGATGTCGGTGATATATTTCAGATCGGTACGCTCCTGCATGAGTTCGATGAGCTCAGCCTCGTTGATCACCTCCTTACGAGCGGTGTTGATGAGGATGGCATTCTTCTTCATCGTACCCACGAGAGCCTTGTTGATGCTCTGCTTAGTCTCTGCTGTGGCAGGGATGTGGAGAGATACGATGTCACAAGTCTCAAAGAGCTCTGCCTGACTCTTGGCAGCCTGTACACCAGCAGCCTCTATGGCCTCAGCAGGACAGTAGGCATCATACGCACACACGTTCATACCAAAGCCCTTGGCGATACGGGCCACATTGCGACCCACGTTGCCGAATGCCAGGATACCGAGCTTCTTGCCCATCAGTTCAGAACCAGCCTTGCCGTTGTAGAAGTTGCGCACGGCAAACACGAGCAGACCCAGCACGAGCTCAGCCACAGCATTGGCATTCTGACCAGGAGTATTCATCACTACCACGCCGTGAGCAGTAGCAGCCTCGAGGTCCACATTGTCATAGCCGGCACCGGCACGAACCACGATCTTCAGCTCCTTGGCAGCATCGAGCACCTCTGCATCCACCTTGTCCGAACGGATGATGATGGCATTGGCGTCCTTCACTGCATCGAGCAGCTGAGCCTTCTCTGTATATTTCTCGAGCAGAGCCACCTCGTAGCCAGCCTCTTCGATCACTTCCTTGATGCCCTGTACAGCAGCTGCTGCAAAAGGCTTCTCTGTTGCAATAAGTACTTTCATTGTATAGTCTTCATTCAGCCTCTCGCCAACCCGTCTTCCCTTGGGAAAGGAGCAACGGGTATAAGAAAGAGGACATTTTATAAGATCTTAATTCAACTTTCGCAAACGCGTAATCCCGATTAGTGCTTTGCCTCAAACTCCTGCATGCAGGCTACGAGAGCATTTACATCCTCGATGGTTACAGCATTGTAGGTACTTGCACGGAAACCACCCACTGAGCGGTGACCCTTGATACCTACCATACCCTTCTCGGTAGCAAACTGCAGGAACTCTGCCTCCAGATCCTTGTATTCATCGTTCATGACGAAGCAGATGTTCATGCGGCTACGATCTGCCTTGTCCTCCACGGTAGCGCGGAAGAGCTTGTTGCGATCGATCTCACCATAGAGTGCGTCTGCCTTCTCGTTGGCACGACGCTCCATCTCCTTCACGCCACCATTGGCCTTGATCCACTTCAAGGTCTGAAGAGCGCAGTAGATGGGCACTGTGGGAGGAGTATTGAACATAGAACCGCCCTTGATGTGAGTACGGTAGTCGAGCATGGTGGGGATATAACGGCTTACCTTGCCCAGTGCCTCGTCCTTAACGATAACGAAGGTTACACCTGCCATAGAGAGGTTCTTCTGTGCACCACCATAGATCATGGCATACTTGCTTACGTCTACGGGACGAGAGAAGATGTCGGAACTCATATCAGCAATCAGGGGTACGGGAGAGTCGATATCTTCCTTGATTTCAGTACCATAGATGGTATTGTTGGTAGTGATGTGAAAATAGTCAGCATCAGTGGGGATGGTCCAGCCCTTGGGCAGATAGCTGAAAGTCTTGCCAGCGCTGCTAGCCACCTCTACGGTCTCGCCGAAAGCCTTTGCCTCAGCCATGGCCTTCTTGGCCCAAACGCCGGTGTTCAGGTAAGCAGCCTTCTTCTCGAGGAAGTTATAGGGAACCATGCAGAACTCGAGGCTTGCACCGCCACCCAGGAACAATACGCTGTATCCCTCAGGGATGTTGAGCAACTCCTTGAACAAGGCAACTGCCTCGTCCAAAACGGGCTGGAAATTCTTGGCACGGTGGCTCATCTCCATAAGAGACAGACCACTACCTTCAAAATCGATGCAAGCATCGCTTACAGCCTTCATTACCTCCTGAGGCAATTTGGAAGGTCCTGCATTAAAATTGTACTTCTTCATATTAGTAATACTGTTTTTAATAAATTTCGGGTTAAACCATTCAACCTTTTTACCGACTACAAAATTAACACTTTTTTGTGACCCAGCAAAACAAATCATTATAAAATAATGTAGATGAGTAAAAGAAAGATAAATTGGGTAGGAAAAAAGGCAAATATGGTAGAAATCACCTACCCTTTCCACTCTTATCTGACGGCCGGCAGAAACCTGGCTTCACGGTGGCACGTCTTAGTCATGCGCATGAGTCGGGCAAATCATGCGCATGAGTTAGCCAAGTCATGCGCATGGGTAGTTTAGGCCACGAATATGGTACCGCAACAGCTAACAACTAACAACTAACATCTAACGATAAGCATTATTAGGAACATTCTCAACCTCCTCCGAGAGGCAGACGCAACACGTGACGATATACTGCTAACAATAAGAGTTTTCTAATAATTAAGAATACGACTATGGAAAGCTTTTTAGAGACGTAAAAAAAGTATGAGCAGAATAAAAAAAACGAGAAAATGGCTTAATATTGACTTAGAAATACTAAACAAACATTTGCCTTACAAATTTATATCATATTGTTTTTCATCTACTTACAGAAGATTCTCATCTATTTCTATTAGCAACTTGGCGACACACAAATCCTTATTGTTAGTTGTTAGTTTGGACGTTTTTCACCACTACCTTTATCTTTTCGATGCGTCTCTCGTCCATCTTCATTACCTCAAAATGGAACTTGTCATAGTCGATACACTCATGAAGTTTGGGAAATTCGCCCTTTATCTCAAGCAAAAGCCCTGCTAAAGTATCGGCTTCTCCTTCTACCGGTTCGAAAAAGTCGTCATCGAGATCCATTATCTTGGAGAAATCGCTAAGCTGTGTCTTGGCTTCAAAGAGATAGGTGTTCTGGTTGAGCTTCACATAGCTCTGCTCCTCCTCATCGTACTCATCATTGATCTCCCCCACGATCTCTTCTATGATATCTTCCATGGTCACCAGTCCGCTCGTACCACCAAACTCATCAACCACGATGGCGATATGCACCTTCTGAGTCTGGAAATCGCGCAAAAGGTCATCGATCATCTTGGTTTCGGGCACTACCATGACAGGTCGTATGAGGGACTGCCAACGAAAGCGCTTAGCTGTCTTATCGAGATGCGGCAAGAGATCCTTGATGTAGAGTACGCCGCGGATATTGTCTTCATTGTCAAGATAAATAGGTATGCGGCTGTAATTGTTCTCTATGATACACTTGAGCACTTCTTCAAAGGGTGTGTGTATCTCCAGCCCCACCATGTCCACACGTGGCGTCATGATCTCCTTCACCGACTCACCACTGAATCGGATGATACCTTCCAGCATGCTGCTCTCCTCGGCAATGTCGTTCTTATCGGTCAGCTCGAGCGCCTGTTCCAATTCGTCCACCGTGAGTGACTGGGCTTCATGACTTACAATATGGTTGGCCACTCTCTTAGAACCCATCAAGAGGAATGAGAGGGGATGAAAAAACTTGTCAAGTACATACAATGTAGGAGCCGCTTTGCGACAGAAACTCAGCGTATGGCTCTTGCTGTATATCTTGGGCATTATCTCACCAAAAAGCAAAAGCAAGAAGGTGAGCAACACCGTCATCAAGAGAAATTGCATCAACTCCGTATCAGGACCGAAACTTATCCATTTGGCGAAGAAGAAGTTGAGTAGCATGATGATGGCCACGTTTACCAAATTATTGCAAATGAGGATGGTAGCCAGCAAGTGTTCATTGCGTGCTTTAAGTTTCAGTATCTTGCTATCTGCCTTGTCTCGCTCTTCCTCTATCTCATTGAGATCGGCTGGTGAGAGGGAGAAAAAAGCGATCTCGCTGGCCGACACAAACCCCGAGCAGAGAAGCAAGGCAACAGCCACCCCCAACGCCACGTAGGCACTGAGAGAGGGAGTGAGAAATTGTATTTGATCAATAAATGACAAAACTATCTACAATTATTGAGGTTTTATATTCAATACTGTCCGCCATCCGAAGCGATGGTGAAACACGATGTGATGACATACAAAGGGATTTCACACGTACTTAAAAGGGAGCTTGTTGAGGAGCTGCGGCTTCTGGCTGAGAAGACTGAGAGGGCTGCGTGGGCTGTGCAGACTGAGCTGGACGAGGAGTGAGCATCTCCATGTTGTCTGCCCATACTTCTACCACCGTACGGCGTACACCATTACGGTCATCATAGGTACGATAGCGCAACTTTCCCTCAATAAAGAGTTTGTCGCCCTTGTGCACGTATTTCTCCACGGTCTCGGCCAGGTTGCGCCATAGTAAGACGGTGTGCCACTCTGTACGTTCGGGCACCTGAGTACCATTAGCCAAGGTATATCCACGTTCGCTGGTGGCAAGACGCACCTGAGCAACAGCAACTCCTTGCTCCACATATCTCACTTCTGGCTCAGCACCTACGTTGCCTATCAAAATAACTTTATTTACCGACATATTTTATTTACAGTTCTATATTTCAACTATGTTTGAATGATGCAAAGATACACGATTTTTGCAATTCCACCAAATTTTGGATTGACTATTCACACATAGAGAGCAACTGAAGCACCAGCTTGGGCATGGCATACTCATCTAAAGAGGCTGATGGTACCGCATTGTAGGCTGAGAGAAAATCGTCTGCAGAGATCTGTTCTTGCTCTTCAGACAAGGCAAAAGGAAC
>JAZLII010000182.1:0-4199 GCA_045617275.1 Bacteroidaceae bacterium
GATATACAAAAAATAAGGAGCGGCCACTTCACGGTGGTCGCTCCTTTATTGTATTTAGGACGCTTCGCTTTTGAGGTTTTGGGTCGCAATTTTAGGCTATGATATAAGTAAAGATGAGAGAAACTAGAATAAACGGAGTGAACGGAATAGATTTTTTCTATGCTTCTTGCGAGAATAAATATCATAAATTCCGTTTATTCCGTTCATTCTAGTTTTTAATTCTTTATCTTGTGTGCCTAATTTTCAATTTTCAACGGATTCCATCCCTGAGCCTTCAGTTCAAACTCGGCACCGTCGCGGCACACCAGTATCTTGCCCAGGCTGTCCTTGGTGATATGGCCTATCACCTTCACGTCTTCTATCTGGCTCACGGCATCGTGCATGGTCAGAGGCACGGTGAAGAGCAGTTCGTAGTCCTCGCCACCGTTCATGGCACAGGTTGTCACGTTCATGTTGAATTCCTCTGCAGCCACCGCCGTCTGATAGTCCAAGGGGATGCGCTCCTCGAAGATGCGGCAACCCACGTGGCTCTGCTCGCAGATGTGGAGCAGTTCGCTGCTCAGTCCGTCGCTGATGTCCATCATTGCCGTGGGACGGATGCCAGCCTCGCGCAGTCGCTCTATGATGTCGCGACGAGCCTCTGGCTTGAGCTGTCGCTCCAGCAGGTACTCACGTCCGCTGAAGTCAGGCTGTGCAGCCATCAGTTGCTCCATGCCCTGCTTGTCGCCACGCTGCTGAGCCTCGCGGTACTGCTGGTTGAAGACGGTCTTCTCGCGCTCCAGGTACTGCAGGCCCATGTAGGCCGCACCCAGGTTGCCCGACACGCACACCAGGTCGTTCTCCTTCGCTCCGCTGCGCATCACGATGTCCTCCTTCTTGGCCTCACCCAGACAGGTGATGCTGATGGCCAGTCCGGTGAGGCTGGTTGTGGTGTCGCCGCCCACGAGGTCCACGTGGTGCTCTTGGCACGCCAGCAGCATGCCGTCGTAGAAGTCCTGCAAGTCCTCCACGGTGAATCGCTTGCTCAAGGCCACGCTCACGAGCATCTGTCGGGGGGTACCGTTCATGGCGTAGACGTCACTCAGATTGACCATGGCCGACTTATAGCCCAGATGCTTTAGGGGTACGTACTGCAGGTCGAAGTGGACGCCCTCCATGAGCATGTCCGTAGTGACCAGCGTCTGCATGCCCTCCTTGTACTGTATCACGGCACAGTCGTCGCCCACGCCCTTCAGGCTACTCTCGTTCTCCAGTGTTATCTCTTTGGTGAGGTGCTTTATCAGGCCAAACTCACCCAGTTCTGCTATTTCCAATGTGGTAAGTGAAAAGTGAAAACTTCATCGTCATGAACGACGTATCATCTCTCTCATGATGTCCGCCATGAGAGGCTGTACGGCATTGGCCGCCTTCTGTACCTCCTCGTGGCTCACCTCTACTATCTTGCCTTCTACACCCAGGTCGGTGATGATGCTCACGCCGAAGACGCGCATGCCGCAGTGGTTGGCCACGATCACCTCGGGTACGGTGCTCATGCCCACGCTGTCGGCTCCCAGACGGGCGAACATGCGATACTCTGAGGGAGTCTCAAAGGTGGGACCCTGAGTGCCCAGATACACGCCATGCTGCACCTTGATGCCCTTCTCCTGGGCTATCTGGTCGGCCAGCTTCACCAGTTCCTTGCTGTAAGCCTCGCTCATGTCGGGGAAGCGGGGACCGGGCTCGATGTTCTTGCCACGCAGCGGATGCTCGGGGAAGAAGTTGATATGGTCGGTGATGATCATCAGGTCGCCTATCTCAAAATTGGGGTTGGTACCACCTGCCGCATTGCTTACGAAGAGCGTCTTGATGCCCAGTTCGTACATCACGCGTACGGGGAAGGTCACCTCCTTCATCGAGTATCCCTCGTAGAAGTGGAAGCGTCCCTGCATGGCCAGTATATCCTTGCCACCCAGTTTGCCCAGGAGCAGACATCCGCTGTGTCCCTCCACGGTGCTGATGGGGAAGTTGGGTATCTCGCTGTAGGGTATGCGTTGGTCCACCTCTATCTCGTCGGCCAGTTTGCCCAGTCCGGTACCCAGTATGATGGCAGTCTCGGGCTTGCTGCTTATCTTGGCTTTCAGCCAGTTAGCTGTTTCTTGGATTTTTGCGTACATAGCCTAATATTTTTTCGTTAAACTTCTCTGTCTCGTTTCTCATCACGCTCACCTCTATGGGTAGCATATAGAGCGCTTGTTTCACCTTCTCCGTCAGTCCCTTGGCGATGCGCAGTCGGGCTGCATCCTTCTCGGTGGTGATGATGAGTCGGGGTGTGCTCACCTTGGTCAGTGCCTCGTCGATGCGCTGGCAGTCCTCCTCGCTGAAGTAGTGGTGGTCGGGGAAGGAGAGGGGCACGATGTGGCGTGTGTATCTCTTCAGGTCCATCATCATCTGCTGTGGTGAGGCGATGCCTGTGAGTAGCAGTACGTGCTCTTCGGCTTCCAGAGAGCGGAGCTGTCGCTCCTTGCCGTTGAAGATGCCCTGCAGGGTGCCGTAGTCGAAGGTGCTGAAGAAGAGCTGCTGGAAGGGGCGCAACTTGAGCGACTCCTTCACCACGCGAAACTCCATCGGGGTGAGCTGGTAGGGACACTTCGTCACCATCACTGTCTGAGCGCGGAAGCGTGCGGAAGCCGGTTCTCTGAGTCGGCCTGCAGGTAGCAGTTCGTCTTCGGTGATGAGTCGGTGATAGTCCACCAGGAGGAGGTTCTCCCCGGCCTTCACGTAGCGATGCTGGTAGGCATCGTCGAGCAGTATCACGTCGGTGTCGCGGGTCTCGGGATCGCTCATCAGTCGGCGTATGCCCTCCCGGCGGTTGGCATCCACGGCCACGTATATCTCGGGGAACTTCTGCTTCACCTGCCAGGGCTCGTCGCCTATCTCCTCCATGCGCGTCTTCTCCGTGGCCAGCAGGTAGCCTTTCGTCTGCCGCTTGTATCCGCGGCTCAGCACGGCCACCTTGTAGTGCTTGGAGAGCAGGCGTATGAGGTACTCCACATGTGGCGTCTTGCCCGTACCTCCCACGGTGATGTTGCCCACGTTGATGATGGGTATGTCAAACGACTCACTCCGCAGGATGCCCATGCCGAACATCCAGTTCCTCACTGCCACTCCGGTCCTGAAGAGCCAGCTGAGTGGTATCAGTGTGCGATTGATATGTATGAGGTCGCCTTCCATGTGCGATGTGCGATGTGCGTTGAGCGTTGAGCGATGAGCGATGAGCGATGAGCGTTGAACGTTGAGCGATGAGCGAAAGCTACTTTATAACCTCAAAACCTCATCGCTCGGCTCGTTTACGAGACGCTTCGCTCCGAAGGGGCAGAAGAACCTTATAACCCTTAAGCTCTAACCTTTTACTTAATAACGATCTCATAGGGTAGGCGGGCCTGGATGGGATTCCAGTGGTTCATCTGCTTCAGCATGCGGAATGCGCTGAAGTAGCTACCCATGTACTGCTGCAGCTGTGTCTCGAGGATGTCCTGACCCTCTTCGCCGCCCAGCAGGCTCTCCTTCCACGACTTCGTCTCGGGATAGGTGACCACGTTGTATTCGCTTGTCTTGGCAAGCTTGGCTGCAGCCTTGATGGCATCCTGCAGGTTGCCCAGCTCGTCCACCAGACCTATCTTCAGAGCCTGCTCACCTGTCCATACGCGACCCTCGCCGATCACCTTCACGCTGTCCTGCGAGATACCTCTGCCCTCAGCCACGCGGCGAGTGAAGAGGTCGTAGCCGTTGTTGATGTACTTCTGCAGCAGTCGGCCCTCGTCCTCGTTGATGGGGCGTCCCTGTGCACCGAAGTCGGCATGCTCGTTGGTCTTCACGATGTCGAAGTGCAGACCCACCTTGTCGGTGAGCAGTTCGCTCATGTCGGGGAACATGCCGAAGATGCCGATGCTACCCGTCAGGGTGCTGGGCTCTGCGAAGATCTTGCTGGCACCGCAGCTGATGTAGTAGCCGCCGCTGGCAGCCATGCCACCCATGGAGATCACTACGGGCTTCTTCTCCTTGAGGAGCTTCACCTGATGCCATATCTGCTCACTGGCGTAGGCGCTGCCACCGCCTGAGTTCACGCGTATCACTACGGCCTTCACGTCGTCGTCGTTCATCAGACGCTCCAGGTCGGTGTTGACGGGGTTGGGCGAGATGCTACCTATGCCGCCACCCTG
>JAZLII010000183.1:0-8895 GCA_045617275.1 Bacteroidaceae bacterium
CCATCAACGCTTCCGTCGAGAGCAACGAACAGTACGGCCTCCAGCGCAAGACTATGGTGGGACTCAACCTGGACTACGAACTCAACAAAAACCTTGTACTGGGCGGTTCGCTGATGTTCCTCAACGAGCAACCACTCACCACGAAAGTGGCCATGGGTGAGGAACCACTCAAGAACACGCTTTGGGGCGCACATCTCTCTTGGAAGCGTGAGAGTCAGTGGCTTACCAATATGCTGGCGAAGCTGCCTCTCGTACACTGTACCCAACCGAGCCAGATCAGTTTCAATGGCGAGTTTGCCCAACTCATGGCCGGTCAGAACAAGCGCACCCAGGGCGGTGCAAGCTACTTGGATGACTTCGAACTGAGTACAAGCAAATTTGACATCGGTACACCACAATACTGGACCATGGCCAGTACTCCGAGCATGTTCCCCGAGAGCCGTCTCACCGGCGACGTAAGCTACGGTTTCGGACGCGCTCTCCTGAGTTGGTACAATGTGGACCCCATTTTCACGCGTCGCTCTTCCACCCTGACGCCAAGCCACATCAAGAGCGACCTCGAACAACTCTCCAACCACTACGTACGCGAGGTCTACGAGCGCGAGCTCTATCCTCAAAAGGCACAAAACAGCTACAGCAGTGCATCCAGCCTGCGCGTGCTCAACCTGGCCTACTATCCCAGCGAGCGAGGAGCCTACAACCTCTCTCCTGAGCTTTCCGACAACGGACGCCTCCTTCACCCCGAACAGAAATGGGGAGGTATGATGCGCAAGATGGACAACCCCGATTTTGAGGCGCTCAACGTAGAATACATCGAATTTTGGATGATGGATCCTTTCATCTATTCGCAAGGCAAGACGGGACTCGGTGGCGACTTCTACCTCAACTTGGGCGAAGTGAGCGAGGACATCCTTAAGGATGGCAAGAAGTACTATGAGAGCGGACTTCCCGTAGACGGCAACCAACAGTATTTCACGGAGACAGTCTGGGGTCGCGTACCCAACAACTCAACCAGTGTCACCTACGCCTTCAACAATGAGGGCAATGCACGACAGGCACAGGACGTAGGCCTCAACGGTCTCAACAGCGAACAGGAGCAACTCTACCCCACCTATGCCAAGTATCTGGATGAAATCAGGGGCAAGGTCAATGCGCAGGTCTTCGACTCCATCCAGGCCGACCCTGCCGGCGACGACTACCACTACTATCGCGGCACGGATTTCGACCGTCAGAAGACCTCTATTCTCGACAGATACAAGCGCATCAACCTTCCCGAAGGCAACTCGCCCGACTCTCACAACTCGCCAGAGAGCTACGAGACGGCTTACAAGACCACTCCTGACGTAGAGGATATCAATCAAGACTATACGCTCAACGAGTACGAGAAGTACTTCCAATACCACATCTCCATCCGTCCTGAAGACCTCGTAGTAGGACGCAATCACATCGCAGACAAGCGTGTGGCAAGCGTAAAACTTCGCAACGGAGCCACAGAAAACTGTACCTGGTATCTATTCCGCATCCCTCTGGACAGTTACGAGCAAAAGGTGGGCACCATCAACGACTTCACGAGCATTCGCTTCATGCGTATGTTCCTCACTGGCTTTGAGCAGCCCGTCATACTCCGTTTTGCCACGTTAGACCTCGTGAAGGGTGACTGGCGTCACTATCAGCAGGCTCTCTATCAGGGTGAGGCTCCTGCAGCAAGTGGTTCGCTCACCGTCAGTACGGTCAACATCGAGGAGAATGGCGACAAGGCTCCCGTCAACTATGTCCTGCCTCCTGGCATCAGCCGCAACACCGACCCCAGCCAGCGACAGGTCACAGAGGAAAACGAGCAGGCCTTGAGCCTCACCGCTGAAAATCTCGCACCCTCGGACGCACGCGCTATATATAAGAACTGCAAGTACGACATGCGTCAGTACAAGCACCTTCAGCTCTTCGTACATGCCAATGCTCTTCAGCCAGACCTTACCGATCTGCGCGACGGTGAGACAAGCGTATTTATCCGCCTGGGTAGCGACTATAAGAGTAACTTCTACGAATATGAAGTGCCTCTTGTGCTGACACCCGAAGGCCACTATGACACCTATAGCTACAATGGGTGCCGTGCAGTATGGCCAGAGGAGAACATGATAGACATCGACCTCGACATCCTCACGGGTATCAAGAAAAATCGCAACCGCGAGAAGAGCCTCGGCTTGGTATCCTTCAACCAGCTCTTCAGCCAGTACGATGAACACCACCCCAACAATCGCATCAGCATCATGGGCAATCCATCTCTGGGCGAGGTGAAGACCATCATGATCGGTGTGCGCAACAACGGTCGTGTACAAAAGAGCGTGGAGGTATGGGTCAACGAGCTTCGCCTGCAAGAGTTCAGCAACGAAGGTGGATGGGCTGCTCGCGGACAGCTTACCATACAGCTCTCCGACTTAGGTTCCGTCAATGCCAATGGACACATCGAAACAGCAGGCTTCGGTGGACTGGAACAGAGCGTCAGCGACCGTAAGGATGAGAATACGTATGACTACTCCGTCACTACTCAAATCGACCTGGGCAAGGTACTCCCCGAGAAGGCCAAGGTCAATCTGCCTCTCTACTACAGCTACCAGCGTGAGAACGTGAAGCCAAAGTACAATCCACTCGACACCGACATGCTCCTTTCCGACGCACTCGACGCCTTGACGACAAAGGAGGAGAAGGACTCGCTCACGAGCCTCACCACGACCAATGAGGTGCAGAAGAATCTCTCGCTCAGTGGCGTGAAGGTCAACATCACGAGCAAGAAGCATCCTATGCCCTACGACCCGTCCAACTTCACTTTCAACTACTCTCACCAAGAGACGCGCAAGGAGGGTGTCACCACCGTCTATGAGCAGGAGAAGAACTGGCGAGGCGGCATGAGCTACAGTTGGTCGCCCAACTGGAAGACGTGGGAGCCTTTCAAGAAGATGAAAGGAAAGTCAAAGTGGCTCGATATCATCAAGGACCAGAATCTTAATTTCGCCCCACAGAGCATCACCTTCAACACCGACCTCAATCGTAGCTACTACGAACTGCAGGAGCGCGACATCGACAACATCGAGACACCCACGGCCCTGCCGCTCAACTTCAGTCAGTCGTTTCTTTGGAACCGCGACTTCCAACTTCGTTGGGATCTCTTCAAGTCGCTCCATTTCACCTTCCAAAGTGCTACCCACGCTGAGGTGGAGGAACCATACACCCCCGTCAACAAGGACCTCTATGCCGACTCCTACACCGCATGGAAAGACTCTGTGAAGACCAGCCTCCGTGGCTTCGGTCGACCTTTGGACTACAACCAGAGCGCACAGCTCAGCTACAAGCTGCCCATCAATCGCATCCCCGTCTTTGATTGGATCACAGCCGATGGAAGCTACAATGGCACCTACTCTTGGCGACGTGGAGCTGAATTGGAAAACGGTAGCACGCTGGGCAACAACATCAACACGCAGCGCACCCTCAACTTCAATGGCAAGTTCAACATGGAGACGCTCTACAACCACTCTACCTTCCTCAAGGATGCCAACAAGCGCTTCTCTGCCACTTCTGCCAAAAATGCAGCCAAGAAAAAGGTAGACGAGAAGAAGAAAGAGGACGAGGAGAAGAGGAAGGCCAAGGAAGCTGAGAAGCAGGCTCGTGCTAAGGCAGAGCAAGAGAGCCAACGCACCGGTGAACCCGTAGACAGTATCATGGCTCGCCAGGCAGCTAAGCAGTCCAACAGCAAGGGGGTAAGCCAGCAGAAAGTGGATCCCAAGAAGACGAAGGGATTTGCTCAGGAGGTACAGTTGCGTCCCGACACCACCGTCACCGTGGCACACAATCAGAAGAGCCGCCGTCTCATCGTGACCGCTCGCGACAGTGCGGGGCACACTTACAAACTCGACTACAAGATACTTGATGACAACAAGATTCTGGTCAAGAATCTCGACTCCATGAAGGTACGTATCAACGTCACTCCCAAGACACCTTTGGAGGAAAACAAGTGGTACACGATGGCACAGGCAACAGCCCGTTTCCTCATGATGGTGCGCAATGTGAGCCTCTCTTATCGCAACACTTACAACCTCTCTCTGCCAGGCTTCATGCCAGAGGTGGGCGACATGCTTGGACAACGTTCACTCTTCGGAGGTGGGTTCACGCCAGGTATCGACTTCGGACTGGGCCTCGTGGGCGACTCCTATCTTGATCGCGCCAAGGAGCGTGGCTGGTTGCTCTGCGCCGACAGCGTGGCCACACCTGCCACCACAGCCATTACAGAGGATCTGCAGCTGAAGGCCAGCCTGGAGCCATTCACCGATCTCAAGATCGATCTCAATGCTTCGCGCACTGTCAATCGTAACCGAAGCATACAGTATATGTACGTGGGCAATCCCACCACGGAGACGGGCTCGTTCAACATGACGACCATCAGCATCGGTACTACCTTCCAAGGTATGGGAAGTGCCAGCAACGGATACAACTCAAAGGCCTTCCAGCGCTTCATGGAGTATCTCCCCATCATGCAGCAACGCGTGGAGCAGCAGTACGTCGGCCTGGCCTATCCCGCCTCCACAGGTCTTCAGGGTAGGTTCGACCCCGCCAATGGTACTGCTTCACTCTACAGCAGCGACGTGATGATACCTGCCTTCCTCGCAGCATATACAGGTGGCAACCCTCATCGAAGCAGCATGGAGATATTCCCCAGCCTCAAGCGTATGCTACCCAACTGGACCATTGCCTATAAGGGCCTCTCCAACCTTCCCTTCCTGCGCGACCACTTCAAGTCCGTCACTATCAACCACGGCTACAAGAGCATCTTCAGTATCGGTAGCTACAACACCTTCTCATCATGGGTACAGGCCATGACTGGTAGCGATCTGGGATTTGTGGAGAGCACCGCAGGCGACATCGTGCCGACCTCTATGTACGACATCAGCACTGTGGCCATCAACGAGAGCTTCACGCCTCTGGCCGGAGTCAATGTCACCTTCCAAAACAACATGACGGCCAAACTGGAGTACAAGTCAACCCGAGTGCTCACCCTCTCGATGACCTCTGCACAGATCAACGAGACTGCCTCCAAGGACATCGTGCTCGGATGGGGATACAAGATAGCAGACTTCAAGATAGCCTCATATTTCGGCAGCAAGGCCACTCGCAAGGCCAACAAGGGCAAGGCCTCGGCTCAAGAAGAGAGCAAGACGGCTGCCAACCGTAGCACCACACAGGGACGTACCTCTTCCACGGCATCATCGCGCTCCAACTTCGCCCACAGCCTCAACCTACGCTTCGACTTCTCGCTACGCAATCAGAGCGCCCTTACCCGCGATATTCAGACGGGCATCACCGAGGCCACCAGTGGCAACAAGGCCATCAAGACCAGTTTCCAAGCCGACTACGCCATGTCGCGCATGGTCACATTTAGCCTCTACTACGACCGTCAGCGCAACCAGCCCCTGCTCTCCAACACCTCTTATCCCACCATCACGCAGGACTTCGGTTTCAGCATGAAATTCTCACTCACAAGATAACATTAAGACATCTCATATGAAAGTACGCATCCACACTACACTCGGTGACATCACCGTTCGCCTTTACGATGAGACCCCACTCCATCGCGATAACTTCATGAAGCTCGCAAAGGAGGGATATTATGACGGAACTTTGTTCCACCGCGTCATCAAGGACTTCATGATACAGGGAGGAGACCCGGATTCGAAGGGGGCACCTGCTGGCAAGATGCTGGGCACCGGTGGTCCAGACTATACCATCGAGGCTGAAATAAAGCCAGAACTCATCCACAAGCGTGGTGCACTGGCTGCTGCACGTCAGGGCGACGAGGTGAATCCCGAGCGCAGAAGCAGCGGCAGCCAGTTCTACATCTGCTGGGGGCAGGTGTACAAGGAAGGTCAGCTCGGTCAGCTCTCCCGCCAGCTCCAGCAACAGGCTGAGCAGCAGACCTTCAACAGCCTCGTACAGCAAAATCGTGCCAAGATCATGGAACTGCGCAAAAATCGTGACCAGGCAGGTCTGATGGAGCTTCAGGACGACCTCATCGCACAGACCAAGGCCATCATGGCCAGTCAGCCTGCCAGTGGCTTATCCGAACTGCAGCGTACCACCTACAGCACTTTAGGTGGTGTACCCCATCTTGACGGTCAATACACCGTATTTGGCGAGGTGGAGACGGGACTCGACATCGTGGAAAAGATACAGCAGGTCAAGACGGGCAGAGGAGACCGTCCCACAGAAGACGTCGCCATGCTACATCTTGAGGTCATAGAAGACTGACCTACAGACATCGATTTTTGCAAGGGCTTCTTGTTTATGTGGAAAAGAATGCTTACTTTTGCACTGTAAAAGAAGAAGACTCTCCATGAATACTTATCTGACAGATAGCCAGCTGGCACAGATACTTGATAAGCCCGTTTTCCATCTCGTTGGGAAGACGGCTGACGAACTGGCTATGGAATGCTACGTCGTGGGAGGATACGTCAGGGACATCTTCCTTGAGCGCCCCTCCAAGGACATCGACGTGGTAGTGGTAGGCAGTGGCATTGCTGTGGCTGAGGCTTTGGTAAAGAGGCTCAAGCAAGAGCACCGCAAGGCCCACCTCTCCGTATATCGCAACTTTGGTACAGCGCAGGTGAAGATATATGGACGGGGTGACGAAGGAGACACCGAGGTGGAGTTTGTCGGAGCACGCAGGGAAAGCTATGACAGAGGGTCGCGCAAACCCATTGTGGAAGACGGTACACTGGAGGAGGATCTGGACCGACGCGACTTCACCATCAATGCCCTGGCCATCTGCCTCAATGAAGCTCGTTTTGGCCAGTTAGTGGACCAGTTCGACGGACTCGACGACATGGAGGACCGCCTCATACGTACGCCCCTCGACCCCGATATCACTTTCAGCGACGATCCCCTTCGCATGATGCGCTGCGTGCGCTTTGCCACTCAGCTGGGTTTCCAGATCGACGAGGAAACCTTCGCAGCTCTGGAACGCAACAAGGAGCGCATCAAGATCATCAGTCAGGAGCGTATCATCGATGAACTCAACAAGATCATGCTCTCCCCCCATCCTTCACGCGGGTGGTTCGAACTGAGTCGCTGTGGCCTCCTGCCTCTTATCTTCCCCGAACTCGCAGCCCTGGAAGGCGTGGAGACTATCCACGGCAAGGCTCACAAGGACAATTTCCACCACACCATGGAGGTACTGGAAAATGTCAGCAAAAGGCTCTCTACACAGGAACAAGAGAGCGGTGCGAAGCGAGAAAGCGAGATGGACTCGCTTTGGCTACTCTGGGCCACGCTCTTGCACGACATTGGTAAGCCACGTTCCAAGAAGTGGGAGCCAGGGATAGGATGGACGTTCCACAATCACAACTTCATCGGAGAAAAGATGGTGCCTCAAATATTCCGCCGGATGAAACTTCCCATGGATGAGCGCATGAAGTATGTGCAGAAGCTCGTGGGACTGCACATGCGTCCTCAGGTCATCGCCGACGAGGAGGTCACCGACAGCGCCGTTCGTCGTATGACTTTTGAGGCCGGATCGGACATCGATGACCTCATGACCCTTTGCGAAGCCGACATCACGAGCAAAAACGAGGTGAAGAAAGCTCGTTTCCTGGAGAATTTCCGAATCGTCAGGGAGAAGATAGAAGACCTTAAGCAACGCGATTTCGTACGTCTGTTCCAGCCTTGCATCTCTGGAGATGAAATCATGGAGCGTTACCAACTCACCCCCTGCCGTGAGGTGGGCACTCTGAAACAAGCCCTTAAGGATGCCATCCTCGACGGTGACATACAGAATGAGCGCGAACCTGCTCTCTCCTTCCTCGACCACAAATGGAAAGAGATGAATGAGGCTCATTGATATGTTTCCCCGAAGTTAAGAGAAGTTTGGCGTTACGATAGCAGCGCAGTACAAAAGTGGATAAAAAAAAGTTTCACGCAAAAAGACTCCACCACTCTACCAAACAGTCGCAAAACAACTAATTATCAATATGTTATACTGGTAGAATGTCAGACTTGACACTCTACCAAGACTCTACCAACACTCTACCAAATACATTATCTTCCATGATTTGACCTTATAGAACGAAGGTAGAATGATGGTAGAGTCTTGGTAGAGTGTTGGTAGAGTGTTTGCGCAAGATTCTACCAATCCATCTTGTTGATATACAACAAATTCGTCAGGTCTGGTAGAGTGTTATGCCTTTTCTTGTAAAAAAAATAAAAAAAAGAGTGGCTTTATATATGCAAGTGACTCGCCTGAATCATGCGCATGACTTGCCTTATGCATGCGCATGACTTAGCCTAGTCATGCGCATGACAAGAGCCTGCCACCTTTTCTTCGTATGCCAACGAGGAAGTGTGGCAACAGTACGATTACTCTACGATGTCGATAAGCTCGATGATGAACTTCAGAGCAGAGTTGGGATAGATGTCGCTACCAGCACCGTTTTTACCATAGGCAAGCTCAGAGGGGATATAGACTTCCCACTTACTACCAACGGGCATCATGCAGAGTACCTCAGTCCAGCCCTTGATGACTTGGGTCACGCCAAACTCAGTGGCCTCTCCACGCTCATAGCTGCTGTCGAACACCTTGCCATTGATGTCGCTACCTTCGTAGTGTACGCGTACCTGGCTATCTGCAGTAGGGATGGCTCCCTCACCAGCCTGGAGCACCTTGTAAAGGATGCCGCTCTGCGTCTTCTGTACACCATCCTCCTTGGCTACATCAGCCAACCATTGCTCGTTGGCTTCCGTCCAAGGGTCCTTAGCATTGGCCTGCTCTGCCAACTCCTGCTGATGACGCTTCTCGATCTGCTTCTTCTGATAAACCATGTAGCCTGCTGCTGCAGCTACGATCATGCACACTAG
>JAZLII010000184.1:0-2545 GCA_045617275.1 Bacteroidaceae bacterium
CCTGCCTCATGTGTTTGGCATCCTCGAAGGCCTTGCCTTCCCAGTATCATGTACATTTTCCTCCAAAACATTTTGTCAGATGAAGCAAAATGTCTACATTTGCAAAAATAAGTGACCAGATAACCCTATAATCGATAAATCGGTTAATCGAAGAACCACCGTCCCCTACGGTTCTCCGTTGGGTTCCAAAAACATCAAAGCCTCACATGAAGCATCTCTTTTCACTCATGGCAGCAGTCCTCCTGGCAGGATGCGCCTTCGCACAAAAAAACAGCAATCCCGTCCTCACCATCGAGGGAGGACAGGTGCAGGGTGTCAACACTGATATCAAGGGCGTCGTGGTCTACCGCGGCATCCCCTTTGCCGCACCTCCCATCGGCGACCTTCGATGGAAGGCTCCCCAGCCCGTACGCCCCTGGCAGGGTGTGAAGGTGTGCAGCAAGTTCGGTCACCCGGCCTTCCAGGGCGCTCACTACGAGGGAGGCTACACCACGGAGTGGGGCTACGGCGACGAGGCGCCCTACTCTGAGGACTGCCTCTACCTCAACGTCTGGACCAAGGCTTCCGCACAGCCCGGGAAGAAGTTGCCCGTGGCACTATGGATCTTCGGTGGCGGACTGCGCGAGGGATGGGGCTCCGAACCGGAGTTCGACGGACAGGAGTTTGCTTCGCGCGACGTGGTGCTCGTCTCCTTCAACTACCGCGTAGGTCCCTTCGGCTTCTTTGCCCATCCCGACTTGCTGACAGAGGCTGGCGAACAGGCATCGGGCAACTTCGGCACGCTGGATCAGATACAGGCCCTCAAGTGGGTGAAGCAGAATATTGCACAGTTTGGTGGCGACCCCGACAATGTCATGATCTTCGGTCAGTCGGCCGGCTCGCGCTCCGTCAAGACGCTCTGCGCCTCGCCTCTGGCACGCGGCCTGTTCAACAAGGCCGTCATCATGAGTGGTAGCGGACTACAGTTGCCTTCTCAGTCAGCCGCTCCTGCCCCCGGAGGTTTTGCCATGCCTCAGATGAAGGCGCTCACCCTTCGTGAGGCAGCCGCCCAGATCAAGGAGGTCACCGACTGGGCCCATCTCACTGACCTTTCCCAACTGCGCCGAGCTGCCACCGAGACCATCTATGCCCTCGGTACTCTCTACACCAACGTCACCGGCAAGCGCAGTCCCCTCACTGCCTCACCCATCTCACCCTACGTGGAGGACTATGTTCTGCCTGAGACTTTCGACGATGCCTGCCTCGACGGCACCCTCGCTCATGTACCTTATATGATTGGATTCACACTCAACGATGCCGGCAACATGGCCCCTGTCATCGAGAACTTCTGTCTCAACCGTGAGGAGGCTGGCGACAAGGCCTACGCCTATCAGTTCGCACGTCCCCTACCCGACGATGGCAGCCATCCCGAGGTAAGCCAGCGCCTTCGTGGAGCCTTCCATAGCAGCGACCTCTGGTACGTCTTCAAGTCACTCAAGCATTGCTGGCGTCCCTGGACCCAGGGAGACTGGGACCTCTCCGACAAGATGATCAATGCCTGGTGCAACTTCTGCAAATACGGCAACCCCAACGGTGCCAAGGACGGCCAGTGGAAACCCTTCACCAAGACCAACAAGACCTTCATGCTCTTCAAACTCAACGAGAAAGATGTCGAGGATTCATCCATAGGCACCCCACTCTCCGGCAGATGAGGTTGGGCGGATTCTTGATTAGACGATTATTCGTTTAGACGATCTTTCGATTATTCGATTATTCGATTATTCAACTACTCGATTATTCGACTCTTCGAGTATCCGGTCGCCTAATTACAGATTATTTCCCATTTTATTTTGTCGGGTGGCGCAAAATCCGTACCTTTGTGCTATTAAGGTAAAAGAAAGGGTAAAAAGATATGGAAAAAAGAGCAATACTTTTGTTCCACTGTCCCGACACAGTGGGCATCATCACGGAGATCACCAAGTTCATCACAGACAACAAGGGCAACATCGTCTATCTGGACCAGTATGTGGACAAGGTGGACGGCATGTTTTTCATGCGCGTGGAGTGGGAGCTGGCCGACTTCACCATCCCCAGTGAGAAAATCGGCGAGTACATCGACACGCTCTACAGCACTCGCTACGGCCTGAAGTTCCACCTCTACTTCAGCGACGTGAAGCCCCGTATGGCTCTCTTCGTCAGCAAGATGTCGCACTGCCTCTACGACCTCCTCGCTCGCTACAAGGCAGGTGAGCTTGACGTGGAGATACCCTGCATCGTGTCCAACCACGAGGATCTGCGCTACGTCGCTGAGCAGTTTGGCATCCCTTACTACGTGTGGAGCATCAAGAAAGATCATAGCAACAAGGCCGAAGTAGAAGCTGCCGAGATGGAGCTCCTCACACGCGAGCGCATCAACTTCATCGTCCTGGCCCGCTACATGCAGATTATCAGCGACGACATGATTGCCTCCTACCCCAACCGCATCATCAACATCCACCACTCCTTCCTCCCCGCCTTCATCGGAGCCAAACCCTACCATCAGGCCTACGAGCGTGGCGTGAAGATC
>JAZLII010000185.1:0-4057 GCA_045617275.1 Bacteroidaceae bacterium
ATGTCGGCCTCTTCGAAACAACCCAGGTTGCGAGGCAACTTGAAGAGCTCGAGTGCCTCCTCGAGGGTCAGCGTCTCCAGGCTCTGGCCTGCCTTGAGCTGGGCGAAGCGAGGCTTCTCCTCGTCTTCTGCCGAACCGATCTGAACGACGGGACCGAAACGGCCGATCTTCACCGACACGTCCTTGCCCGAAACGGGATCTGTACCCAGCATACGCTCACCTACGCGGTGCTCGCTCTTGATGTTGCTGGTCTGCTCAATGAGAGGATTGAAACTGTCGTAGAAACTGCGTATCACGCCCTTCCACTCCTCCTTGCCTTCGGCGATCTCATCAAACTGCTTCTCGACCTCAGCCGTGAAGTTGTAGTCCATGATACCGGGGAAGTACTCTGCCAGGAAGTCATTGACCACGGTACCCGTGTCGGTGGGGATGAGCTTGCCGCGCTCGGCTCCAAGCACCACGGGCTTGATCTCACGCTTGACATCGTCGCCATCCAGCGTCATGGTGAGGCAGTCCATCTGGTCACCGGGACGGTCGCCCTTCTGCACATACTCGCGCTGCTGGATGGTGGTGATGGTGCTGGCATAGGTAGAGGGTCGGCCGATACCGAGCTCCTCCAGCTTGCGTACCAGGCTGGCCTCGTTGTAGCGGGCAGGGCGCTGGGTGTAGCGCTGAGACACCACGATCTCCTTGCGACTGAGCTTCTCGCCCAGCGACAGGGCGGGCAGCAGTGCCACCTCGCCGTCCTGCTCCTCTCCCATTTCGTCGGAGCTGGTCTCACGGTAGACACGCAGGAAACCGTCGAACTTCACCACTTCGCCATTGGCCATGAAGACGTCGTCCATGCCGTCTATCTGGATGGTCACCGTGGTCTTCTCCATCTCGGCATCGGCCATCTGGCTGGCGATGGTACGCTTCCATATCAAGTCGTAGAGGCGACGCTCTTGAGGCGTACCCTCTATCTTGGTATCGGTCATATAGGTGGGGCGGATGGCCTCGTGGGCTTCCTGTGCACCCTTGCTGCTCGTATGGTACTGACGACGCTTCACATACTCCTGACTCATGGTCTCGGCTATCATCTTCTGGCTGGCATTGAGACAGAGAGAAGAGAGGTTGACGCTATCGGTACGCATGTAGGTGATACGTCCGCTCTCATAGAGGCGCTGCGCGATGCTCATGGTCTGTGCCACGGTAAAGCCCAACTTGTGGGCAGCCTCCTGCTGGAGGGTACTGGTGGTGAAGGGAGGTGCAGGCACACGCTTCTGAGGCTTGGTGGTGATGTCCTGGATGACGAAGTGTGCATCCTTGCATCGGCTGAGGAACTCCTCTGCCTCCTGCTCGGTGGCAAAGCGGCGGCCCAGTTCGGCCTGCAGTTCGCCCTGTCCGTCGGGCAGCAGGAAGGTGGCAGTGACACGATAGCTGTACTCGCCCTTGAAGTTGAGCACCTCACGCTCGCGCTCCACGATGAGGCGAACAGCCACGCTCTGCACACGGCCGGCACTCAGGGCGGGCTTCACCTTGCGCCAGAGCAGCGGACTGAGCTTGAAGCCCACGATGCGGTCGAGCACACGGCGGGCCTGCTGGGCGTTGACCAGGTTGAGGTCGATGGCGCGGGGATGCTCGATGGCTTCCAGGATGGCAGGCTTGGTGATCTCGTGGAACACGATACGGCGGGTGTGCTCGGGATTCAGTCCCAGCACCTCATAGAGATGCCAACTGATGGCCTCTCCCTCGCGGTCCTCATCGGATGCGAGCCATACCATGCTGGCATCCTGGGCCAGCTTGTTGAGCTCTGCCACCAGCTTGGTCTTATCGGCAGGGATCTCATATTGAGGGTCAAAGGTGCCCTCGTTGATACTAAACGACTTCTTCTTCAGATCGCGGATGTGTCCGTAGCTCGACATCACTTTGTAGTCCTGTCCGAGGAACTTCTCGATGGTCTTGGCCTTTGCGGGGCTCTCCACGATAACCAGGTTCTGTTTCGTAGCCATATCTATTACGTTGAGTTTTATGAATTTCGGAACAAAGGTAGGAAAAAACTCGACGGCCACATTATATATATAGTTAATTTTAGAAAAAAAGCGAGGCATCGAAAAACTTTTCTCCCAAATCTTTGTAGGTATGAAAAAAAGAAGATAGTATTGCCTGCGTGCGGTATGCGCACGCGCTCCACGCACAGAGGCTCGCACACGCGCACGTATATAAGAAAATTAGGTAGGAACGAGGGGATAGAAGCTGTCCGGCAGAGGCCTGGGGATGTGAAAGGAGGAGGCTGGAAGCACACCGGAAAGGGAGGGCAAGGCACTGAAAGAGAAGGTCGAAAGCAGGCTGGCAAGAGGCATCGAAGGGGGCTTTTGGTTCTTCCAACGGTCCGTCAGACCTCTTCCGGGTGCAAAAGTAGGGTACACATTTGATAGGACCACGTTGCAAAAACACATCCAACTCGACGAATGTTAGTACTTTTGCTTGGATATTTCGTTTTTTTGCATAACTTTGCATTATATATGCGTCATATGCCGGTTTTGCCTGCACTGGCGCAGAAGACGATTATAAACAAAAATACTACACCTGCAATGACTACACTATTCAGCACTTCCGCATGGTGGAGCGCACTCGACCCCACCCTACGCATCTACTGGGGCATCGCCATCTTTGCCACCATCGTCTTTGCCATCCAGACCACCATGTCGTTTATGGGTATCGGCGATGTGGACACGGGCGACGCGAGTCTCGACATGGACTTCGACGGCACACCCGACACCGACTCACTCGATGACGCGGGTACCATGCACTTGCTCTCCATACGCAACGTCTTCTACTTCCTCCTGGGTTTCGGATGGACGGGTATCAGCCTGTGGCGCACCATCCCCGACCATACCCTGCTGGCCGTCGTGGCTGCACTCGTGGGATGTGCCTTCGTGGGCATCTTCATGCTACTCTTCCGCCAGATGATGAAACTGCAGCACAACGGTGCTTTCGACATCAACGATGCCGTGGGTAAGGTGTGCGACGTGTACCTGCGCATCCCCGCCGACGGACAGGGTCTGGGCAAGGTGCAGATCAGTTTCAACGGCAGCGTGCAGGAACTCAATGCACGTACCAATGGCGACAACATCCCCTCGGGAGCCAAGGTGCGCGTGGTGCGCGTGGTCGACAAGAACATCCTTGAAGTAGAACCTGCATAGCGCACATACATTATCCAACAAGCATTCCCCCCAAAATCATAATGAAGCATCTTTTTACCAGCATTTTTGCACTACTGGCCATCCTGTCGGCTCAGGCGAGGCCCATCACCATCACGGTGAAAAACACTCGCTATCAGACGATTACAGGATTTGGAGCAGCCTGCTGCGACGGCGCCATGTGTCCCTTCGCCAGCGACACCAAACCCGTGTCCCTGCTCTACGGACCGTCGTCCAAGATAGGTCTCAACATCATGCGTATGGAGATATCGCCCAACTTCAAGGGCGACATGACCGCAGCCGATGTGGGATGGGACACCCCCTACGACTGGAAGGGCAGCCTTCCCTCTGCCAAGATCGTGAAGCAGCGTGGCGGCATCGTCTTTGGCACCCCATGGTCGCCCCCAGGAGCCTACAAGACCAACGGTACGGCACAGGGCGGCAAGTCGGACAGCCAGGGCAACCAGCGCGGTGAGCTGCGCGAGGACTGCTATGAGAAGTTCTTCCCATGGCTCAACACCTTCCTGGCCTACATGAAGTCCAACGGCGTGAAGGTGGATGCCGTATCCATACAGAACGAGCCCGACTGGTGGGTGGACTACTCCGGATGTCTCTACTCTCCCCAGCAGCAGCTCAACCTGGTGAAGAACTATGCGCACATGCTCGACCGCAAGAAGTTCCCCGGCGTAAGGCTCATCAGTGCCGAACCTCTCGGTTTCGACCCCGCCTACTCCAATGCGCTGCTCAAGGACGAAGTGGCACGCGACCAGGTGGACATCATCGCGGGTCACCTCTACGGTCACCCACCCTTGGGCAACATGAAGAGTGCCAACACGCTGGCTTCCCGCTACGGCAAGGAGGTGTGGATGACGGAG
>JAZLII010000186.1:0-6679 GCA_045617275.1 Bacteroidaceae bacterium
GGGCACCGCACGATGCACGAATTATAAAAAAAGGGGGGGTGGCCATCTTCTTCATGGTCACCCCCCTTATATGGTTTTCTCTTAGAAAATGCGGTGTGAAAGTCGCAGCTCCAGGACGGGCCAGCAGCGCATCTTGGAAGCGATGTTGACATAGCGCTTCACATGGCCAT
The DNA here is from genome assembly GCA_045617275.1 of Bacteroidaceae bacterium. Lineage (GTDB taxonomy): Bacteria > Bacteroidota > Bacteroidia > Bacteroidales > Bacteroidaceae > Physcousia. Next base: position 171 of record JAZLII010000186.1, read on the forward strand.
TGAGCTGGGTGAGGTCGTGCGTGAGGTCTATGCCATCGTGGGTGACCACACGGGGCACACCGCCCCACAGCATGATGCCTGCATCTACCGACACCTGCGTGCGCTGGTCCTTGGTGATGGCACCCTGATAGCCCACGCCGAGATAGGGTCGTATCTTGTTGACATAAGCATCGACGCGCACCATGTTGTCCCTGTCGGGGAGCATACGGTAGGGGTCGCCCTTGCGGTAGGCCAGTTCGCCTTCGTGGTACATCACGTCGCCCTTGGCATGTACGAGCACGGTCTCCAAGTAGGTGGGGCTGTTCTCATCCATATCGTCCATGTAGACGTTGTGGTCCCAGAGGATGTCCTGCTTGGCGTAGTAGTCCTCCTTGAAGTAGCCCACCGTCATGGCCATGGATCCGTACTCCAGAAAACGGTTGCGGATGTAGGGGTCAAACTCAAAGTCCTCGATGATGGGCTCGTTGTTGCGACAACGCCAATACATGTCGTTGTACATCTTCACCGAGAAGAGCGACACGTGCGACTCGTACGTATTGTAGGCCTGTGCCACCCTGCCGCCTCCGGCATAGAATCCCACGGTGCCGTGGATGTGCTTATTGTCAAAGGGATAGAGGTCGACGAGGAACTTGAAGTTGTTGAACGTGGGCTTGCCCAGCATGTGGACGTACTCACTGATCTCATTGCCCGTGAAGCCCTGCAGCATGTCGCGCAGATGCTCGAAGCGCTCATGATTGATCTCTGCCTGTGTCTGCCCCGTAGCCGATGGTGTGGACGGCCCGAGATGGTTGCCCAGAAGTTCCACCCCAAACTGCATCTTGTACTCAAAATGGGGCATGAAGGTGGCTCCCGTACGCAGACGGCAGAACTCACCGGCAGGCACGGCAAGGTCGAAGCCGATGCCCGTGCTACCCGCCGTAAGGGCGAGGTCGAGATGGCGGAACTTGCCTTTATTCTCCTGTGCCTGACCCCAGAGGGCCGAGAGCAGGAGGCAAGAGAGCAAAAGAAGCTTCTTCATGTGACAGGTGCTGTGATGTGGTGTGGACTCGACGGGACCTCTTGGTCCTGGTGTTCTGTTCTCTTATGCTTGAAGTGGAGAAGTACCTTGCAGGGGGGGCTTACTTGATGTTGCCCACCTTGATGAGATACTCTGCTATCTGTACGGCATTGAGAGCCGCACCCTTCTTGATCTGGTCGCTGACGAGCCAGAAGGTGATGCCGTTGGGGTTGGCCAGATCCTTGCGGATACGACCCACGAAGACGTCGTCGCAACCCTCGTGGAAGAGAGGCATGGGGTATACCTTGCTTTGAGGATCGTCCTCGAGCTGCAGGCCGTTGCCATTCTTGATGGCCTCCTTGAACTCCTCCACGCTGACGGGGCGCTCGGTCTCTGCCCAGACGCTCTCGCTGTGGCAACGGAGAGAAGGCACGCGTACGCACATGGCCGAGCAGTCGGCATCGGTGTGCATGATCTTCTTGGTCTCGTTGTACATCTTCATCTCCTCCTTGGTGTAGCCGTTGTCGGTGAAGACATCGATCTGGGGGATGACGTTGAAGGCCAGCTGATAGGCGAACTTCTCGATGGTGGGCTCCTCACCAGCCAATACCTGACGATACTGCTCGAAGAGCTCCTTCATGGCTGCTGCACCGGCACCGCTGGCTGCCTGATAAGAGGCTACGTGGATGCGCTTGATGTGGCTGTTGTTCTCCAAGGCCTGGAGTGCCACGACCTTCATGATGGTGGTACAGTTGGGGTTGGCAATGATGTTGCGGGGACGGTTGAGTGCATCCTCGGCATTGCACTCGGGCACTACGAGGGGTACATCTTCATCCATGCGGAAAGCGCTACTGTTGTCTATCATCACGGCGCCGTGCTTGGTGATGGTCTCTGCAAACTCCTTGCTTGTACCGCCACCGGCACTGGTAAAGGCGATGTCGACACCCTTGAAGTCATCGTTGTGCTGGTGAAGCTTGACCTCTATCTCCTTGCCACGGAAGGTGTACTTGGTACCGGCACTACGCTGACTGCCGAAGAGCAGAAGCTCGTCAATGGGAAAATTTCTCTCGTCGAGCACACGCAGGAATTCCTGTCCTACTGCACCGCTCGCACCAACAATTGCTACTTTCATACGCTATTGAATTTTTGATAGAAGAACCCCTTGCCGGCCTGTGCCTGGCGGTGGGTTCGATGGGCTAATTATTAATGTTCACTATTTGTTTCGAGTGCAAAATTAAATAAATTATTATAAATAAGGTGTGCGTGTGGACATAAATTCGCTAAAAATGCCTATCTTTGTACACGAATAGATATAAAACAAGCTCTACAGAGACATTTTGCAAGCGAAAAGTGCACGTTCCCCCCCCTGCACTGGCTTTCCCCGTTCGTCCACCCCGTCTCACCTTCGAGAGAGCTTCACCGCAAGACCGCATGATCAACACACTCAACATAGGAAGTCCGCTCGTCACCGACCCCACCTGGATATTTTTCCTGGTGCTGATGGTGATACTGTGCGCTCCCCTGTTGCTCCGGCGTCTGCGCATACCCCACGTCATAGGACTCATCCTGGCGGGTATACTCCTGGGCCAGTACGGTCTGAACATACTGAGCCGTGACGACTCCTTCGAGATCTTCGGCAAGGTGGGCATCTACTTCATCATGTTTCTGGCCGCCCTGGAGCTCGACATGGGCAGTGTGATGCGCTACGGCAAGGCCGGTGTGCGCTTTGGCGCGCTGACCTTCATCGTGCCCTTCCTGCTGGGAAGCGTGGCCTCCCACTTCCTGCTGCACTATCCGTGGCCCACCTCGCTGATGCTGGGCTCGCTCTTCTCTTCCCACACTCTGGTGAGCTACCCCATCGTGAGCCGCTATGGTATGGGCAAGCACCGCACGGTGGTCATCTCCGTGGTGGCCACAGCCTTCACCACCTTCTTCTCCCTGCTGGCCCTGGCACTCGTAGTGGGCAGCCAGACGCCCGATGCCGATGCGCTCTACTGGCTCCTGTTTGCCTTGAAATGCGGCATATATGGCTTTGTGGTGGTCTTCTTCTACCCTCGCCTTGGAAGGTGGTTTCTGCGCAAGTACGACGACTCGGTGATGCAGTTCATCTTCGTGCTCACCCTCATCTTCCTGAGTGCGGCACTGGCCGAACTGGCTGGTCTGGAGGGCATCCTGGGAGCTTTCCTCGCCGGCTTGTCCATCAACCGACTCATACCCCACAGCTCTCCTCTGATGAACCGTCTGGAGTTTGCGGGCAACGCACTCTTCATCCCCTATTTCCTCATCGGAGTGGGCATGATCATCGACGTACGCGTGCTCCTGAGCGACGTGAGCACCATACTGGTGGTGGCCGTCATCGTACTGACCGCCATCGTGAGCAAATGGGTGGCTGCCTGGCTGATGAATCTCGGCAAGGACGGGTCTGCCGCCTCCAGGACGCTGATGTTTGGCCTGAGCAATGCGCATGCCGCAGGTGCCCTGGCCATCGTGATGATAGGCACCGCCCCTGAGGTGAACCTGATGGACAGCACCATCCTCAATGCGGTGGTGATGCTGATACTCTTCTCCTGCATCGTGAGCAGCCTGGCCACCAACCGCGGTGCGCACCAGCTGGCACTGAGCAATACCGAGCTGCAGGGAAATCGCGGTTCGTACCACGGCAAGTGCCTCATCACCTACGACCATCAGGAGACGGTGGACGTGCTGACACAGCTGGCCATCCTCATACGCAATCCCTTCGTGCCCGACAGCCTCATGGGACTGAGCGTCTCCTTCGACGACGAGAGCGAAGGAAACATGGGCTCCGACAGCAAGGTACTGAAGCGCGAGAAGCGCAACCTGGAGCGTGCCTCCCACATCGCAGCCTCGGCCGACGTGGCCATGGCCACCCTGAGCCGTGTGAGTACCAACGTGGCTTCGGGCATCCTGCATACGATGAAGGAGTACAACGTGGGTGAGGTGGTACTGGGTATGCACCTCGTGCCCGTGTCGCCCCAGGAGGAGCCGTCGGGTGAGAAACAGGCCGAGTCGGACACTGCTCCGGAGAGTGCACAGCTGCGCCCCGCCATGTCGCTGGGCAACGTGGTGGACGGTGTCATCGCAGGTTCGCACCGCGAGGTGATGGTGGTACATCTCATCGTACCTCCCGGCACCCTGCGCCACGTCTACGTGGTCATACCGCAGAAGGCGGAGTACGAGGTGGGCTTCTACAAGTGGCTCGAGCACGTGTGCCGACTGGGCGAACAGCTCGACTGCCACCTGTGCTTCTTTGCCTTCCAGGAGACACTCCCCTACATACAGGACTACATGAAGGAGAAGCACAAGCAGGTGAGGACGGAGTTTACCGCCATGACACAGTGGACGGACCAGCTGGAGCAACTCAGTTCGCACATCGGTCGCAACGACATGCTCATCGTCATCACCTCGCGTCCGGGATTCCTGTCGTACACACCGGCTCTCAGCCTGCTTCCCCAGCAGATGGGCCAGCACTTCAAGCGCTCCAGCCTCATGCTGCTCTACCCCGACCAGTGGGGCGACCCGAGCGACAACCTCTCCGTCTTCTCGCCCAATGGCATGGTGGTGACCCGAGGCATGTCGACCGGACCCATGCTCGGACAGCTGATGAACCTTCACAAGAAAAAGAACGCCAAAAAGAAACGTAAGAAGAAATCATGATACAACTCAGAAATATCACCAAGTCCTTTGGCGACCTGCAGGTGCTCAAGGGCATCGACCTGGACATACACCAGGGAGAGATAGTGAGCATCGTGGGAGCCAGCGGAGCCGGCAAGACCACCCTGCTGCAGATCATGGGCACACTCGACAAGGCCGACACCGGCACCATCACCATCGACGGGGTGGACGTGAGCGCCCTGGGCCAGAAGCAGCTCTCCCACTTCCGCAACCAGAAGATAGGCTTCGTATTCCAGTTCCATCAGCTCTTGCCGGAGTTCACCGCCCTGGAAAACATCATGATACCGGCCTTCATCGGCGGCATGGGCAAGAAGGCGGCACGTCAGCGAGCCGAGGAGCTCCTGGCCTTCATGGGACTCACCGAGCGCGCCTCACACAAGCCCAACGAGCTCTCCGGCGGTGAGAAGCAGCGCGTGGCCGTGGCTCGTGCCTTGATGAACCACCCCGCCGTGATCATGGCCGACGAACCGAGTGGAAGTCTCGACAGCCACAACAAGGAGGAGCTCCATCGCCTCTTCTTCGAGCTGCGCGACAAGATGGGCCAGACCTTCGTCATCGTGACACACGACGAGACACTGGCTTCCATCTCCGACCGTACCATCCACATGAAGGACGGGCAGATCATCAGCGAGAACGCCAATAGCAGTTCGCTGGAGCCATCCGAGGTGAATTCAAGCGAGAATAAAGAAAATACAGACTTATGAGTTTAGAAATAGGAAAATACAACCAACTTCAAGTACTGCGCCGCGTGGACTTCGGCTACTTCCTGAAGGGAGACTCACGCAGTGGCGACGTGCTCCTGCCCAACAATGAGATAGACGCCGACACCCTGGCAGCTCTGGAGAAGGGAACAGACCGCATCGAGGTGTTTCTCTACCTCGACCAGGAGGAGCGCATCATCGCCACCACACGCAAGCCACGGGCCCAGGTGGGCGACTTTGCCTTCCTCGAGGTGGCATGGGTCAACAACTACGGTGCCTTCCTCGACTGGGGACTCCTCAAGGACCTCTTCGTGCCCTTCCGCGAGCAGAAGATGAAGATGCAGAAGGGGCAGAGCTACATCGTACACATACACATGGACGAGGAAAGCTGTCGCGTCATGGCCAGCGCCAAGGTGGAGCGCTACCTCAGTCAGGACTATCCTCCCTACAAGCAGGGCGACGAGGTCGACGTGCTGGTGTGGCAGAAGACCGATCTGGGCCTGAAGGTCATCGTGGACAATCAGTTTGCGGGCCTGCTCTACGACGACCAGGTGTTTCGCCAGCTGCGCACCGGTGACCGCACGAAGGCCTACGTCCATCAGGTGCGCCCCGACGGCAAGCTCGACCTCATCCTGCAGCGAAAGGGCCAGGCTGGCGTGCGCGACTTCACCTACGACCTGCTCGACTATCTCCGCCAGAACCATGGCTACACGGTGCTGGGCGACAAGTCCAGTCCGGAGGACATCTACGAGGTGTTTGGCGTGAGCAAGAAGGTCTTCAAGAAGGCCGTGGGCGACCTCTACAAGCGCCACAAGATACGCATCGAGGAGGATGGCATCCACCTCACGGAACCTGGTTCGGCGGAAGAGAAATAAAGCAAAATATCATTAAACACACAATAACACTAACCTATGAAACTTTACAAAAAACTATGCATGGGTCTGGCAACCATCGGACTGCTTCCCATCAACGCCAACGCCCAGTCTGCCGACTCGGGCTATCCTATCACCCCCGTTCCCTTCACTTCAGTGAAGGTGGCTCCCGGCACCTTCTGGGGTCAGCGCCTCGAAGCCAGCCGCAATGTGACCATCCCCCTGGCTTTCAGCAAGTGCGAGGAG
>JAZLII010000187.1:0-7896 GCA_045617275.1 Bacteroidaceae bacterium
GACCCGTCTGCACAAGGCCGGCATCGATGCCTGGTGGATGGACTCCACCGACCCCGACCATCTGGACTTCAAGGAGAGCGACCTCGACCAGGTGCGCCCCATCACCGATCCTGCCACGGGTGAGGACTTCAAGGGTTCGTGGCGCAGCGTGCGCAACGCCTTCCCCCTCTGCACCGTGGAGGGTATCTACGACAAGCAGCGCAAGGCCGACGAGTCGAAGCGTGTGTTCATCCTCACGCGCAGCTATTTCGCCGGTCAGCAGCGTACGGGTGCCAATACCTGGAGCGGCGACGTGAGTTCGTCGTGGGACAGCTTCCGCAAGCAGGTGCCCATCTGTCTGAACTACACCCTGACGGCCAACCCCATGGTCAACACCGACCTGGGCGGTTTCTTCGCCAATGCCTACAACCGCCGTTCGCAGGACAACTCCGCCACGCACAATCCCCTCTACCAGGAGCTCTACGTGCGCTGGATGCAGTTTGGCGTGTTCTGTCCCATGATGCGTAGCCACGGTACGGAGGTGTACCGCGAGCTCTACCACTACGGCAAGCCCGGCGAACCCGTCTACGACGCCCTGCTCGGTGCCGTGAAGCTGCGCTACCAGCTCCTGCCCTATATCTACAGTACCAGCTGGCAGGTGAGCCACAACGACGACTCCTTCATGCGTGCCCTGGTGATGGACTTCCGCGAGGACGAGCAGGTGTGGAACAACAACCGCGAGTTCATGTTCGGCCGTTCGCTCCTGGTGGCTCCCGTGGTCAATGCGCTCTACACGCCCGAGACGGCCAACGAGACCAACGAGCTCAGCGGATGGGACCGCAACAACCGCTCGCTCTACCAGGAGGGCTTCCGTGCAGACTGGAGTGCCAAGAAGACCTACGAGGTCTATCTGCCCAAGGGTGCCAAGTGGTATGACTACTGGACGGGCCAGACCTACGAGGGCGGCCAGACCTGCAAGATGGACGGTACCCTGCAGCATTGTCCCGTCTTCGTGAAGGCCGGCAGCATCCTGCCTCTCTGCAAGGAGAACGTGCAGTACGCCAACGTGGCAGACTGGAAGAGCCTCGAGGTGACGGTTTATCCCGGAGCCGATGCCACCTTCACCCTCTATGAGGACGAGGGCGACAACTACAACTACGAGAAGGGTAAGTACAGCACCATCGAGCTCATCTGGAACGACAAGGCCCGCACGCTCACCATCGGCAAGCGTCAGGGTTCGTTTGAGGGCATGGTGGCACAGCGTCAGTTCATGGTTCGCCTGCCCGGAGGACAGACCAAGACCGTCAGCTACAGCGGTGCTGCCCAGAAGGTGAAGCTCTGAGAAGACCATGCTCCCCAAGCGGGGACTTGACAAGAAATCAACGAAATGACAATAACTAACAAACAAACACCTACCATGCGATTAAGAACAGCGTTTATTGCAGTGGGGATGTTGCTGGGCCTGTCCGTCACGGCACTGGCTCAGACCTATCCCTTCCAAAATCCCAAGCTCTCGGCCGACAAGCGTGCCGACGATCTCATCAGCCGCCTCACCCTCGACGAGAAGGTGTCGCTCATGATGCACCAGAGTCCTGCCATCGAGCGTCTCGGAGTACCCGGTTTCCAGTGGTGGAACGAGGCTCTGCACGGCGTAGGCCGCAACGGCAAGGCCACCGTATTCCCCATCACCATGGCCATGGCTTCCAGTTTCGACGATGCCCTCCTCCAGGAGGTCTACACCGCTGTGAGCGACGAGGCCAGAGCCAAGAACCAGATGGCCAAGGAGAGCGGCCGTGTGCGTCAGTACCAGGATCTCTCTTTCTGGACGCCCAACATCAATACCTTCCGCGACCCCAGGTGGGGTAGGGGACAGGAGACCTACGGTGAGGATCCCTTCCTGACCTCCCGCATGGGTGTGGCCGTGGTGCGCGGCCTGCAGGGTCCCGACGACTCTCCCTACCGCAAGACACTGGCCTGTGCCAAGCATTTTGCCGTACACTCCGGTCCGGAGTGGAACCGCCATTCGTTCAATGTCACCGACGTGCCTCTGCGCGACCTCTGGGAGACCTATCTGCCTGCCTTCAAGGCACTGGTGCAGGAGGCTAATGTAGAAGAGGTGATGTGTGCCTACCAGCGTATCGACGGCGAGCCCTGCTGCGGCAACAATCGCTACCTGAAGCAGATCCTGCGCAACGACCTGGGCTTCAAGGGTCTCGTGACCAGTGACTGCTGGGCTATCTCGGACTTCTGGAAGAAGGGCTACCACGAGGTGGTGGAGACCAAGGGCGAGGCTTCGGGTATGGCCGTGCGTGCCGGTACCGACTTGGAGTGCGGAAGCGACTTCAATTCACTGCCCGAGGCTGTGGAGAAGGGTCTGGTGACGGAGAAGGAGATCAACGAGAGTCTGAAGCGTCTCATCATCGCGCGTATCAAGCTCGGTGACTTCGACGACGACTCGCTCGTGCCCTGGACGAAGATACCCAAGAGCGTAGTCTGCAGCGAGGAGCACCGTGCCCTCTCGCGCAAGATGGCTCAGGAGAGCATCGTACTGCTGCAGAACAAGGGCGGCATCCTGCCTCTGAAGAAGAATGCGGGCAAGATCGTGGTGATGGGTCCCAATGCCAACGACAGCACGATGCTGCTGGGCAACTACAACGGTTTCCCGATGTATGCCGTGACCATCCTCGAGGGTATCCAGGAGAAGGCCTACAATGTGAAGTACGTGGAGGGTTGCCGCTATGTGGACGCTCCTGCCAACCAGTCCTCTCAGCGCCGTCAGCGCGACAATGTCAACCTCCAGGCCAACCCCTTCGGCAACATGGGCATGGGCGACGGTGCACAGGTGCCCGACTCCATCCGTCAGCGCTTTGCCAACCTCCCCGATTCCGTACGCGCTCGTTTTGCCAATCGTATGCGCAATGGCGGCAATGGTGACTCCGTCAACACCCTGGCCAATCCCGAGGCCCGTACCACCAATGCCCGTGAGGTGGCTCAGAGCAACGTGAGCGACGAGGACATCGTGAAGCAGGCTCTGGATGCCGAGGTGGTCATCTTCGTGGGTGGTATCTCACCCCGTCTGGAAGGTGAGGAGATGCGTGTCAACTTCGACGGTTTCCGTGGAGGCGACCGTACCAGCATAGAGTTGCCCGAGGCTCAGCGCCGCCTCCTGAAGGCGCTTCATGAGAAGGGCAAGAAGGTGGTCTTCGTCAACTGTTCGGGCTCGGCCATGGCTCTGGCTCCCGAGACGGAGTACTGCGACGCTATTGTCCAGGCTTGGTATGGCGGTGAGGAAGGCGGTACGGCCCTGGCTCAGGTGCTCTTCGGCGAGGTCAACCCCAGTGGTAAGTTGCCTGTGACTTTCTACAAGAACACCGACCAGCTGCCCGACTATGAGGACTATCTCATGAAGAACCGTACCTACCGCTACATGCAGGACCGTCCCCTCTTCCCCTTCGGCTACGGTCTGAGCTACAGCGACTTCCAGATCTCCGGTGCGAAGTACTCAAAGGACAAGATCACCCTCTCCGTCACCAACAAGGGTAAGATGGACGGTGACGAGGTGGTACAGGTCTACCTGCGCCGTGTGGGCGACAACGAAGGTCCCAGCAAGACCCTCCGTGCCTTCAAGCGTGTCAGCGTGAAGGCCGGCAAGACTGTCAGCGTGACCATCCCCTTCCCCCGCGAGCGTTTCGAGTGGTGGGATCCCTACAACAACACCATGCGTGTCTACACCGGTCAGTTTGAACTGATGGTGGGCAACAGCAGCGATGCCCAGATGGTACAGACCGTGAAGATCAAGTAGTGTCACGAAGTGGGACAAGTAGGACATGGGACATTGTCCTACTTGCCCTTCACGAGCAGACACAGAGAGAATAGAGTGGGGGAGGGGAGAGACGAAAAGGAAAACAGAGAATTGGTCTACGGCGGCGTTTGCCTCTATAGACGGAACCAAAAGAATAAGGGCGCGGTGAACATGTCGTTCACCGTGCCCTTGTCTATGTTTCAGGTCTTTCTTTCAAGCCCGGCTTTCAGACCTTTCTTTCAAGCTCGGCTTTTACACCTTTCTTTCAAGACAGTCCTTCAAGCCGGTCTTTCGAGCGGGATTACTTCTTCTTGCCGTTCTTCTTGCTCATCATGTTCAGGTAGGCAGTAGCGTAGCGCACACCGAACTCACGATAGCCTGCTGCATTGAAGTGCAGGTGGTCGTTGGCACAGGGCAGACCGTCGCTGCTGATGACGGTAGAGGTGGGGATGGTAGCGGGCAGGGTCTGGATGATCTCGTTCATGCCTGCACACACACCGCCTACACCCTTGCCTACAACCTCACCGGCCAGCAGGGGACAGTCCTCAGCCTTGAGGCTCAGGTCGTTGAGCATGTCGGTGTACACCTTCTTGACCTTGTCGGGCCAGTTCTTCTGACCGCTGTTGGTACAGCCCTGGTGCAGGAGGATACCCTTGATGACACCCTGCTTCTGAGCACGCAGCGCGAGGTCGATGATGCGTATGTAGGGCAGGTTGTCGTAGCCGGCCATGAAGTTCTGGAACCATCCAGCTTCCTTCTTCACCTGGGCGGGATCGTACTCCTTGAACATATGCTCGATGGCACAACCGCCTACGGCCACGTGGATCACACCGATCTTGATGCTGTCGGGCAGCTTCTCCACCAGGGTGCGGCCGAAGTAGTCGGCAGGAGTCAGACCAGAGGTGGCACGGCACAGGGGAGGCACAGCCACGCTCCACTCATACTTCTTGCGGCCCTCGCCCTTGTAGTTGCCCGTGTTGGCGGGATAGTCCACGGCAGCCATCAGCTGGAAGCGGGGGTTGGTCCACGCATAGTCCTCAGCCTCGGGCTTGGCAGCACCTTCCATGTTGCTCTGGCCGAAGCAGATGAAGATCCAGAAGTTGGGATCGGGATGAGAAGCAAACTTGGGGTTCTGAGACAGGAAGTCCTCCGTCTTCTTAGCACCGCCGTACATTTCACTCTGAGCCTGAGCCTCGCTGATGCCCAGTCCAAGCAGCATCACAGCTGCCAAAAGCAGTTTTTTCATGTTCTTGATGTGTTTATAGGTTCTATTGTCGTTGTTTCCGAAAATCATTCTTCTCCAGAGCCCCGTGGGGTAGGGAAGTCACTGCATGGGACGATGCCTTGCATTGACAGGTGCAAATATACGCATTAACACGGTATTAAGCAAGGTATTTCTGCAAATATGCACGTATTCCTGTCATTTTTCTACTCCAGCACCACCTTGCGTCCGTCTTTGATGTATACCCCCTTGGGCATGGCACCCTGACGCTCTGCCTGCACCCATCGGCCCTGAAGGTCGTACGTGGCGGTGTGCGCTGCTACGCCTGAGGTGGACTGTATGCCTACCGTCACGGCAGGTTTCATGGCAGTCTCGACCGCCTTGATGGCAGCGGTATATCTCGACGGGGCTATGTCGGTGAAGTCGCTGTACTCCTGCAGAGCCTGCTCCAGCGTCTCGAGGGCATCGGCGACCTTACTGTCGTCGGGCTGGCTCTCCTTCATCCCGAGGAGCTGGTCGCGCAGCGCCCTGGCACGGATCAGGGCACGCAGCAGGCCACCCTTGTAGATGTCGGCGTTGGAGGGATGGGTGGTGATGAGCGGAGCCGTCACGAGGATACCGTCGATGGTGTTGCTGCTTGCAGGGTTGTGTGCCATGGAGAGATTCACGTTGTAGCGTCCCGTCTTGGCCACATCCACCTGAAACTCAAACAGTTTGCTTCCGCTTATGGTCTCCGAGGTAGTACGGATGGTCCCCGTAGGTGCAATGTCCTTGGCCTCGAAGAGCGTCTCTGTACCGTCGTAGCTGATCAGGTTGAGGTCGAAGGTGCACTTGTTGGTCTTCGAGCGTGCGTTGTAGTATACGGCTCGCAGCTGCAGGTCATAGCTGCCCTTGGTCAGGATGATGCGTGTAGAGGTCTCCAGTCCGCTCTGCAGTTCGGTCTTCTGTCCCTTGTAGGGATAGAGCAGGAAGGCACAGTCGAAGTCTCCGAGCTTGTCATAGTAGCACAGGTGCGAGGCCGTGCTGGGTATGCTGTCTGTATACTTCCTGGTGACAGCCTTTCCGTTGGCATCGGTATTGATGCACTTCCAGCCCTTGGGTATGCCCATGCCCACCGGTTCCTTCATCTCCGACCAGGCAGGCTGGTACACGGTGTCCACCTTCATCGCTTCTCCTACCTCCTCCATGCCGTAGGTATACCTGACACGGAAGTCGTTGCTCTTTCCTCCGTCGGCACTCTCCATGTTGGTGAGGTTGAGTGTCCACTGTGCGTCGATGATGTTTGCACCTTCTGGCACCTTGAGTACCAGCGTCTTGCCCTCGTTCTCCTCACTGGCCTGCAGCTTGATGTTGGTCGTGGTGCCTCGTGAGAGTGTGGCCTTCAGCGTGGAGAGGATGAGAGGCTTGTCAAGCTGTATGCGAAACTCGCGGTGCACCTCCCCGTTCATGTCAAACGAGCCGTCCTCGGGCTCCACGCTCTTCACCTTCGGACCCTCCACGAGCGACCAGCGCTGGCAGAAGTTCCATATCTCGATGTTCGTCATGGCGTAGTTGGCATCGTTGCTGTGCCAGTGTCCCTTGCCGGGAAGCTTGAGGTGAGCCACCTCCACACCGTTCTGGCCGCCTCGGTAGCGGATGAGTTCGGCAGTGGTGTTGGAAGGTCCCGACTTGGGTTTCTGCACCACGGCCGTCATGTTGCACTTGTCGTATCTTGCCCAGGCCTCCACGTGGCTCATCACGGGACTGTAGACGCACACGTCGTCACCGGTGCCGTGTACGTGCAGGATGGGTACGGGACGGCTGCTCTTGGGATTGGGGCCACCCATGTTGTATCCGCTTACGGGAGCGAAGGCAGCGATCTTGTCGGCGATCTTGTTCATCGCGGCATAGGTCATCATGCCACCCATGGAGAAGCCCGAGAGATACACGCGGTTGCGATTGATCTTGTGCTTCTTCACCATGTCGTCGATGATGTCGAGTATGAAGTTGATGTCACGGTCTCCGCCGGTATCCCAGCCACGGTCGATGCCGTTGGGGTAGACCACCACAAACTTGGCCGTGTCGGCCACAGCCTCGTAGTTGGCCTGGCTGCGCTGGTAGCCCATGTCCTGGTTGGCTCCGTGCATGGAGATGAGCAGGGGGCGGTTCTCTCCCAGATTCTTGGGTGCGTACACGATCATCTCACGCGTCCTGCCACCGGAGACGATGGTCGTGGTCTGTGCGTGAAGCGTGGGAAAGGCTGCCAGAAGGAGCAGCATGGACAGGATGATTTTCTTCATGATGCGTTGATTTTTAGGCTTTCCTTGCAAAATTAGGCAAAAAGCCACAATTGTCCAAGCATTGGCTCATGCTTTTTGGCCTCAAATAGCATCTCGGGAAAGACAAGGTTACATTTTCGAAAATATTTGTTTCATACGCGCGTACATTATTTGTTTATCGCGCAAAAGAGAGGGCTTGGAACTATGAAGTTTCGCAAAAAATGATTATCTTTGCAAGAAAGATTATTCAAAACATTAACCCACATAGAAGAATTAGTACCATGAAGGGAAAAAAACTCCTCTCGTTTGTCTTGATGAGCATCGCCGGCCTCACGGCCAGTGCTGCTGATCAGTTTGTGCTTTTTGAGCAGTCTGCCGGTGCCAAGCTCCTGCTCACCCAGCAGAAGGATACCATAGTGTATGACGCCAAGGACTGGAAGGGCGTGCACATCGCCGTACGCAATCTCCGTCAGGACCTGGAGAAGGTGACGGGCAGTCCCTGTGCCCCCGTCGTGGTGGGCACCATAGGCAAGAGTGCCGAGATAGACCAGCTGGTCAAGCAGAAGAAGATAGACGGCAAGGCCCTCAAGGGCAAGCGCGAGAAGTACCTGCTGCAGGTCATCGACGGCAAGCTC
>JAZLII010000188.1:0-9324 GCA_045617275.1 Bacteroidaceae bacterium
TTGCCAAAGTCGTCGAAGAGCACACGCACGGCCACACCCTCCTGCGCCTTCTTGCCCAGCAGGCCGAAGAGCGCCCAGCCAATGCTGTCGTTGCGGAAGTTGAAATAGTCGAGATGGACGTAGCGACGGGCCTGACTGATGGCCTTGAACATATCCTCAAACTTCTCCACACCACTGGGCAGGAGCGTCACACTACCTCCGTCGGTGAAGGGCACCTGAAGGCTCTCCAACGCCTCACACAACCTCGTACTGGCCTCACCATGTGCTGAAACTTTCTGAAGGAAAGTCTCCGGAGATGGGGTCTGAGCTGTGAGGTTGAGCGGTATTGTCATGAAGAGGATAAGCAGAGGAAAAAGAAGGGTCGAACGTCTCATACCATAGTGGTTTCATCTACACCTTATATTATTATTGTATGTACAAAGTTACGACTTTTTGAAGAAAAACCACCATCCGCATCAAAAAAACAAGGTCTATTAACACTCCAACGGGATATTTTTCGTAATTTTGCACAACAGAGCACGGGAACGTGCAAAAACGAGTAATCAAAGACCATAAATACAACCCAAAAAGAATGGAAAAAGTGATCATCGAGTCCTACGAGGACTTCCTGCCCTTCGTGGGCAAAGAGATAGGAGTAAGTGACTATCTGGTAGTGGACCAGGAGCGCATCAACATGTTTGCCGATGCCACCCTCGACCACCAGTGGATACACGTGGACACAGAGAAAGCCAAGGTGGAGAGCCCCTTCGGACAGACCATCGCTCATGGCTACCTCACCATGTCGCTCCTCCCCTACTTCTGGAACCAGATCGTCGACGTACGCAACCTGGAGCGCCAGATGAACTATGGCATGGACAAGATGAAGTTTGCCCAGCCCGTACTCTCCGGCCAGAGCGTGCGCATGACCACCAAGCTGGAGGAGATACAAAACCTCCGCGGTGCCATCAAGACCACCATCAAGTTCACCATCGAGGTGAAGGAGACCGGTAAGAAGACCCTCGAAGGCCTCGCTACCTTCATCTACTACTTCAAGAAGTAAAAGCAGAAAGACCAAACGGACATAAATGAAAATGGAGTTAAGAATCTACTTAACTCCATTTTTTATTTCGGCCATGATATACCTGTTGGCCTAAGCGATGTTATTTTTGTTCCTTATCTTTCTTCCCTTATACGCAGGTGTAACCACCGTCTACGGGCACCATGACACCTGTGACGTAGCTGGAGGCGGGACTGCTGAGGAAGAGAGCTGCGGTGTCGAGCTCGCCTTCGTTGCCATAGCGCTCCTCGGGAATGGTCTGCTTGGCATAGGCCTGGAAGAAGTCGCTGTCGAGGGTCTCCTTGGTCAGCGGAGTATAGAAGTAGCCAGGGCAGATGCTATTGCAGGTGATGCCGTACTTACCCCACTCAGCAGCCAATGCACGGGTCATGTTGACCACGCCACCCTTGGCAGCATGATAGGGAGAGGCGGGAGCGATCTTGTTGCCCACGAGGCCATACATAGAGGCGATGTTGATGATACGACCGTACTTGGCAGGGATCATGGCCATCTTGGCTACGGCACGGGCCACCTTGAAGCTGCCGAAGAGGTCGATGTTCATCTCATTGGCAAACTGCTCGTCGGTGATGTCCTCGGCAGGAGCCACAGCGCCAGTACCGGCATTGTTGATGAGGATGTCGATGTGGCCGTATTTCTCCACCACTTCCTTCACCATATTGTTGACCATCTCTGTGTCGGTGATGTCGCAACGGATGGGATAGGCTTCCACACCAAACTCTTCAGTAAGCATCTTGGACACTTCCTGCAGTTTCTCCATACGACGGGCAATGGGGACGATGGTACATCCCTGACTTGCCAATGCGCGGGCCATCTGTACGCCAAGACCCGTAGAACAACCGGTGACAATAGCCACACGGCCTGTCAAATCAAAATAGTTTTTCATAAGCTCTCTTTCCTTTGAAGGTTAACTTTCTTTCTGTCTATCGGAAGCAGGCCACGCCTGAGGCACAACTGCTTACCCTCTTGTAAATTTAGCGAATTATCGGCATGCATTGTCACGCCAAGGCACGATTTTTCCTTCATAATGTGTCCATTTGCTATTTCCACTTTGCAAATGTACATATTCAGAGCAACGAAAGGAACTGCCTCCTGCATATTCTGGCGGGACGGGAGGAGCACAAAAAAGAGGTCTCGCCGGATGGGGCGAAACCTCTCTCTTATGGGGTATGTGTGTAAGTCGGGAAAGGGGGACCGGGGGGGTTAGTAGCCCAGGTCGTGCGTGATGGCGGAGATCTGCTGCAGGGTGGTGAGGCGTGTGGGCACGAGAGGCAGACGGAGATTGTTCTCTATCATACCCATGGCGCTCAGCATGGCCTTGACACCGGCAGGGTTGCCATCCACGAAGAGGAGCTTGAAGAGCTCGGTGAACTTATGATGGATGCGAAGGGCAGGCTCATACTCTCCACGCAGGGCCAGACGTACCATGCGGCTGAACTCTGCTGGCAGGGCGTTGCCTATCACGCTGATGACACCCACAGCACCCAAGGTGATGAGGGGGAAGGTGATGCCGTCGTCGCCGCTGATGACGTCGAAGTCGGCGGGCTTGTTCTTGATGATGTCGTCCATCTGGGTGATATTGCCACTGGCCTCCTTGATGGCTACCACGTTTTCGCAGTCACGAGCCAGGCGAAGGGTGGTCTCTGCCGTCATGTTGACACCGGTACGACCAGGTACGTTGTAGAGCACCACGGGCACGGGGCTTGCCTCGCTGATGGCCTTGAAGTGCTGGTAGAGTCCTTCCTGAGAAGGCTTGTTGTACATGGGGCATACACTCAGTACGCCGTCGATGCCGGTCCAGTCGGTGCTCTTAAGCTCATGGATGACAGCCTGAGTGCAGTTGCCACCACAGCCCATCAGCAAAGGCACACGGCCTGCGGTGCGCTCCACCACGAGGTTGCGTATCTTCTGCTTCTCCTCAGGCGTAAGTGTGGGGGTTTCTGCGGTAGTACCGAGCAAACAAATGAAGTCGGCTCCGTGAGAGAGCTGGAACTCCAGCAGACGCTGCAAGGACTCGTAGTCCACGCTGCCATCTGACTTAAAGGGGGTAACAAGGGCAATACCTAAACCCTTGAATTTATTCTGAGCCATAACAATCTTTCGCTAATTGTGGCACAAAGTTAACACTTTTTTCTGTTTTGACCAAGAAAATGAGCAATGTATTACTCAATCATGGCAAGGAATTCATCTTCTGAAAGAATGCGCACCCCCAACTTGCTGGCTTTTTCCAACTTAGCAGGGCCCATATTGGCACCGGCCAGCACGAAACTGGTCTTGGCAGAAATGCTTCCCACATTCTTGCCTCCATGCTTCTCGATGAGGGCCTTGTACTCGTCGCGACTGTGCTTCTGGAAGACGCCGCTGATGACGATGCTCGCACCGGCCAGCTTGTCGGTATGCTCGGAGAGTTCCTGCTCGGAAAGCTCCATCTGCAGGCCGGCCTTGCGCAAGCGCTCCACGAGATGCTGGTTGTCCGCATCGGCCAGCCAGCGCATCACGCTCTGGGCGATGACCACACCGATGCCGTTGACTTGCAGAAGGTCGTCGAGAGTCGCCTCACGCAAGGCATCGATGCTCTTGAAGTTGCGCGCCAGCGTCTTGGCGGCTATTTCTCCTACAAAGCGTATACCCAAGGCGAAGAGCACACGCTCGAAAGGCACGGCCAGACTGGCCTGGATGCCCTCCAGCACATTGCGCTCCTTGAGATGCTCCTTACCGTCGGCAGCACCTCGCTTGCCACTCACCGTGGGAAGCGGATTGCCGAAGAGGTCGGTGGCAGGCGGGCAGAGACGCTCAAAGGTGAGGTCGTAGAGGTCGGCCACGTCGCGTATGAGTCCACGCTCGAAGTAGTCGTCGACGGTCTCGGGGCCGAGGCTGTCTATGTTCATGGCCTTGCGGCTGATGAAGTGCTCTATGCGTCCCAGTATCTGGGGGCGGCATTGGTCGTTGGGACAGAAGGTGGCAGCCTCTTCCTCGTTGCGCATGAGAAGCGTACCGCACTCGGGGCAATGGGTGATGAACTGTATGGCCTCTCCCCTCTCGCCTTCCAGACGGCTCTCGTCCACACCCACTATCTTGGGGATGATCTCTCCTCCCTTCTCCACAAGCACATAGTCGCCCACGTGAAGACCGAGGGAGGCCATCACATCGGCATTGTGGAGGGTGGCTCTACGCACGATGGTACCGGCCAGCTGCACAGGATCCATGTTGGCCACAGGGGTCACCACACCGGTACGGCCCACCTGATAGGTGACCTCACGGAGCACGGTGCTCACCTGCTCTGCCTGAAACTTATAGGCGATGGTCCAGCGTGGACTCTTGGCCGTAAGACCGAGGGAGCGCTGTTGTTGCAAAGAATTGACTTTCAGTACGATACCATCCGTAGCAAAAGGCAGGGCATGACGGGCCTCGTCCCAATGGTTGATAAACTGCATCACCTCATCGACATGGCTGGCCAAGGTCATGGCGTCGCTCACCTTGAAGCCCCACTTGCGGGCCAACTGGAGATTTTCGTAGTGGCTCTCTCCGGGTATGTCGTCGCCCAGGAGATAGTAGAGATAGGCATCGAGATGGCGCTCTGCACAGACGCGTGGATCCTTGCTCTTGAGGGTGCCGGAGGCGGCATTGCGGGGATTGGCAAAGAGTTGCTCACCACGTGCCTCACGCTCAGCATTGAGTTTCTCAAAACTGCTCCATGGCATCAGTACCTCACCGCGTATCTCAAACTCTGAGGGCCAGTCCATACCGGCAGGAAGCACCAGAGGAATGGTACGTATGGTGCGCACATTCTCCGTGACATCGTCGCCCTGTACGCCATCTCCACGCGTCACGGCACGCTGGAGCTTGCCATCCTTGTAGTGGAGGGAGATGCTCAGTCCGTCAAACTTCATCTCGCAGCATATCTGGAAGGGTTCGCCATGCAGTCCCTCGCTCACGCGCTCCACAAATTCGCGCACCTCCTGCTGGTTGTAGGTATTGGCCAAGGAGAGCATGGGACGGAGGTGCTTCACCGTCTCAAACTCATTGCTCAGGTCGCTACCCACACGCTGCGTGGGGCTGTTGGGGTCGGCCATCTCAGGATGGAGCGCCTCAAGATCTTGCAAGCGATGCATGAGGTAGTCAAAGTCCTGATCGCTGATCTCGGGGCTGTTGAGTACGTAGTAGTTGTAATTGTGGCGGTGCAAGTCTGCACGCAGCTGGATGATTTCTTCTATCTCGGACATGGGATTGAACGTTGAACGATGAGCGATGAGCGTGGAACGATGAGCGTGGAGCGTTGAGTGTGGAGCGTTGAGCGTGGAGCGATGAGCGATGAGCGTGGAACGATGAGCGTGAAACATGAAACTGAAACGCAGAACGCCATACGTTCAACGCTCAACTCTCGACTCTCGACGTTACTGTCTCATCTGCTTCATATTGTTGCGGGCTGCATCTACGTAGCGCTTCACATAGGGATGCTCCTTCAGGTAGGGCAAGCTACGCACCAGGATCTCCTCGATCTGAGGAGTCAGGTAGGGATAAGGGTATTGCCAGGTCATCAGCATGAAGACACCGGGACCCATGATGTTGTTGCTATTGCGCACGATGAAGTTGGTCTCAAGGGCATCCTGCTTGGCATCGATCTCAGCCAGACGCTCCATCAGTTCGGCCAGTCGCTCGCCATACAGTCGATTGCTCTCCTCCACGCTCTTGCCGTCGAGGATGAGCTGAGCACTCTGCTTCT
Source organism: Bacteroidaceae bacterium (assembly GCA_045617275.1). Taxonomy (GTDB): domain Bacteria; phylum Bacteroidota; class Bacteroidia; order Bacteroidales; family Bacteroidaceae; genus Physcousia. The sequence continues at coordinate 5,778 of JAZLII010000188.1, forward strand.
GGCAACGCTGATACTCCTCTCCCAATGTCTTGCGTGCCAGGAGATAGTGCTGATATTCATTGAGAAAGACATTGAGCGAGTCGTTGTAGGGGCTGCCCTTGACCTCGCTCTTGAGCTCGTTGAGCGCCACGTTGATATTGCCCTCCTCCAACACGAGCGGACCCACATACTGGTCGTCCATGTAGATGGTCACAAACTTGGCCGTGTCAATCTCACCAGAGAAGGTCAGCTGTCCGTGGCGCACCTGGCAGGAGTCGATGGTGACCATGTCGTTCTTGTCAAACACCTTCACATAGAGCATCTTACCCTCCAGCAAGCCGCGGTCGGTGACACCCTCCACATGGTACTGCGTGGCACAGGCCGAAGCCAGAGGCACCAGCAGGCATACGGCCGAGAGAGCCTTGGGGATGCGGAAGGCGGTGTAGAGCTGCAAGACAACGGCGATGATGAAGGGAATGATCCAGGCATTGCCCTTAGACCACTCCGGTCCCAGATCGTAGTCCTGCATAACCATAAGCCCTGCCATGAGAAGAAAGAGGAAGTCGCTGAATATCTGCTGTCTGCGAAGACGTTTCATCACGAAGTCGTCGCCCTCGTAGCGAGTGAGCATCTGCATGCTGGCAAAGAGCACAGCTCCCAGACTTATCACCCAGCAGGCATACTCTTGCATCCATCCCAGCAAGCGCATTGCAAAACCCGCCAGGAGCAAGACTGCCCCTATGCGAAACATTGCATTTTGCCAAGGATTGAGTTCTTTCATGCTATGTGGTGTATGCTTATATATATACTAATAGGTAAGTCCGTCTTCCGCATCTTCCCCCTCCTGGATGATGAAGAGGTCCTCGTTGGGACGAGACATATAGTAGCGCTCACGAGCCACCTGCTCCAGGCGATAGGGATTGTTTTTCAACTCGGCCAACTTGATGGAGTCGGCTTCAAACTTCTCCTGATACTGACGTATCTCCTGCTTGAGGCTGGCGGTGTTTTCCCACACAAAATGCCTCTCCCAGAGGCTATTGCTGTCCACCATGCCCACGAAGAGCAGAAACAGGATGATGAAGCACCAATTCTCATGGCGCAAGATGAAGGAGAATATGCGGGCAAGTATTTTCATGACGTGTGATGCGTGCTATTTTTGGTACTCAATATCGGTCTTTCGAGCGAATCGTGTACAAAGATATATCTTTTTTTCCCTAAAAATGTGCCTCGCGGATTTTTTTTTTGTATTTTTGCAATAAATAACAATTCAACAACGGCTGACGGCACTTTACCGACGGCTACAATCTACGAGGACATGGAAGAATATCTTGTTTCGGCACGCAAATACCGCCCCGCGAGTTTTGACACCGTGGTGGGTCAGCGCGCCCTCACCACTACCCTTCTCAATGCCATCAGGCTGGGGAAGCTGGCACATGCCTACCTCTTCTGCGGACCACGCGGTGTGGGCAAGACCACCTGTGCACGCATCTTTGCCAAGACCATCAACTGCATGAATCCCGGCTCCAACATGGAGGCTTGCAACGAGTGCGAGTCGTGCCGCGCCTTCGATGAGGGCAGAAGCATGAACATACACGAGCTCGATGCGGCCAGCAACAACTCCGTGGAGGACATGCGAGAGCTCATCAAGCAGGTACAGATACCTCCCCAGATAGGACGCTACAAGGTGTTCATCATCGACGAGGTGCACATGCTGTCGACCGCAGCCTTCAATGCCTTTCTCAAGACCTTGGAGGAGCCACCCAGCTATGCCATCTTCATCCTGGCCACCACCGAGAAGCACAAGATACTGCCCACCATCCTCTCTCGCTGTCAGGTGTACGACTTCCAGCGTATGTCCATCCAGAGTACTGTGGACCACTTGCGCTATGTGGCTGAGAAAGAGGGCGTAACGGCTGAAGACGATGCGCTCAACCTCATCGCCCAGAAGGCCGACGGCGGTATGCGCGATGCGCTGTCCATCTTCGACCAGATGGTGAGCTTCTGCGGAGGCAACATCACCTATCAGCAGGCCCTCAATAACCTGAACATGCTCGACAGCGAATACTACTTCCGCCTTGTGGACCACTTCCTCAAGCATGAGGTAGAGCCTTGCATGCTGCTGCTCAACGAGATCATCAACCATGGCTTCGATGCCGGCATCTTCATCGGCGGTCTGGCTTCTCACCTGCGCGACGTGCTCGTGGCACGCGACGAGGAGACACTCCAGCTGCTGGAGGTGAGCGAGAGCATGAAGGAGCGATACAAGGAGCAGGCCAAGCGCTGCGAACCTCGCTTCATCTATCGTGCCCTACGCCTCTGCAACGAGTGCGACCAGGCCTACCGTACAAGCCGCAACAAGCGTCTGCAGGTGGAGATATGCCTCATCGAGTGCGCTCAGGAAGACGACGTACTGGGTCGGGGGCGCCGCCCCAAGACTCTCAGACCCTTGTTCAAGGTTCCCGCAGCTCAGCTGGGGGGCCAGCAGACCGTAGCCTCTGCGAACACACGCCCGGCTACCACACCTCAGAGTGCAACCACAACGCAACCTGCACCCACCACCACAAAGCCCGCCCAGGAAATGCAGGCTCAAGGTGCATCAAGTATAATGCAAGGTGCTACTGGCACCACACCAGCCGGCAGCCAGCCTGCCCAGGGTGCACAGGAGACGACCACTTCCGGTCCTACCATCTCGATCAAATCCAACGCTCCCCTGCGCACCATCACGCTGCAGTCCATCCCCTCCCTCAAGCGTCCCTTCGTGTCGCCACACGACCAAGTGGCGCAGCAGAGTGCCACGCAAGGACTCGAAGTGTCTTTCCAACCCACAGAGGAGACGAAGTCACAGACGACATCAGCCGTCGTTCAGGACGAAAAGCCCAAGGAGACACAGCAGGCTCCCGCTGCCGAACCAACGCTGGAATTCAATGAAAACAGCATCTTGCAATGCTGGAACGAGTATGCCACTCGCATCCCCCGCGAGCACATGGCCATGAGCCAGCGTATGCGTGCCATCCATCCGAAGATGGAGGGCGAAAAGACGTTCTCCGTCACGGTCAACAGTCCGCTGGCTAAGAAGGATATGGAAGTCTATGTCCCCTACATCGTACACTACTTTGAGGCACGCATGAACACCACCGGCATACAGATGGTCATCAACGTGGCCGACATACAGGTGGTGCAGAAGGCATTTACCAAGCCGGAAGTGTACCGACGCATGACGCAGCACAATAGCAGTCTGGCCAAGCTCTCCGAACTCCTTGGCCTGGAACTGGAATAAAAAGACTTTTTAAAGGCCGTAGTTGAGCATGCGATGCTCTGCCATCTTCTCGTACTTCGTACCGGGACGGCCATAGTTGGCATAGGGATAGATGCTTATGCCACCACGAGGCGAGAAGATGCCTTTCACCTCGATGTACTTAGGATCCATCAGACGGATGAGGTCCTTCATGATCTTGTTGACGCAGTCTTCGTGGAAGTCGCCATGGTTGCGGAAGCTGAAGAGGTACAGCTTCAGGGACTTCGACTCCACCATGCGCTGATCGGGCAGGTAGGAGATGCGTATCTCTGC
>JAZLII010000189.1:0-15036 GCA_045617275.1 Bacteroidaceae bacterium
TGCCGAACCATCCAATAGCAGCACTTGTAATCCTATGAGTGCTATTCTTTCTTTTGTCTCTTGGGCTCATAACTGAGTAAAAACAATAAAAAAATATGTCTCACGCGAGTGGGACGCTTACAAATTTACGTATGAAACGAATACTCATAGCACTTGTATGCATCTGTGCATGCTTCACCTCGCTTAGCGCACAAGACGAGAAGCCTTTCGTCATCCCTGCATTGCACAACTGGAAGAGCATAGCGGGGCAATATCAGACTGCACAAACCTTACAGATCGTCTACAACGAACCATCAGCCAAATCTACAGCAGAACTGATGCTCAACATCTTACAGACTCACACCGGTAAGACTGTGACTCTCCTGGAACAGAAGAAGACTGGCAAGATAGAAAAGGCCATCGTACTGCAGATGGTGAAGCAGAAGACTCTGGGCAAGGAGGGCTACGATCTCAGCATCACTCCTCAAGGCATCATAGCCAAAGCTCAGACAGCACAAGGCTTACTGTGGGCTTGCCAGACTATCAATCAGCTCATTGACAATGCAGGCAATATCCCATGCGGACAGACTGTCGATGTACCGGAATACCCTCTCCGTGGCTTTATGCTTGACTGTGGTCGCAAGTACATCCCCATGTCGTATCTCTACGAGGTGGTTCGATGCATGTCTGCCTTGAAGATGAACACGTTGCAGGTGCATCTCAACGACAATGGTTTCAAGAAGTATTTCCACCAAAACTGGAAAGAGACATATGCTGCATTCCGCTTGGAGAGTGAACTTTTCCCCGAGCTGACTGCACGCGATGGATATTACACGAAGAAGGAGTTTCGCGAGTTCATCCTGTGGGCTGAGACTCAGGGCGTAGAGATCATCCCCGAGATAGACGCTCCGGCTCATGCTCTGGCCTTCACACACTTCCGTCCAGAGTACGGCAATGAGGAGTTTGGCGTAGATCATCTCGACCTTTTCCACCCCGGCGTGGTGCCCTTCCTCGACTCGCTTTACAACGAGTATCTTGGAGGGCCCGAACCCATTTTTGCAGGCCCTCGCGTACACATCGGTACCGACGAGTACAGCAACAAGCGACAGGAAGTCACGGAGAAGTTCCGCGAGTTCACCAACCACTACATCCACCTTATCAAAGACTACAAGAAGCAACCCGTCATCTGGGGTGCACTGACGTGGTCGAAAGGTGAGACGCCAGTAGAGGTAGAGGGTGTACTGATGGATATGTGGTACAATGGCTATGCCGAACCAGACTCCATGAAACAACTTGGCTATCAGATGGTAAGCATACAGGACAGTTGGGTCTACATCGTACCGGCAGCGGGCTACTACTATGACTATCTCAACACGCAGATGCTCTACAACAAGTGGACACCGGCCAACATCGGAGGCAAGATCTACCCCGAGCACGACCCGCAGATAGAAGGTGGTATGTTTGCCGTTTGGAACGATGTCTGTGGCAATGGTATCAGCACCTTCGACATCTTCCATCGCAGTCGTCCTGCCATGCAAGTCATAGCAGAGAAGTCGTGGAGCAGTACGGTCAAGGACATGGAGTATGAGGCATGGGATGCTAAAAGCAAACTTGTGCCCGACTATCTCAACACCTTGACGGGCAGTCCCATACCCAGAGGAAGCCAGTCTACGGAAGCTGTTTGCAAGTCTGTTCAGCCCGACTCAAAGCTCGTCTTCGAAGGAACTGATTTTCAAGGATTCACCACCAAGCAATTGGGCTACGATGGTGGATATGAGGTGAGCTTTCACATCCAGGCAGGCAACGAAGAGAAAGGCGCATCGCTCACACTCAATGATGACTGCACCTTCTATCTCTCCGACCCAATCACAGGCCGCATGGGCTTTGCGCGTGATGGATATTTGTTCAGCTTCGACTACAAGTTGCGCCAAGGCGAGGACAGACTGATTGCTCTCCGTTGTACCAACAAGGAGACGGCTCTCTTTGTCGATGGTAAGCTCTATCAGACACTTGGCTACAATGAAGTCATCGCTGCCGACAACAAGCCTTACAACATCGTTCGCACGCTGGCCTTCCCACTCGAAAAGGCGGGACATTTCAAGAGCGTCGTAAAGGACTTTAAGATCAAGAAGGTCAGATAATTATGGCTTATAGGCGACTCATAGTTTGATTGCCTTGTCATATAGTCGTTTAGTCGTGAAACCGTTTATTCATTTAGATAAAATAACCCAATAGTAAAATATAGAAACAACACACCCACATGCTTGGAGAAATCATATCAATCATAGTCTGTATCAGTTGGTCTGCCTGTGCCATGTTTGGCCAAGTGGCGGCCAAAGGCATCGGTCACGCCATGCCTCTCAATGTGCTTCGCATGGCACTTTCACTTATCCTCCTCTCGCTGTCCATGGCATGGGTATGCGGGTCGCCCTACCCCATCTATGCTGATGGAGAGACATGGATGTGGCTCACGCTGAGCGGACTGGCAGGCTACGTACTGGGAGACTACTGCCTATTCAATTCCTACATCATCATGGGAGCCCGTTTCGGACAGCTCTTCATGACGCTTGCTCCACCAGCTGCTGCCATCTCGGGATGGATCTTGCTGGGCGAGAAGATGTCGCTCATGGCCATCCTGGGCATGCTCATCACCATGACAGGTATCAGCATGTCGATATTGGGCCAGAAGGATGAGGAAAGCGAGAAGAGGCTGCGTATCCCTCTCAAAGGTGTCATCTTCGGTATCGGTGCAGGAGTGGGCCAAGGAGTAGGTCTGGTATTGAGCAAACTGGGCATTGAGCACTACGAGACATGCATCAAGACGGCTCTGGCCGACGATCTCGTCTTACAGAGTCAGTGCCTGGAGGCGATGCCCATGTCGGCCACTTTCATCCGTGCCATCACAGGCCTCACGTGCTTTACCGTAGCACTCTTCTACATACAGAAGCAGAGTCTGCTCGTGAGCACCTTGAAGCAGAAGCGACTGATGTTCATCATCCTTCTGGCCACCATCACGGGCCCATTCATAGGCGTAAGTCTGTCGCTCAAAGCCACGCTTTACACCTCTACCGGTATAGCGCAGACCATCATGGCCTGTACTCCCATTCTCCTGCTGTGGCCTTCCCACATCTTCTTCAAGCAGAGCATCAGCCTGCGTGAGGTTGTGGGTGCATTCATCTCAGTCATTGGAGTGGCGCTATTCTTCGTCTGAAACGAGGCATATCCTACGCCTAAATGAGGCTTACAGTACCCCTGATTGTAGTTGACGACAATCATACTCAAAGATAGAATAAAAGAAAAGACATCATTAAATAATAACCATTTAAAAACCAAAGTAACATGAAGATCAAAACATGGTTAGCCCTCGGTTGTATGGCGCTTTCAGTCGCTACCACCCAGGCACAGAGTATCTCTCCCAGTACCAAGTGGCACTGGCAGGAAGGAACTATCATTGTAGACACTCCCGCACGTCCCGCTGGTCAGCAGAGTGCATTGGGACTTACAGCTCCCAAGATGAAGTGTGTACGAGTAGGATTCGTAGGCCTCGGCATGCGTGGTCCCGGTGCTGTGTTGCGTTTCTGCAACATCCCCGGCGTAGAGGTCGTAGCACTGTGTGACTACGAAGAAAATCGCGCAGAAGCATGTCAGAAGTACATGAGAGATATGGGACTTGCTCCTGCTGCCATCTACAGTGGAGAGAAGGGCTACGAGCAACTTTGCCAGCGTAGCGACATCGACCTCGTCTACATCGCTACCGACTGGGATCATCACTTCCCCGTAGCCAAGTTTGCCATGGAGCACGGTAAGCATACTGCCATCGAGGTTCCCAGTGCGATGAATCTGGAGCAGTGCTGGGCACTGATCAATCTCTCTGAGCAGACTCGTCTGCACTGCATGATTCTGGAGAACTGTTGCTACGACTACTATGAGATGAACGCGCTCAACATGGCTCAGCATGGCGTATTTGGCGAAATCGTAGCTGCTGAGGGTGCCTATATCCACAATCTCGATCCCTTCTGGGATGCATACTGGCAAAATCCCGAGACCGACAAGGACGGTCTGCACTGGCGTATGAAGTACAACATGGAAAATCGTGGCGACGTCTATGCTACCCACGGACTTGGTCCCGTGGCACAGTGTCTCGACATCCATCGTGGTGACCGCTTTACCACTCTCGTAGCTATGGATACCAAGAGCGTACATGGCAAGGAGTGGGCAGAGAAGAAGTTGGGCAAGCCCGTGAAGGAGTATCGCAATGGCGACCAGACCACCACACTGATGCGTACCGCTCAGGGCAAGATGGTACAGATCCAGCACAACACCATGACTCCTCAGCCCTACAACCGTCTCTTCAAGCTCATCGGTGAGAAGGGCTATGCCACCAAGTATCCCGTAGAGCATTTCTCACTCACAGGCGATGCCGTGAAGAGCACAGGCATGGCTACTAAGATGGATGATCTCTCTGGTCACAGCTTCATCTCTAAGGAGGCACAGGACGAACTGGTGAAGAAGTACTATCACCCCATCCTTGCCAAGTATGGCGAACTGGGTCGCGAGATGGGTCACGGAGGTATGGACTTCGTCATGGATAGCCGTCTGGTATACTGCCTGCAGAATGGTCTTCCCCTTGACATGGACGTATACGACTTAGCAGAATGGTGCTGTCTGGCCGAACTGGGTACACTCTCCATGGACCACAACTGCGCATCGGTAGCATTCCCCGACTTCACACGTGGTGAATGGCAGAAGCAGAAGGGCTATCGTCATGCTTATGCATCACCCGAGGACGAAGCTAAGCAGGAGGCCGATGCCAAGGCTGAGACTGCTAAGCAGAAAGAAGCCGTGAAGGCTTGCAACCTCTGGGCGCTCTATGATGCACAGAAAGGTGGCGACGCTAAGGCTGTAAAGACTTACCAGAAAGCTGTGCTCAAGTACAAGAAGATGATGACTAAGTAAGTCCGTACAACAGTCACAAGATACAAATAGAGGGAGTCGAAATCGGCTCCCTCTACTTATTTTATATAGTAAAACTGCTTAAATCTTTAAACTCACTTCACCTCTATCTTCATCTTCTTCAGGTCCTTCGAGCTTGAGGAAGTGCCGTAGAAGAGTTCGTAGTCACCGGCTACGATGCCCATGGCATTGCTGGACTCGTCGAAGGTCTCAAAGCAGTCCTTGTCGAGTACGATGGTGGCATCTTTGGTGGCTCCGGGCTTGAGGGTGACGCGAGCATAGCCTCGCAGAGACATCTTGGGACCTGCCGTATCAGCGGTGCGACGGAGATACACCTGCACCACCTCGGTACCTTCTCTACTGCCCGTATTGCTGACGGGTATGGTGAGCGTCAGTTTGTCGCCTCTGAGAGGAGAGAGAGAAGTCTTGTCGGCCTTGGCTTGTCCAAGACTGAAGGTGGTATAGCTCAGTCCATAACCGAAGGGGAAGAGGGGCTCCTCTGTCATATAGCGATAGGTACGTCCCTTCATGCTGTAGTCTTTAAAGTCGGGCAACTGCTTCACGCTCTTATAGAATGTCACAGGAAGCTTACCTGAAGGATTGTAGTCACCATATAAAACGTCCGCTATGGCACGTCCACCTTCCTGACCGGGATACCAAGCCTGAAGGATGGCATCGCAGGTCTCTGTCTCAGGCACGAGAGCCATAGCCGAACCACTGAAGTTCACCAGTATGACCTTCTTGCCGGCATCGTGCAAGGCCTTGAGGAACTGACGCTGTACGGCAGGCAGTTCGATGTCGGTACGGTCACCTCCCGCAAAGCCGGGCAGGTCAACGGGCATCTCCTCACCCTCGAGTCCGGCAGAGATACCACCTGCAAAGATCACAGTCTGTATGCCGTCGAGCTTCTGGATGAGCGAGGCGTAGTTCACTTCATTCTCCACACCGATATTGACCTTGATGCTTGCATTGTAGGTGGGGATATGGGCAAATCGTATCACGATGTGATACTCCTTACCTTTCTCCACGTCTATGAAATTGCGTGTGTCGGTGGTACGCCAGGTATGCTCATGAACCAGGGATTTGTCGTCTACGAGGACCTCGAAGTCACTTACCGACTCCACGTCGAGCAGTACACGCTCTGTCTTCGTGGGGCGGAAGATGGTCTCATAGACGGCAGAGAAATTGGTAAGGTTGACACCAGGAGCAAACTGATGCTGACCGAAAGTGGTCTCGTTGATGGGTTGCAAGAGCTGACGTGTGGCTACGGGGTCTCCTTCCCACTTGGTATTGTTCCAGAAAGTACCGTTGAAGCCTTTCTTGCCATATATACTGCACTGGTCATAGTAGCTTGTCAGCACCTGATTGCTCACCTTATCGCAGCCTTGGAAGGCCACTGCAACCTTCTTGCCCACCTTCTCCTTGAGACCTGTGAGCAGAGAAGCGGTGGTATTGGGCGTACCATTGTAGTTACCCCACATCAGCACTTGGTCGTCAAAGTTGGGACCTATCAGCGCCACCTTCTCTCCCTTCTGCAGAGGCAGAGCATTGTTGCGGTTCTGAAGCAGTGTCATCGTCTGGCGTGCCATTTCGAGTGCGGTCTGCTGATGATCCTTGCTGCTGAGGAGTTCAGGACCGAGCTTACTCCATGGATTGAGGGAGGGTTCATCCATCTCGCCAAGCTCAAATCGTCCTTCCATAAGCCTGAGTACATGCTTGTCCACCTCTTCTTCGGTGATGAGTCCCATCTGTACGGCTTCAGGTATGCTCTTGTACACATAGTTGTAGCCACACTCCACATCGGTACCTGCCAGGGTACCCACCTTGGCCGCATGTCGGGGTGTGCTGCTGGTCTTATGGCTTTCCCAGAAGTCGGTGATGGCACCGCAGTCAGAGACTACCATATACTTAAATCCCCACTCGTCGCGCAGTATCTGCTGCAAGAGTCGGGTGCTTCCACAGCAAGGCTCATCGTCCCAGCGCTGATAGGCACACATCACCTCTCTCACATTACCCTTCTGCACAGCGTCCTTGAAGGCAGGCATATAGGTTTCCCAAAGGTCACGGGGTGTCACATCGTTGATGTTGTCACGATGGCGAGAAGACTCCGGTCCGCTGTGTATCGCGTAGTGCTTGGCACAGGCATAGAGCTTGCGGTACTTGGTGTCCTCTGGGCCTTGCAGACCCTTGATCACCTGCACACCCATACGTGAGGTAAGGAAGGGGTCCTCGCCATAGGTCTCCTGTCCACGTCCCCAGCGTGGGTCGCGGAAGATGTTGATATTGGGTGTCCACACCGAGAGGCTATGGAAGCGCTGGTCCTCATGGCCCGTTGCCACCCACTGATTGTAGGCTGCACGTCCTTCCGTACTCACCTGGTCAAACACCTTGTAGACCATCGGTTCGTTGAAACTGGCTGCCATGGCGATAGGTTCGGGGTAGACCGTCACATTACCCATATTGGCGATGCCGTGGAGTGCTTCACTCCACCAGTTGAACTTCTTGATGCCGAGTCGGGGCACAGCCTCAGAGACATCGAGCATCACACGCGACTTCTCCTCCAGTGTCATGCGCTTCACGATGTCCTTGGCGCGCTCTGCGGGGGAGAGATTGGGGTTTTGGTAAGGCAACTGCTGTGCCTGCATCATCACCGTGCAAGCCAATAGCTGAAGACTTAAAAGGGTCTTTTTCATGAGTATAATTATTTGATTTAGATATCAAGAATCGGGTTATAGGGCACAAATTTATACATTTGATAGAAAATAATCAAGGAGAAACGCGCATATTTAAGAGAAAACCACTAATTTAGCAATCGAATATATCGAATCCATCATCCATTCACTCAATTTAATTCTTCTTTCTTCATTCGTAATACCTCATTCTTTCATACCTATGCATACACCATCACCCGTTTATTTCACCGACCTCCGTGCCTCGCAGACAGGCAATCTTTTGCAGAAACTTGAGCGTCTGGCCAAGAAGGCTGGCATGGATAAAATCGATTTTAAGGATAAATTCGTGGCCATCAAGATTCACTTCGGTGAGTATGGCAACGTGGCATACATCCGTCCCAACTATGCTGCTGTCATCGTCAAGATGATCAAGGACCTCGGTGGCAAACCCTTCCTCACAGATAGCAATACGCTCTATAGTGGAAGCAGAAGCAACGCTGTGGACCACATCCATACGGCCATGGTCAATGGCTTCAACCCCATCGCCGTGGGTTGCGACGTCATCATAGCCGATGGCTTGAGAGGTACGGACGAGCGCATCGTGGACGTGGGTGGCACGTACTGTCCCGAGCCGAAGATAGGTAGCGCCATAGCAGAAGCCGACATCGTGGTGAGTCTCACCCACTTCAAGGGACATGAGATGGCCGGATTTGGTGGCGCCATCAAAAATCTGGGGATGGGTGCAGGCAGTGTGGCAGGCAAGCAGGACATGCACGCCACGGCTCAGCCCAAGGTCAATCTGGAGAAATGCATCGGTTGTCGCATCTGCGAGAAAGGCTGTGCCCACGACGCCATCCATGTCATCGACAAGAAGGCGCAGATCGACTACAACAAATGTGTGGGATGCGGTCAGTGCATCGCCATCTGTAAGAATGAGGCAGCTGAGATGGGTAGCACGGAGAGTGGTGAGATACTCAATTACAAGATAGCCGAATACACGAAGGCAGTCCTCAAGGACAAGCCTCACTTCCACATCTCCTTCATCATGAATGTGAGTCCAGAGTGTGACTGCTGGGGACACAACGATGCTGCTGTGGTGCCCGACCTTGGTATGGCCGCCAGCTTCGACCCTGTGGCTCTCGACCAAGCCTGTGCCGACCTAGTCAACGCAGCTCCTATCCTTCGTACAGAAAATATGCTATCCGATAAACAAAAGGGCCTCACCCCCGTTTTGGCTACTGAGAATGGAGAAGCACATCACACACATGAGCATGCCCACACCTGCCACTGCCAGAAGAGCGAACAGACGGACAAGTTCCATCTGCTTCATCCCAATACCAACTGGCAAGCCGGCCTTCGCTACAGCGAGGAGATCGGCATAGGCACACGCCAGTACGAGCTGGTGAGGGTGTGAGGTTTTGAGGTTTTGAGGTGGAAGACCCAACGGAAAACCGTTGGGTACGGTGGCTTTAAAGCTCCGCTCAACGCGCCGTAGGCGCATCCCTAACCTCCGCTCAACGCTCAACGTTCAACGCTCAACATAGCAAAAGGGCTCTCCGTAATTGGAGAGCCCTTTGCTATTAGTATCCGGGATTCTGTGCCCACTCGGGGTTCTTATTGAGAACGCTGGTGGGGATGGGGAATACGCGGCACTCCTTGTCGAAGCGAGCAGTGGGGAATCCCTTCTTGTGGAAACCGTACTCGCTCTCGAAGGTACCGAAGCGTATCATATCGTTGCGTCGCCAGTTCTCATCGAAGAGCTCACGGCCACGCTCGTCGAGCAGATCCTGCAAGGTAGGTTCACCCTGAATGGCAGGAGCATGCACATAGGTACGTATCTGATTGAAGAGAGCCTTCGCACCGGACTTGTTGCTACGTACCAAAGCCTCAGCCTTCATGAGGATGACGTCGGCCAGACGGAAGATGGGGAGGTCGTTGCTCTGATTGCGATCGTGAGAGAAGTCAGCATCGTCGATAAACCACTTCACACTCTTGTATCCCTGGCAGTATCCGTGGGTATCGTTGCCAACGTCGAGGCGCTCATCCTGCTCAGCGAGCTGGATTTCCTTCGAGAGCACCACTTCCTCTCCCTTGTAGATCCAAGGAGTGCTGGTCTTCTCGTAGCTCGTTCCGTCGTACATGTAGATCTTGCCGTTGAGGACATGACCCTGACGATCGTCCTGACTCAGAGAGAGCAGGAGGTCGGACATCTCGGGAGTGATGGAGAAGTTGCCACCACAGCTCTTCGAGAGAGGATTGCCATAGTAGCTCACGTCGGTGTTGGCCTTACGCCAAGCACGGGGACGACCATACTGCAGACCGGTCTGCGAAACGGCATCAAAGGGCATGGCATAGATGAAGTCCTTGATCTGAGGACCGTTGTTGGGATAGAACTTCACGAGATAGGGAGCATCCAGGTTGAACTGTCCCGAACCGATGATGTCGTTGCAGAGCTCTATGACACGGTCAAGCTTATCATTCTTATAGTTGGCGGCATCGTAGCTGGCAGGGCTGGCAGCGGTATAGACAGGCCAGTTGAGGTAGAGCTTAGCCAGAAGAGCCTCAGCCATGTAGCGGGTGGGCTTGCCGTAGGTGTTGTCGCTCACGGTAGTGGTGAGGTTGGGGATGATGGCCTCCAGTTCGTCAGCGATCCACTGTGCCACCTGGGCACGGGGAGCACGGTCCACCGACTCATTGTCCTCCAGTACCTTGTCGAGGATGGGGGTGTCGCCGTAGCTGTCCATCAGTATCCAGTGATAGTAGGCACGGATGGCACGGGGAGAGGCAGAAGCCTTACCCTCGCCCACCTCAGCGATGACACGGTTGGCCTTGGCGATACCGTTGGTCACATCATCATACCAGTCGATAGAGGCATCGTCGGGGTTGAAGTTGTGCAGAGAGGCATGGGCATAGGTACCAGAGTCGTAGTAGTCACCGGAGAAACTGATACCTACATACTCGTCACTGGAAAGAGCTTGTGCCTCCATGTAGCGACGGCCCAGGGTGCCACGCAGGTGGAAATAGACACCGGAGAGCTTAGCCTCGAGCGCAATCTCTGAGTTGGGATACTCCGTCCACTGTGAGTCGACGGTCGTATCCAGGTCTGTACAGCTGGCTATGGTAGCCAAGGCTGCAGTCAAAAGAAATATCTTTTTCATTATTTATATATTCAAAATTATTGAGCTTACTTTACGGTCACGATTGCAATACGGTTGCTGTGCTCGCTGTCAGCACCCTTGGCAGTAGCGCTTACCACCTTGATGCCCTTAGCCTTCAGGTAGTCGGCTACGGCATTGGCACGGCGCTGAGAAAGGTTCATGTTGTACTCTGCATTGCCTTCGGGAGAAGCATAGGCTACGATCTCCACGGTGCTGCCTGCGGGTATGTTCTGAAGCTCTGCGGGATTGGCAATCTCGGCGCTGTTGAGTGCGAAGGTCACGATGTGGGTCTTCTCAGCTACGGAGTTGCTCTCCTTCACCACTTCCTTTACGGTCTCCACGGGCACCTCGCGTACCACCTCCACTACGGGGCTCTTGCCTGAAGCCTTCTTCTTGCTTGCGCCGAAGTTGATCTTCACGCCGACCATCACGCTGCGAGTGTGAGGATAGATGTTGTAGCTGTAGTCCACACCGGGGTCGATGCCACTCATACGTATCTCGGGGTCGATGCCCTTATAGCCGGTGATGGTGAAGAGATTGTTGCCATTGGCATAGAGCTGGAGGTCCTTGATCCAACCGTTGAAGCAGTCACGGAAGGTATAGGCGAGGCTCAGGCTCTGCAGACGGAAGTAGCTGCCGTTCTCCAGGAAGCGGGTAGAAGGCATGTTGGGATCGGTGATCACCTTGCCGTCTACGATCTGCTCGGTGAGGAAGTCCTTCATCACGTTCTTGGTACCGCTTGCACCTGAGAGACGAACTGCTGCCAGGTTGTTGGCGCGTGTACCATTGTATATCTTATTGCCAAACACACCGGTGAAGAAGGCAGAAGCCGTGAAGTTCTTCCAGGTGAAGGTATTGTTCCAGCCGAGGGTCAGCTTGGGCTGAGCACAACCAGCCAGCACGCGGTCACGGTCGGTCTTGAGCTCAGAGGCAGTGATGAGGTTGCCAGTACGGTCGCCGGTCTCTGCATCATGCTCGTAGTACATGCCACGTCCGTTCTCAAATCCGGCAAACTCATAGAGATAGAAGGTACCGAGTGCCTTGCCCTCCACGACGTTCTGGGTATATCCGTGAGCAGCTACGCCAGCCACGTCGGGATCGCCCTGGAAGAAGTCGTTGAGCTTATAGGTATCGTTGGACAGACGGTCCACACGGTTCATGTTGTGAGAGAGGTTCACACTGGTGTTCCAGCGGAAGTTCTTCTTCTGGATGACGTCAGCATTGATAGTGAACTCAACACCTCGGTTGGTGATCTCGCCCACATTTGCCTTCATGTAGCCATAGGGCATGTTCTTCACGGGGTAGTCCCAGATGAGGTCATTGGTCTTCTTGTTGTAGAACTCGATGGTACCGTTGATGCGGTCCTTCAGGAAGCCATAGTCAAAGCCGATGTTGAACATGCCGGTCGACTCCCACTTGAGGTCGGGGTTGGCGTTCTTGGTGGCGATGATGGAGTAGTAGGTTGAGGTGTTGCCGTTCTCATCGGTATAGTTAAAGGGAGCATTGAGGTCGGGACCGAAGGTGGCCACAGCCGAGTAGGCACCGAAGCCGATGGCATTGCCGCTCACACCGTAGCCCACGCGGAACTTCAGTGTGCTCAGGGCCTTCTGATTCTGCATGAACTTCTCCTCGGAGATGTTCCACGCTGCAGAGAATGAGGGGAAGGTACCCCACTGATTGTTCTTGCCAAAGACAGACGAACCGTCACGACGAACGGTAGCCTGCAGGATGTAGCGAGAGTCGAATGAGTAGTTCACACGACCATAGAAAGAGATGTTGCGCACGGTCTCCTTCACACCGCTCTGTACGCCCTTGATGCCATCGAAGACGTTGGAGCCGTAGGTGAGGTTGTTCCAGAGCACGTAGTCGTCGTAGAAGTTGTTGACAGAGACGCCGAAGCCGTCACCTCTCACGGTCTGCTCCCAAGAGTATCCGGCCATGAGCGAGAGCTTGTGTTGGTCGTTCCAGGTGTGTGAGAAGTTGCCGAAGGTCTCGAAGTTGTGCTCCTCGCCCAGCCATGTGCTGCGGGTAGCCTTACCGTTGTACTTGCTGGGCAGCACCTGAGAGTTGTGAGTGTAGTAGGTGCTGTTGGTACGCTGGTTGTTGTTGAAAGAGTAGTTGGCAGTCCAGTCCAGACCCTTCACGATGTGGAGGGTAGCCTTGGCAGTGAGCTGCTGGCGCTTCATGTTGTTGGCGCTGGTGTCCTCGTTGAGCATCGACAAGGGATTGTAGTTCTTGTCGGGGTTAGCGTTGACACGGAAGATACTGCCGTCCTCATTGTACTTGGGATTGAGGGGCGAGTAGTAGTTCATGGCGTCGATGACCGACTCGCCGTGCCAGTTCATGGCCACACCCTCGTGCTTGCCATAGACCATGTTGGCACCCAAGCTCAGATCCAGATGGTCCTTCAGGATGGAAGAAGACACCAAGGTGCGGATGTTGAGGCGGGTACGGTCGGTGTTGCGGATGATACCCTCTATCTTGTTGTAGGTCACGCTGGCCATGTAGCTGGTCTTGCCCTGACCGCCGTTGATAGACACGTTGTGGTTGTGGCTGATGCCGGTGCGGAGCACTTCCTTCTGCCAGTCCACGTTGCCACCGTTGTCATCCACGTTGATACCATAGCGAGAGAGGCTCAGGAGCTCCTCTGCGCTCAGCATCTCGAGCTTGTTGGAGATGAAGTCGAAGCCGGCATAGCCGTTGTAGCTCACGTTGGCAGAGCCGTCCTTACCCTTCTTCGTGGTGATCATGATCACACCGTTGGCAGCCTTCGAACCGTAGATGGCCGTGGCAGTAGCGTCGCGGAGCACGTCGATCGACTCGATGTCCTCGGGAGCCACCATGGCGATGTCCACACCGGGAATGCCGTCGATGACGTAGTAGGGAGACATGGCCTCACCGCGCAGCGAACTGGCACCGCGCAGGGTGATCTGAGGAGCGCCGTTGGGGTCGCCGTTGCTGGTGACTACCAGTCCGGGCACCTTGCCCTGGAGCATCTGTCCGGGGTCGGTGAAGACGCCCTTGTTGAGATCCTCTGCCTTGACGGTGGTGATGGAAGAAGTCACGTCCTTACGCTGCATGCTTCCGTAGCCCACCACTACGAGGTCATCCATCAGCTTGGTGTCGTCCTGCAGTACCACGCTGATGGCGCCGCGACCTATCTTCACGTCGCGAGTCTTATATCCGATGCAACTGATACGCAGGGTCTGTCCTTGGTCGGCATTGATGGTAAATTCACCTTCTGGGTCGGTGACACCGAGCGTGCCGTTCTCCACCACTTGGATGCGTGCACCGATCACGGGCTCACCCTTGGCATCGACTACACGTCCTTTCACCTGCTTGGCTGCCTGTGCAGCAGCGGGATTGAGAGGGCTGTTGGCAGCCTGAATAGGACTGGGCGCAAAGAGCGAAAATGCAGCCAATCCCATCAAACAAATAAAGTTTTTCTTCATAGGATTTATGATTATTGAATATAAATGATTTTTACAATGCAAAGATACACCATTTCACGCAAATAAGCAAATCTAAAGATTTGATTTACTAATGGGTTTATAGAAAAGAACATAAAAAGAGAGAAAAAGACCAACATCTTCCACCGATGAAGGAGTACAGGATAAAGCCATGGGGCGCAAGGTTGGAAGAGCTACAGTCAGCCCATGTCAACAAAGCTTGAACGAATGTCTACTTATTTAGTCAACATGTCTACTAATACAGGAAATATATAAATAACTGTCTACTTATTTCAGGATAAGACACCCTCGCTATGTTGGACATTGGACATTGGACATTGGACAAAACACAGTGGCAGGGATGCTGTTTGAAATTACAAATTATAAATTATAAAATACTAGGGGGAGGTGGCGTTTTGCCACCCCCCATTTCGACTATTCGGGGACTTTTTTTCACACTTTCCTCGAGCGCACCTACGGAGACAAAAAAGAACCACTCACATGGGGAAATGCAAGTGGCTCATATCGGGATAAGAGTGTTGGCTGACGTACAAGTCCCCTGACGGATACCGAAGAAGCGCAGATGGCCTCTACAGGATGTGGTCAGGGTGAGACACTACCCTACTGGATGTTGCTACGGATGCGGGTGAGATACTGGTTGAGACCTTGCTCATCGCGCTCATCGATGATCTGGATGAGGTCCTTGAGTTCGGCTCGTATCTGCTCTACATGGTGCTTGGTGCGTGGATTGAAGAGGATCTCACGAAGCAGGGTGTCGTCCTCGCTGAGCACGCCACGGGCGATGCCGAGATGGCGCTTGAAGGT
>JAZLII010000190.1:0-12904 GCA_045617275.1 Bacteroidaceae bacterium
GACAATCATGAGGCAAACCGCAACCATGTGAAGCGCTATGGCCATCCGTCGGAAGTGGGTTACAAGGACGTGCTGAAGGACTGGAACCCCACGAAGCTCGACCCGGAATATCTGACCAAGCTGTACCAGAAGGCTGGTGCCCGCTTCCTGATGATACAGGGCGTACATCACGACAACTACGACCTCTGGAACTCGAAGTACCACCCTTGGAACTCGGTGAACATAGGTCCGAAGCGCGACCTCCTGCGCGAGTGGGCAGATGCTTGCAGGAAGTATGACATGCACTATGGTGTGACCTTCCATCACGAGTACACATGGTGGTGGTGGCAGACGGCCTTCGGTGCTGACAAGAACGGCGACAAGGCTGGCGTGCCCTACGATGGCAACCTGACGCTCGAAGACGGCAAGGGCAAGTGGTGGGAAGGCTACGATCCCAGGCTGCTCTATGGCATCGACCTAAGAGAATATGAGTCGGTGGATGCCAACGCCCACACTGGATGGTCGCCTCCAAAGGACGGCATCTTCTGGCGTCATCTGGACTACTGCAAATGGTACGCCACACAGTGGGCGCTGCGAATGATGGACGTGGTGGCCAACTACGACCCCGACTTCATCTACACCGACGGCACCATGCAAGGCCCCTTCTGCGGCAACGGTACTGGCTCTGGCTACAAGTGCAACGCCATGCAGACGGTGATGGCCGACTACTACAACCGCCAGCTGAAGAAGAAGGGCAAGGTGGATGCGTTCAGCATCATCAAGTTCCGTGACTACACCAACGGTGCCGTAAATACGGCCGAGTTCGACTTCCCCGACACCATCAATGCCGTGCAGCCCTGGATTCGTGAGGCTCCCGTTGGCGACTGGTTCTATGCCCCTGGCTTCACCTACGATTCGGGCTCTATGATACGCTTTGTCATCGAGGCCATCTCGCGCGACGGCAATGCAGCACTCAACATCCCCATGCTGCCCGACGGCTCCATCGAGGATGCTTGCGTCAGGATGCTCGAAGAGGTGGGCCAGTGGATGAGCATCAACGGTGAGGCTGTCTATGGCAGCAAGGCCTGGAAGAAGATTGGCGAAGGCGAAACAACAAGGAACGGCAAGCTGAAGAAACTCCCTGGCGGCAAGTTAGGTGAGAGTCACAAGAACTTCAGGTTCAATGCCCAGGACATCCGCTTCACCGTGGGCAAGAACGGTTCGCTCTATGCTTTCTGTATGAACATTCCGAAGGGTGGCGAGACGGTGAAGGTCTATTCGCTGGCAAAGCCTGAAGGCCAGAAGGTGAAAAGCGTGAAACTGCTTGGCAGCAAAGCAAAGCTGAAATGGAAGCAGACCGCCGAGTGCCTCACCATCGAATGTCCAGCCGAGTTGCCCTGCAAGACCAGCATCGTGTTTAAGATAGATTGACAGGCTAAATATTAGAGCCCCACCATCATAAAAACATGAAAAGAACATTCATGACCCTACTGGCTGTGCTGGCCACAATGTGGAGCTACGGCCAGATTGTCCTGAACCTCAATACCGAGGAGCGAGGCGCAAAGATAGGCGACCTGCACTATGGCATCTTCTATGAGGAGATCAACCATGCCGGTGACGGTGGTCTGTATGCCGAGTTGGTGCGCAACCGTTCGTTTGAGGACAGCAGCGACCAGCCCGACAGCTGGAGTGCCGTCACGGGAGCCACCATCTCGCTCATGAAGACGACCTCGTACCAACTCAACGACGTGCAGACGCAATGCCTGAAGATAGTGTCAACGAAGGCCGGAGGCGGTGCACGCAACAACGGATACTGGGGAATGAAGTTTACAGAGGGTGAAACGTACAAGTTCAGTGCATGGATGCGTGCCGGCACTGCCTTCAAGGGCACGCTGACCGTACACCTGGAGGACAATGCCGGTAAGACGCTGACACAGCAGGAGATACCTGTGGAGCTGACCAAGGAGTGGCAGAAGGTGGAGGCAGAAATAACTGCTACCGCCAGCACGCCCGACGGCAAGATGAGTCTTACGATGGGCAGGGCCGGCACGGTCTATGTTGACGTAGTGAGCCTCTTCCCACCCACCTACAAGGATCGTCCCAATGGTTGCCGCCGCGACCTGGCAGAGAAACTGGCCGACTTGAAACCCTCGTTCATGCGATTCCCCGGCGGATGCTACATCGAGGGTATGTACCGTGAGGCCACCGGCCAGAACCGCTTTGAGTGGAAGAAGAGCATCGGTCCCATCGAGCAGCGTCCCGGTCATTGGAACATCAACTGGGGCTACCGCGCCAGCGACGGACTGGGTTTCCATGAGTTGCTGCAGCTGAGCGAGGATCTGGGTGCCAAGCCACTGTTCGTAGTGAACATCGGCATCGGACACGACTGGATGGTGGACGTGAACAGCAGCGAGCTGACAGACTACATACAGGAGGCGCTCGACGCCGTGGAGTATTGCAATGGCGACACCACCACAACGTGGGGACGGGTTCGTGCGCAGAACGGTCACCCCGAACCCTTTAACCTTCAGCTCATTGAAATAGGCAACGAGAACGAATGGATGGATAGCTACGAGGAGCGCTACAAGAAGTTCTACAGCGCGCTGCACAAGAAGTACCCTGAACTCATCTTCATTGCCGACCGCGAGGTGAATGCCACCTTCCATGCCAACGACGAGCACTACTACATGTCGCCCACCTGGTTTGAGAGCCAGTATGACAAGTACGATCGCTACAGCCGGTCGAAGAAGAACAAGGTTTACGTGGGCGAGTATGCCGTGACACAGGACTATGGCACGACGGGCAACCTGAAGGCTGCCATCGGCGAGGCCATCTTCATGCAGGGCATGGAGAACAACAGCGACATCGTGATGATGAACAGTTACGCACCCATCTTCACCCACGAGAGCGACTACCGTTGGCGCCCCGACATGATACGCTTCAACAGCGACATCAGCTACGGTACGCCCTCGTACTACGTACAGCGCATGATGCCTAACTATGTGGGTCGTGAGAACATCAAGTGGACGGAGACCAACAACGCTCGCGAGGACGTGAAGAGCTATGCCGGACTTAGCACATGGCAGACCACGGCCACCTTCAAGAACTTCACGATAACACAAGCCGACGGCACCATCTACACCTCGCCCCTCGACGGCACAGAGACATGGACAAGCCAGGGCGGCACCTGGGTGCAGAACAACGGTGTGCTGACCCAGAGCGATGCCTCGATGATGGGCAAGATCTACCTCAACACCAGCGCCAATCTTGGGGGAGACTACACACTGGAGGTGGATGCCACGAAGAAGAACGGCGCTGAGGGTTTCCTCATCGTGTTCAACTACGTGAACGACCAAAACTATGCCTGGGTAAACCTGGGCGGATGGGGCAACACACAGCATGCACTGGAGGTATGCCAGGGCGGAAGCCGCAACGCAGTTAGCACGAAGTCGGGCAGCCTGACCACAGGCAAGACCTATCATGTCAAAGTGGTGGTGAGCAACAACGTGGCCAAGATCTACCTAGACAAGACACTGCTCTTCACCTACACCATGCCCAGCATAGCACAGCGCAAGATGTACGTTTCCAGTCAGATAGACGATGAGACGGGCAAGCTCTACGTTAAGATCTCCAACCCGACTGGCAACGACGAACCTACAATCTTGAAACTCAACGGACGCAAGGCTACGGCAGGAAAACTGATACAGCTGACAAGTCTCTCCAACGAGGATCAGAACACCAAGGAGCACCCCGACAACGTAGTGCCCACTGAACAGGATATCCTGGCCAAGGGCAGCACGGTGAGCCTGACCATTCCCGCCTACAGCTTCAGCATCATCGTGCTCGACGTGGTGGATGATGAAGCCGTGGAGGAGGCCGAGCCCGGTACCTATTATTTATATAATAAGGAAAAGAAGGCCTTCCTGAGCCGAGGCGCTGACTGGGGCACTCGTGCAACGCTCGACAGCTATGGCGTACCCATCGTACTGACAAAGGATGACAACGGTAACTTCACTCTGCGCTATATCGAGCGTAACAGCAGCTACCTGGGCATCGACAGCAATGCACCCTATACCGACAAGAACAGCAGCTTCCCCATCACATGGCAGCTGCAGCAGGCCGAGGTTG
Organism: Bacteroidaceae bacterium; assembly: GCA_045617275.1. Taxonomy (GTDB): domain Bacteria; phylum Bacteroidota; class Bacteroidia; order Bacteroidales; family Bacteroidaceae; genus Physcousia. The sequence goes on from JAZLII010000190.1 coordinate 4,108, forward strand.
GCGTATACCGTCTCTACAACACAGACAAGGGAGTATGGCTCGCTGACCAGGGCGTGGATGCCGGTTGCACACTGACCGACGACGAGCAGCATGCTACCACCTTCTGCCTCATCGATCCTGACATGTATGGCACGCTGACCCTGCATCTCGAAAGCAAAGCACCGCTCGGCATAGAGGGATGGCGCAACTTCGACATGAGCGAGATGGTGGAGAACGCCACAATGGCCGATGGCACGGAAGGTTGGGAGGCCGCATTTGCCGGCACGCGCAACACACGCGTCGGATTGAACGAGGTGTACGAGGGCTACGGCACACTGACACAGACCATTGAAGGTCTGGCTCCCGGTCTCTATTGTCTCACCATCCCTGCCTTCTATCGTGGCAGCAGCAACGACCGTTGTGTGAGTGTAGACAAGCAGGGCTTTACCCTGAGCAACGCCTACATCTTCGCCAACGGCGACCGCCAGCGCATTGCCACCTGGGCTTCCGACCGTGCCAGCGACGCTAATCCCAACTCGATGGAGCAGGCCGCCACGCTTATGGGCGAGGGCAAGTACCAGAACAGCGTCTACACCACAGTAGGCGAGGACGGACGTCTGACCATCGGCATCGTGCTGCCGCAGAACTGTCCCTCAGCATGGCTCATCTGGGGTGCTGCCACACTGACACGCTACATCGAGCCTCAAGACTTAACCTCCCACATCGTCAACCCGAGCTTTGAGCAGGACATCAACGTGGGTTGGGAGAACAACGGTATGCAACGCCAGGACAACAGCGAACCGGCTGCCGCCAAGACGGGTGACCAATACTGTGAGAAGTACATCTGGGCAGGAGGCAACCTGGGCACATCCAGCATCAAGCAGACGGTGACGGGCCTGAGGGACGGTGACTACGAACTGTCGGCCACCGCACATGCCGAGCTGCAGGGCAGCACAAAGGCGGTGAAGGGTGTCTATCTCTTTGCTGATGACCAGGAGGTCAACGTAACGACGACGAATGTCTACACCATACCCGTATCCGTGGCAGGCGGACAGCTGACCATCGGTTTCCGTTGTGCGAACTCCGATGCCAACTGGATCACGGTCGACAACTTCCAACTGCGCTGGCTGGGCGACTTCACCGGTGCCTACCAACCTATGCTCGAGCGTGCCATCAGCCGTCTGGAGGAACTCGTAAAGACGAAGACCATCCTGACCGATGAGCTGCGTCAGCAAGCCGCCCAACTCATCGCCGATGCCCGCCAAGCCAAGACGAGTGACGAGATGAAGAACTACATCGCCCTGCTCACCGAGAAATACGACGAACTGTTGGCCTTCCGCATCACCGTGGAGCGCAACGATCCCTACGAGCGCTACCTCTTTGCCTACTTCCCCGACAACTACAACGAGAACCTCTACTATGCCGTGTCGGAAGATGGCTTCAAGTACACACCGCTCAACGAAGGCAAGCGCATCATGGCCAGCGACTCGGTGGCCATCAAGAAGGGCATCCGCGACCCGCACCTGCTTCGCGGCCAGGATGGCAAGACCTTCTACATGGTAGCTACGGACATGCGTTGCGCCGAGGGATGGGATTCAAATCGCGGCATGGTGCTGTACAAGAGCACGGACCTCGTGCACTGGCAACACAGCACGGTACACTTCCCCACACGATTCCCCGAATGGAAGAATGTGACTCGCGTCTGGGCTCCTGCCACCATCTGGGATCCCGACTATGAGAATGCGGATGGCACACGCGGGCGTTACCTTATTTATTATTCATTGCTGACGAACGACGGCAAGTGCAAGTACGACAAGGTGTACTACTCGTATGCCAACGATGACTTCACCGACCTGCTCACCGAACCCGTCTTCTTCTACGACCGTGGTTCGGCCACCATCGATGCCGACATCGTTTACGATGAGACAGACTTGCTCTATCACATGATCTACAAGAACGAAGGCAGCGGCGGCATCTGTTCGGTAACGGCCAGCCGTCTGACTCCCGAGAAGGGTCAGCCCGACGGTTCACAATGGGGCAAACCCTCGAAAGCCCTCCAACAGACAGGCGTGGCCGTAGAGGGTGGTGGACTGTTCCGCCTTATCAACACGAACACCTGGGTGCTGATGTACGACTGTTACACAAGCGGTTACTACCAGTTCTGCACCACCGAGGACTGGGATAAGTTCACGCTCGAGGCACAGACCACCACGAGCGGTGCCTTCACACCCCGTCATGGTTCGGTAGTGCCCATCACACCACAGGAATACAACACGCTACTGGACGCCTTCCCCAGCAAGGGACTCAGCAAGATAGACATCCCCGACGGCATCGAGGCACCTACAACCCAAGTCACGATGCAAGATGAAGCCGTGTACGACCTCTCCGGCCGTCGCCTCACCAATGGCTCAAGCGCAGGCAAAGGCATCTACATCAAGGGAAACAAGAAGGTAATCAAGAATTAGCTCTTATTATTTACCATTTTCTGATTTACGATTTACTATTTATTTATCTATTTTATTATTTATCTATTTGTCACACCAAGCAAAATCATACAATAAACAAATATGAACAAAAGAATAGCCTCGACAGCCTTATCCCTTGCCCTCGCCCTGTCAGCATCGGCACAATATACCCTTGCTGACTGGAAGATAAAGGACTTCAATCCCAGTAGCGAGCTGAACCTCAACGTCAATGAGTACAAGCTCGACGGCAATCATCCCCTCGTCTATGCCGACTGGCAGAAGTGCTGGACGGTGAAGGCCGAACTGAAATGCGGCACGCTTGGCACAGAACAGGTGTTCGTCTGCAAGGAAGGAAAGGCGAGCCACCTCATCGGCAAAAACTCGCTCAATGGTGACATCTCGCTGGGTTTTGACAATACGGCACATCGCTTCTTCGTGGAAGTCGTAGACAAGGACGAGAATCCTCATCGCCTCTGGGCTGGGGAAGAGGTGCAGAAGGACAAATGGTACGAGGTGGAAGCATCGTCGCAGTATGATGCGAAGAAGAAAACCTCTACCGTCACGCTCACCGTGGATGGCCGTTCGGCTTCGCTCATCTATCCGGGCAAGGCACTTCGCCATAACGCCACGAGCTGGGTGATCGGCCATGGCTATCCTGGTGGCTTCCCCAATGCGCTTCAGGTGCGGCAGGGCAGCCTGCGCAACCTCAGCATCAGCGGTGAGCCCTTGCCACGGGTGGAGGGTCAGAATCCGCTCTTCACGGATTGCTTTACTGCCGATCCGGCATTTACCGTTGTTGGCAATACGGTCTATGCGTATGTGGGCGAGGACAAAGCCGGCGTGGGTGGCTGGTTCAACATGCCCCACTGGCTCTGCTATTCTAGTACTGACATGATACACTGGCAGTCGCACGGACCTGTCCTGAAGGCGGCCGACTTCCCATACGCGGCTCCCGGAGGTGCCTGGGCAGCACAGGTGGTGGAGGCGAATGGCAAGTTCTACTATTACGTCACGCTCGACCGCACCGACAATCGTGAGCACACGATAGATGTGGCCGTCAGCGACTCTCCCACAGGTCCTTTCCGTCCGGCTCGCACAGATGGCACGCCGCTCATCACCGACAAGATGACTCCCGACTCCCACCGTGGCAATGCCGACATTGACCCAACCGTACTCATCGACGATGACGGCACTCCATGGATGGCATGGGGCAATGGTGACTGCTACATGGTGAAGCTGAAGAAGAACATGATAGAGCTGGACGGAGAGATTCGCAAGGTGCCTCTGCGCAACTACTCCGAAGGCCCATGGCTCTTCAAGCGTGGTAAGCTATATTATAATGTGTATGCCAGCGATGCACCCGGTGTCCAACCAGAGCAGATGGCCTACAGCACAGCCGAGAGCATCGAAGGGCCATGGACGTACCGCGGTTTTGTCAGCACTTCTGCCAACCGAGGATTCACCATCCATCCTTCTGTCATTCAGTTCAAGGGCAAGTGGTACTACATCTATCACGACGGCTCGTACAATCTGAATGGTCAGCCAGGCGGTGACTGCCGTCGCAGCGTGTGTGCAGAATACATGCATTTTAACGGCGATGGAACGATCAAATTTATTCCTTTAACACAAGAAGGATTGAGCAATAAGTAAGCATTATGCCACACAAAACAATGAAAAGAATTTCAACTATGATTGTTTGTCTTATGACGGCAATCAGCATATTAGCACAAAACAAGGATTTCTGCCTTGCCGACAATGGTAAGGCTGCAACAATTGCAGTTGATGCAAATGACTGGAAAGGTGTGCTGAGGGCTGCTAATGATTTGTGTGAAGATGTGAATCGTGTGACTGGAGTCACCCCCACTTTACTAACTGCCAGTAAGTTGCCGAAAGGCGAAGGAGTACACGTGATTATTGGTACTATCGGCAAGAGTAAGCTGATTGACTCGCTCATCAAGCAGAAGAAGTTGAATGTGGATGGTGTGCGCGATGAATGGGAGAGTTACATCATCGAGACGCTGGCTGATGGCAACCTCGTTGTGGCTGGCAGCGACAAGCGAGGCACTATCTATGGCATCTACGAGATTTCTGAGCGCATCGGCGTGTCGCCTTGGTACTGGTGGGCAGATGCTCCCGTTGCTCATAAGGACATGCTCTACTGGCAGGCAGGTCGCACGGTGCAGCCTTCGCCAAAGGTGAAGTATCGTGGCATCTTCATCAACGACGAGTGGCCATCGTTTGGCACATGGGCAAACAACCAGTTTGGCGGCATCAACTCGAAGATGTACTGCAAGATGTTTGAGCTTCTGCTTCGTCTAAAAGCCAACTATTTGTGGCCAGCCATGTGGGATAGCCGCTTCAACGAAGACGATCCTCTCTCGCCTGAACTTGCTGATGAGTATGGCATTGTGATGGGAACATCGCACCATGAGCCAATGATGCGTGCTCATAAGGAATACGTTTACCGAAAGGACAGCATCGGTGCGTGGGATTATGCTACAAACAAGACAAACATTGATCGATTCTTTGAGGAGGGTCTCTCTCGCAACAAGAACTACGACAACCTCATCACCATCGGTATGCGTGGCGATGGCGACGTGGCAATGGGCAAGGGCGATGATGAGGACAACATGAAAACGCTGAGGGATGTGGTTGATGGACAGCGTGAGATAATAGAGCGTGTCTATAAGAAGCCTGCAAGCGAAGTGCCCCAACTGTGGGCAATCTTCACCGAGGTGCAGCGATACTACGATGCAGGCTTCACCGTGCCCGATGATGTCACTCTGCTCTTCTGCGACAACAACTGGGGGTACATCCGTCGCACTGGTCCAGAGAAAGAGCGCTCTCGCAAGGGGGGCATGGGAATGTACTATCACATAGACATGAATGGTGGTCCTTGGAATGACCGTTGGGTGAACACCACTACGGCAGCAAAGATTCGTGAGCAGTTGAACCTTGCCTATCAGACAGGCATCGACCGCATCTGGATAATCAATGTTGGCGACCTCAAACCAAAGGAAATGCCTATCGACTTCATCATGCGCTATGCGTGGAATCCAGATGCTTATCCTGCCGACAAGATTGACCAGTACATGGTGGATTGGGCACGAAGCATCTTCGGTGGTGAGCATGCCAGAGAGATTGCCGACATCGTGACTGAGTATTCAAAGATGAATCTGGAGCGCAAGCCAGAGGTGCAGCGTGTGGGCATTTATAGTGTGGAAACGGGTGAGGCACAAAGGATGTATGAGCGTTGGGATGAACTTGAGAAGCGCACTCTTGCTCTTGGTAAGAAACTGCCCACCGAGATGCAAGACGCTTACTATCAGCTTGTGGAATATCCAGCGGTGGGAAGTGCTGGAGTGGCGAAGATTTACCTTGCTGCCACGATGGGCGACACGCTGACGATGCAGACACTCTTTGAGCGTGACAAGCAGATGACATATAAATATAATAAGGTAATAGCAGGAGGAAAATGGGACGGTATGATGCTCGATAAGCATATTGGTTATCGTCAATGGTCAATGCCAGACGATAATACTCTCCCTAAGGCAAACGAGCCATACAACAAGGATAAGGCAGTCGTGGAACCAAACGAAATTGCTATCATGGCATACGACTATACGCGCAGAACCAATGCCAACGATGCCCAGTGGACTTTCCTTCCTGGAGTTGGTCGTGGCAAAGGCAATATGGGCATTGAGCCTGTCACAGCACAGAGTCGTCCGCAAGGTGACGGTGCAACATTGGAGTATGATGTTGACTTCAAGCAGGCAGGCAAAAACAAGCTCGCCCTTGGCATTCTGCCTACCAATGACATCAACCCAAGCCGTGGTCTTCGCATCGGCATTCGAATTGATGATAGTGAGATGCAGACAATCGATGCTCGCCAAGGTTATGTAGATACTTTCAACGAATACACGAAAGAGAACATTGTTCGCTCGAAGGTTCTGAAACCTCTGCCACAACCTGCAAGTGACATCTATCTCTCTGGTTTCCGCCAGCGTATGCGCAGCGAGATTTTCGACAACCTCCGTTGGCTGAGCATCGACCTCAGTATTCCGACTGTAGGAAAACATACACTCAAGGTAGTGATGGTCGACCCAGAAATTGTAGTGGAGAAACTTGTCATCAATCCAGACAATGAACATCCATCGTATCATGGCAAAGAATGAAAAAACAAGAATATAACATGAAGAAGGCATTTCTAACGCTCATCCTATTACTCTCCATAAGCTCTGCTTTTGCTCAAGGATTCAAGAACCCTGTGCTTCCTGGCTTTCATGCCGACCCTTCGGTATGCCGTGCTGGCGATGATTTCTATCTGGTCAATTCCACTTTTCAATACTTCCCTGGAGTGCCCGTGTTTCATAGCAAAGACTTGATACATTGGGAGCAAGTGGGCAACTGCTTGACACGTCGTTCACAACTTGACTTGTCGGGTTTGTATTCCCAGCAGAACGCTGAATTAGGATGGACAAATGGCGGTGTTTATGCCACAACCATTCGCTACAATGAGCGCAACAAGCGTTTCTACATGGTCACTACCGTCTTTCCTTCGCGTCGTCATTTCTATGTATGGACGGATGATCCTGCTGGTGAATGGTCGGAACCTGTGGTGATTGATTTTGCCATCGGTTCGTGCGACCCTACGCTCTATTTTGAGGGCGACAAGACTTACTTTCTTTGGAAGGAAGGCGACATCAAGATTTGTGAGATTGACTTGGAGACTGGCAAGCAACTTGGTGAGATCCATCATCTTGGCACTGGTCTTGGCGGTCGTTATCCCGAGGGTCCTCACATCTACAAGAAGGATGGCTTCTATTATATGATGCTTGCAGAAGGTGGTACAGAGCATGGGCATCAAGTCAATATACTTCGTAGCCGCAATCTCTTTGGACCATACGAACCGAACCGCGCAAATCCAATCCTCTCGCACTTCAACATGGAGATGCAAGGCAGCGAGATACAGGGTCTCGGACATGCCGACCTTGTGCAGGCACCCGCCTCCTCATGGTGGATGATCTGTCTGGGTTATCGTACAAGTGGCTATCTGCTGCATGTGATGGGACGCGAGACGATGCTTGCGCCTGTACGTTGGGACGAAAATGCCTGGCCTGTGGTGAATGGCAATGGCACGCTGTCGGTGAACATGAAGTGCAAGACCTTGCCGCAAGTGCCGATGCCAAAGGATCCTGAGCGCGAGGAGTTCAACTACGTGAATCGCAATGTACCTGCTGAGAGTTACAGCGCCATCGGTTTGCCATGGGGATGGATGAGCATCGGCAATCCCGACTATTCATGCTATTCGCTCACAGCACGAAAGGGATGGCTTCGTCTTCTTCCAACAACTACTCCGCTCGATGCTGCCACCTCTCCTACATTCGTGGCAAGACGGCAGACGGAAAAGTCGTTTACTGCCACAACCCTGCTCGACGCCTCACATCTTACTGAAGGTTCGCAGGCAGGCATCACGGCATACGCCGCTCCGCTCAATCATTATGATGTCACGGTGGAGAAACGTGGTGGAAAGCTTATTGTACGTCCGAATATCCGTCTGGGCGAACTGGCTCATTCCGGAAAAGAGATCACCTTGAAAGGCAAGAACGCCTATCTTCGCATCAGTTCCGACGGAGCCTATTACTATATGCAGGTCTCAGAGAATGGACAGTCCTTTGAGACGCTCTGCAAGATGGATTTCCGCTACCTCTCTACCGAAGTCATCGGTGGCTTCACAGGTGTGATGCTCGGTGTCTTTGCACAGGGTACGGACAAGAAGGGGTATGCTGACTTCGATTGGTTTGAATATGTTACAAAATAGGAGGTTTCATATCTATGAGAATGAATAAGTTCGACCTACCATAAAATGAAGAAGACAAATATGAGAAGAAAACTGACCATAGCATTCTCCTCGCTTTGGGTACTCGTGGCCAGCGGCCAGAGCATGAAGGAGAACTTCGACTTCGACTGGCAGTTCGTGTATGCGGTCAGCAAGGGCGGGACAAACATAGAGTCGGCACTCAAGACAGCATCAACCGTAATTCGCAATTCATAATTCACAATGCATAATCTCTATGTAAAGGGAACAATGAGACACACAACATATCTCGCACTCTTGCTGCTCTCGTGTCTGACAGCAGCTCGTGCACAGACCATCGATGCACTGCCTGATGCGGCATGGGAGAAGTCGATGTGGATATCCGTGAAAGATGCGCCCATCGTGACGGGACGCGGGGATGACCACACCCGTTCGGCAGACGGGGCACACTGGTTTTACAGCGAGATAAAGAATGAGAGAAGGGTGGTAAGTGCCAAATGGATGACCACGGGTCTTGGCGTCTATGAGTTGTATG
>JAZLII010000191.1:0-20157 GCA_045617275.1 Bacteroidaceae bacterium
ATTGCCCACCTCCAGCATGTCGGGGTCGTTCCAGTGGCCGGGACCTGCATAGCCGCGGAGGTTCTCGTTCTTACGGATGCACTGCATCACGCCTATGTCCGTCCAGCCACCCTGATGCACACGAGTGGAGTCGAAGCAGCACCAGATGTCGGGACCGATACGCCAGCTGTGGCCAATCTCGCGCGCCCACTTCCAGGGCTGGTTGCCTCCCCACTCACACATGCTCAGGAAGATGGGACGGCCAGCCTCGCGAAGGGCATCGCTCATCAGCTGGTAGGCACCGATGGCGTTGATATTTTCTGTGTTACACCAGTCCTCCTTCAAGTAGTCCACACCCCAACGGGCATACTGCAAGGCATCCTGGTACTCATGGCCCAGAGAGCCAGGCATACCGGCACAGGTACCCGTGCCTGCATCGCTGTAGATGCCGAGCTTGAGGTTTTTGGCGTGGACATAGTCTGCCAGAGACTTGATGCCGGAGGGGAACTTCTTGGGGTCGGCCTGTATGAAGCCGTCCTTGTCGCGCTTGCCGTGCCAGCAGTCGTCTATATTGATATAGGTGTATCCGGCCTCGGCCAGTCCGCTCTCCACCATGGCATCGGCGATGGAGCGGATGATGTCCTCGTTGATGTTGCCGGCAAACTTGTTCCAGGTGCTCCATCCCATCTGAGGGCGGTCACCTATCTTCTCCCATTTCTGTGCAAAGCTGTGCAGGCTTACTGCCAGCAGCACAAGCATCATACATGTGGTCTTTTTCATGCTCTTTATGTATTTTAATTTATTTATTTTCAAACAGTTTGAATTACTTAATCACTCTGCTGCTGGAGAATACGTCGCGAAGGGCATCGAGGGTGTTCCATCGATCGTGGGTGAAGCCGGTCCATAGCATAAACCATGCATAGCGGCAGAAGATGGTGGCCAACTGCTCAGAGGTGGGAAGTTCGCCCACCTCACCCAGCGCAATGAGTTTGCCCTTGCCCAACTGTATCAGTTGGTCGTGGGTGTCCTGGAACCACTCGCGGTGATAGACGTCGGCCGCCAGCACATCCACATACTCGTCGCCGGGATAGTAAAGCTCGTAGCCCATAGTCGTATCGACGGGATGCTTGCGGGGATTGTTGGGATTCCACACCCAGATAAGGTTGTTCAGATGGTGATAGTTGGTCAGGCGATCATAAAGCATACGCCACAGTACGGTGAAACCCTTCTCGCCACGGCGGTCGCACCACCAGAACCAGTCACCGTTCATCTCATGGAAGGGGCGCCAAAGCACAGGTACGCCATTCTGCTGCAACTGCTTCAGATACTGAGCGATGCTGTCCACCTGTCCCAGCCACATGCGATGCATCTCGCTGCCTTCGGTGACCAACTCATTCCACTGCTCCGTGCTGAAGGCTCCCTTCGTCTGGTGCTCGAAACTGACGGTACCATGGTCGAAGGGACGGGCTGCATGCCAGGTGATGGAGATGAGGAATCCCTTGCGATGATGATCGGTGGCCATCTGCACCACTTTGTCAGCGTCCCAGGCTACGTCGCCACCCCATACACGAGGTACGGCACCGGGCACAGCCTCGTTGATACGATCGAGGTCGCGCGTGTAGTTGGGCATCTGCAACTGGTTGTGATGCAAGCCAGAGTAGATATGCCCACGGTCCACGGTCTTGTAGAGATCCTTGAGCAGACGACATGTGGCTTTGTCGGCATGCTTATTCACGGGTTTGAAGTGAGGGTAGGGCTTGGCCGCCAGCTGCAGCCAGCAGGCAAGCAGGGCCAGCAAGAGGAGGTGGGATCGTTTCATGTTGTAGGGGGTGATAGGTTATGAGGTTTTAGGTTATGGGGACCCAACGGTCAACCGTTGGGCACAGTGGTTTTGAGGTTATAGGGTTATTTCAGGTAATTGCTGATGAAATCCAGACGGGGCTGGTAGTAGAGCTGGTCCCATACAGGATAGCTCTCGCCACTGGGCCAGGCATGGGTGCGGAAGGGCACGCAGCGGATGGTCTTCTTGCCGGGGGCGCCATTGAGCGACGACCATACGGCACTGGGCGGACAGGTGGTGTCGATGAGGCCCATCTCGCAGACTATCTCCGCCTTGGAGTGACGGATGAGCAGCGAGCCATCGAAATAGGGGAGGGTGCGGTCGAGCTGCTCGGCGGACAGCGAGGGATGGCTCTCTATGGGCTGAGGCCAGCCACCTCTGCGTCCCAGGCGAGTGCCGCCTAGATCCTGCATGGCGGGCACGTTGAGCACCACGGCCGATACGCGCTGGTCCAAGCCTGCGGCAGCCACAGCCTGACCGCCACCCTGACTCTCGCCGATGACGAGGATGCGCTTGCCGTCCCATTCGGGCTGACGCGTCATATACTCGATGGCGCGCAGCAGGCGCAGGTACATACCACGGAAATAATAGGTCTCACGATCGGCAGCATTGTGCTCGTAGTAGTCTTTGAGCAGGCCGTTCTCCAGCATTTTGTAGTAGGCATCCGACTGGCCGTTGAGCATGCCGTGGGCGTTGAGGTCCAGACTGAGAGCCCCGTTGCCCAAAGCCGCATTGCCTACGCACTCGCCCACCTGGCAGCGGCACCAGCTTCCACTGACACCGGCAGCACGGCACAGGATGATGATGGGGAGCGACTTCTTCCTGGCTCCCACGGGCTTGGCCATGTAGGCGCGCACGGGAGCCGGACCGAGGCAGTTGATCTCGACATCCTGGCACTGATATTTGCCCTGATACTGACCAGGCACCTGCAGCGGCGTGCTCTTCACCTGCATGGGCAAGGCTTGCAGCTGATTCTTCTGATGGGTCCAATAGTCCATCAAGTCCTTCGGCTCTTCGTAGCCGGGACGGAAGCCCTCTGGAGCCACGACGAAGCCAATGGAGCAGGTCTGACGGTCGGCAGTCTCCATCTCGACCATGATGGCACAGGTACTGTCGATGGTGGCGGCAAAGACCGTGAAATCAGTGCCCTCGGGCCATATGCGGTCGGTGAGCACCAGCCGATTGTTGCTCATGACACGTACGGTGAGCGAATCTTGTGCAAGCGCTTCACCGCGATAGGTGACGACGCTGCGCTCGCCCTTACCGTAGATGCCGGATTCCTTGTTGAGGAACAGGTTCCGCTTCTGTGCATGAGCCCCCATGGTGAGGAGCAAAGCGACGGCAAATAGTAGACCTCTTTTCATGTCTTAAAAATAATTGTTGCGAATCTCCTTGGCGATGTAGCGCCCCATCAGGCGCTGACCTTCCTCGGCTGGATGCAATCCGTCGCGCAGGTAACGCTCACCCTGGCCGTTCTCCAACTTTTCGGTAATGCCACACTCGCCATAGCAGTCTATCAGCTGAACCGACAGCGACTGGCAGATCTCGCGCAGGATCTCAATCTTCTTCAGATTGAAGGCATTGTGGTCGGGGTTGGCAGTCTGTATGGGTGTGCAGACGAAGACGCGGCATCGGGGATAGTGCTCGATGATGGTCTGGATGGCCCAGCGCGCACCGCCAGCCATGGTGGTGACATCCACCTCGTCCAGACTCTTACCTTTCAGGGCCTCCTCGGCGGAGCCCAGATTGCCGTCGTTGGTTCCCATAGAGAAGACGAAGACGTCGGGCGTGGGATATTTGCCCTCCTTCACCTCAGCGATGAACTTCTGTATGTGCACCTTCGAAGTGTTGTTGTGGCGCATCTGCAATTCGTGGGCATCCTGCGTGGGTTGCCATCCGCCAGAGATACCTGCAAACCCCTCGGAGCCATAGTCCTGCGTATCGGCATGGCAGGCCCATGTGGCCGAACCGACAGCTACGTTGTGATGGGTGGCAAAGCCCAACTGCTCTACCACCGTAGCAGACCACTGGTTGCCTGAGGTGATGCTGTTGCCGTCGCAGCCGAAATGCAGCTTGGAGAAATCTGGGAATGACTGTGCGACTGCGCTCATGGCGAACAGGCAGGCGATAAGTGTCAGGAGAATGTGTTTCATAATATCATGATTGTTACAGAGGGGTGGAACCTACAACAAAGGTAAGCAATAGTTTCCAATTACGAACTCAAAGTGCCGGTTTTCTTAGCGGAAATTGGGCATTTCGTCGAGCGTAATGATGAAATCCTGCTTCTGTACATCTTACCAGTAGTCAATGTTGGCATTGCTGTGCTGTATGCTGTTGATAGGTCTGAAGATTCTTGTCCGATTACAAAATTACGAACTGTTGCTCCTTTGTACTTTGCTTATTTTGTCAAAAACATACACTTTGTGAAAAAATATAGGCATTGTGCTTGTGGTATTCTGCGAATAATATGCATATTTTGTCATAATCTTGACTTTTATTATCGAAAGACCTCTCTTTTATCTGCATGATGCATATTTTGCAAAATATATTTGTTTATATTTGCACCACCAAAGCCCAACAACCTTCAATCCCAGTTCTATGGAAATCCTTTCTGAAATCACCCCCTTGTCCGAAAAGGACTGTATCTATGTGGTAGAACGTACCAAGACGGCCTTCTCATACCCGCTGCATCAGCATCAGGCGATAGAGCTGAACTTCCTCGAGCATGCAGAAGGTGCAAGGAGACTTGTGGGAGACAGTATGGAGAGGGTGGGTATCTACGACCTTACTCTCATAGGAAGCAACCTGATGCACGAATGGCAGCAAGATGAATGCCTGATGGACAATGTACATGAGATCACCATCCAGATACCCGCCGACCTGCTCTCACGCGAACTGCTCTCCCGCAACGACTTTGCCAGCATAGCAACTTTGCTTCGCCATGCACAAAATGGGATATCGTTTGGGCAGACAGCCATACGAAAAGTCTATGACAACCTCTACATGCTGGCTCGTATGCAACCGGGTTTCCATAGTTTTCTCAAGGTTTTGTCCATACTCTATGACCTTTCCACCACGACGGACTTCCATATCCTATCCACCAGTGCCTTCACCCATCGATCCATCGACAGCGACAATGAGCGCATACAGCGTGTCACACAGTACATAGAGGCTCACTATCGAAGCAGTATCACCTTGGAACAATTGTCGCGCCTGGCCGATATGACTCCGACTTCCTTCAGCCGTTTTTTCTCAGCCCACACGGGTAGGACACTGAGCGACTACATCACCAGTGTACGTATAGGCCATGCTGCCCATCTGCTGCTCACCAGCGATATGGGTGTGGCAGAGGTTTGCTACGATTGCGGCTTCAATACGATCTCTCATTTCAACCGCTCGTTCAAGAAACAAAAGGGCTGTTCTCCCTCACAGTTCAGGGAAAACTATCATTCCAAGTCGACTGCAAAGCCATAGGGGATGTTCAACCTCTAATGATAAAGGGATGGTGCAATTTCTATCGACCAAGTGGATGGACAACCTCTACCGATCAAGGGATGGTGCGATCTCTATTGACCAAAGGCCTATTCGAGCATGAACTGGATGAACCAGTCCAGATCGGCTGTAGGGATGCGTACGTCCTTGGCTTGTGAGAGGAAGTAGTAGCAGCGCTGCTGTACGGTGGGGAGGGAACGACCGTCGGCCGTGGCGGTGAGGTCGAGGATCTGGCGAAAGAGCTTCTGCCGATTGGTATAAGCCTCCACGGCACTGCGGTGGCTGGAGGGTACGCGCCAGTTGTCTACGAGGTTGGCCTGCGAGAAGCCGGTGAGTTCGTAGTCCAAGGCCATCTGGTTGCCGCCCCCGGGAGTGGTATGGTCGTAGCATCCGAGAAGTCCCTCAATGACGAAGGCGATGGTGCCGGTACGGTCTGCACCCTGCCGGCAGTTGAAATAGACGGGTTTGCCTTGGCGAAGTTCCTGAATGATCCAGGCGATATCGCTCACCACGGTGGCATCCTGATTGTAGGCACCGTAGTCGGTCATGGTGTTGATGAAGTCCGCCTCGAGCAGGGTGGTACGTCCAAGGGAATAAGAGTGCAGGCTGCCTTCTCCGGCATACTTGCCCTTGTTGGTGGGAGCTCGCAAGTCGAGCTGTGCCCGGATGCCTATGCGATGGAGCTCTTGCTGGTCTGCAGGGCTGATGGTGCTCTCATGGCCGTCCTTATCGGTGCCACCTAGGCTTCCACCTCGGTAAAGCCAGCCATAGCGTATGTGCTTGCCGTCGAGGCCGGTCCAGCCGCCGAGGTCGCGAATGTTGAAACCACCATCGATGGCTATCATACGCACTTGTCCCTCTGTCTGCAGAGCCCCTTTGAGCACCTGCTTGCCAGCGGCAAGGACGCGATAGTAGTAAGTGCGACCGGGGATGAGATTGGTCAGTGTGAAAGTGCCTTTGTCCCCATTCACCTCCACGGTCTGCTCCATCTCCATATCCCGAAAACGCTTGTCTTGCGACAGTTGTACGGTGGCCGTAGAGGCATGGCACTCAAAGGTGAGGACCTTGCCTTGAGGCTGGTCGGGACGGTAGGGGTGCTTCTCGTCGAAGAAAGCTTTGGCAAGTCTGCCCTCTTGGGTGGAGAAGGTGGAGTTGGACTCTTGTATATAGCGAGTCACGGCTTCATTCTGTACGTTGAAGTGCTCCGCTTTGCTTTGGCTCTTTTGAGCAGAGGCGGTAGAGAAGGTGATGAGTGCTAGGAGAAAATAGAGGGCGCGCATGGTAGTTGAGAGTTTGAGAGAGGGGGGAGGGAAGGTCCTTTGCCCTCACAAAGGGAATGGTGGCTAATGGAGCATCTGGATGGTAACCGGATGCATGGAACGGGGATCCATAGTGGGTAAGGGGAGCATCTGGATGGTAACCGGGGCGGTGGTCTTGGGGAGACGCTGGCCTTAGAATTTCCAGCTTTCCTTCCAGGGGATGACGGGTGTGCCTTGCTCGTTGAACTCGATGGGGAGCCAGATGTAGCGTGATTCGCTCAGGCGTCGGGGGGTCCATACATCGGCCATGAAGATGAACTGCCCCTTATGCTGGAAGATATAGGTGCCCTGACCGCCGAAGGTCTTCTTGGCATTGGGACCCGTGAAGGGAGTGGGGTGCTGCTTCCAAGGTCCCCAGAGGCTCTTGGCTGAGAACATACGAGCTTCGTTGGGATCCCAGCCCGTACAGCCGCTGGCGATGAGCCAATAGGTGTCATCGTGCTTGAGCAGAGTGGGAGCCTCGTTCTGACCGCCCGCAGCGATGCGGATGTAGCGACCCGTGAAGTCGAGGTAGTCGGGGGTGAGTTCGTTGAGGTGCAGGGTGAGGTTGTCCTCGCTGCTGGTGAGGTGGTAGGCCGTGCCGTCGTCGTCGATATAGACCGTCATGTCGCGGCTCATCTGTCCGCCCTTGAAGTCGCGGTGGGTAAACATGCCCTTGACGATGGCCTTGCGCCACTCGGGAGTCCACCATTCCTTATAGTCGCGAGGATTTTGCTTCTGGGCAGTCTTGATGTCATCCTCGGTGAAGTTGGATGGCCACTTGCCCGCATTGGGACGCAAGGCACGGAGGAACTTGAAGGGACCCTTGGGCGTGTCGCTCACGGCGAAGCCTACCTGAGCAGCATCGTAGCCACGGCCTTTCAGTTCGAGATGGAAGAGCATGACATACTTCTTTGTCTTCTTGTTGTAGACCACCTTGGGGCGCTCGATGATACATCCGGGCTCGATGGGAGTACCAGGCTCGTTGGCCAGTGCCACGCCCTCGTCGGTCCAGTTCAGGAGGTCACGGCTCGTGTAGTGACGTACGCCGGCCTCTGTGGTGAAGCCACGGCTGGGACGATTCTCGCCATACCAGTGCCATACCTTGCCTATTTTAAGCAAGTTGCCACCATGGGCATTGATGTGCTTGCCGTTGTTGTCGGGCCATTCCTGACCGGGACGGAACTCAGTGATTTGTGCGCCGATGCTGAGGGTGAGCACGAGGACGCAGAGGAGGGTGAAGAGTTTTTTCATTGTGTTAATAGCCCCCCTATCCCCCGAGGGGGAATAAGAGAGGTGTTTATGGTTAATAATTGAGTTTTTGTCATTCTTATCCCCCCCTCAGAGGTTAGGGGAGATGTGTTGTTAATAATGGAACTTTTTGCATTCTTATTCCCCCTCGGGGGTTAGGGGGGCTGTAAATAGCTTCTTATATTCGCTTTCGAAGTTGGGCGTGAAGACATCCTTGCCGAAGTTCTCCATGAGTTCTGCCATGGTCCAGAAGCGGCCGCCGTCGGTCTCGGCAGAAGGAGTGATGGGACCATCGTAGACGGTCTTGTGAGGGAAGACGAGCTCGCGCTCACGGGCACTTTCGAAGACGTAGGAGGGAAGGGCTTCGGGTATGAAGTCTGTGATGCCGAGTTCCTCGCTGACTTCGCGACGGAGGGCCTGCTCCACACATTCGCCCAGATCTACGTGACCGCCTACGGCAGTGTCCCACTTTCCGGGCTGGATGTCCTTCCACTCCGGGCGCTTTTGCAGGTAGATGTCGCCCTGGCTGTTGAAGATGTGGAGGTGGACTACGGGATGGAGCAGTTTGCTGCCATTGTGACATTCTCCACGGGTGGCTGCATCGATGATGTTGCCCTGTTCATCAACGATGGGAAACATCTCCTTGCTATTATCTTTCTGTGTTGCTATCATGTGGTTTAGGGGATTAATAGTGAAGAATCCCCGTAGCTCAGGAATCGGAAGTCGTGGCTGAGGGCATAGTCATAAATGGTGTGCCAATCGCCCTTGACGAAGGCAGAGACGAGGAGGAGAAGGGTGCTCTTGGGCTGGTGGAAGTTGGTAACCATGCGGCGCACGATGTGGTAGTCGTAGCCCGGAGCGATGATGATCTGGGTGGAGGAGTGGAGCACCTCCATGTGATGGGCATCCATATAGTCGAGCAGATGCTGCAAAGCCTCGATGGTGGTCAGTTGCTTCTCTTCCTGGGCATACTCGTAGGGCATCCACTGTGGAACGTGAAGTTCCTCGCCATCTCCGATCTCTTCTGCTCTTTGCACGTCTGCAAAAGCTTTAATTTTTAATTCTTCATTTTTAATTTTTAATTTCTCCCAGATAACGCCCATATAGTACAGGCTCTCGAGGGTGCGCACGCTGGTGGTACCTACGGCAATAGCCTCGCCACCATGAGCAAGGAGTTTCTCGATGGTCTGTCGACGGACGGCAATGTGCTCCGTATGCATGTCGTGACCGCCGATCTCTTCGCTCTTGACGGGCTTGAAGGTGCCGGCACCCACGTGAAGTGTCACCTCCTCACGGTCTATGCCAGCCTCATCGAGGGCAGCAAGGACACTATCGGTGAAATGCAATCCGGCTGTGGGAGCGGCCACACTACCCTTGATCTTGCTGTAGACGGTCTGGTAGGTCTGCTTGTCGCTCTCCTCCGTGTCGCGGTTGAGGTAGGGAGGGATGGGCAGTTCGCCCATGACGTCGAGTATCTCGGCCCACGTCACCTCACCGTCCCACTCGAAAAGTATCTCCTGGCTGGTTCCGCTGGTCCCGATACGCTCTGCTGAGAGGTGTATGGTCTTGCCACCTACCTCCAACTCGTGAGTGAGCGCTCCGTTCTTCCACTTCTTGGAGTTGCCCACCAGGCAGTGCCATGTACATTTCTCACGGGAGGCGAAATTCTCCTGATACTCCTCGGGAAAAGCGGGTTCGAGGAGAAATACCTCGATGAGCGCACCCGTGTCTTTGTGGAAATGCAGGCGGGCCTGTATGACGCGGGTGTTGTTGAACACCATCAGTGCACCCTGGGGCAGGTAGTTGGGAAGATGACGGAAGGTGTCTTCCTGAACTTCCCCGTGTCGGTAGACGAGCAGTTTGCTGCTATCGCGCTCTGCCAAGGGGAACTTGGCGATGCGGTGGTCGGGCAATGGGTAGTCGTAGTCCTCTATGCGTATTTGCTTGGGATCGGTATACATGGATGTTTGTTATGGTCAAATGTTGGACGTGAAAATCCTTGGAGGAAGAGTTCTTCAGGCTCCAAAGAACAAATATATGGTGCGAAGTTACGAATTTCTCGCGAAAAATGTGTTACTTTGCATTAGAATAAATAAAAAATGAAGATGAAAATAGGAGATAAGGTGCGATTCCTCAGCGAAGTGGGTGGTGGAATCGTGAGTGGATTTCAAGGAAAGGACATCGTGCTGGTGGAGGATGAGGACGGATTTGACATCCCCATGCTCATCAAAGATGTAGTGGTGGTAGCAGAGGACAACTATGATATGTCGAAGGTAAATACCGGTACGCATACTTCTTTTGGCGGGGCAAAGAAACCGGCAGAGAAGGGAAGCACGGTGAAGAGTGTCGGTAGCCTCATCAATGAAGGTATGGCAACAGGCAATGGTGCAGAAGCACAGGCCTTGGGAGCCAAGACCATACTCGAGGAAGACTACGATCCTGCAGACCGACCCGTGACCTTCAAGGCCAAGCCACAGGAGAGAAGAGGCGGAGAACTCATCAATCTCTATCTGGCCTTCCTGCCTGTGGAGGTGAAGGAACTCTCAAGCACCTCCTTCGAATGCTACCTCATCAACGACAGCAACTATTTCCTCGACCTTACTCTGATGAGTGCAGAGGGAGCCAACTGGAAAGCCCGTTTTCAGAGCACGCTTGAACCCAATACGAAGCTCTTCGTGGAAGAGTTTGACAGAAGCCACCTCTCCGACATGGAACACCTCTGCGTGCAGGCCATAGCCTATAAGCGCGAGAAGACTTTTGCCATCAAGCCCGCCTACAGCGTACAGCTACGCCTGGATACCGTGAAGTTCTACAAACTGCATATCTTCCAGCCCAATATGTTCTTCAACGAGCCTTGTCTGCTGATGGATGTGGTACGCGATGACAAAGCCATCAAGCAGGTGTTTGTGGAGGCTGAAGAGATACAGGAGGCCATCCTCAAGAAGCCCAATAAGGCCGAGAGTCAGCCAGCCCGCGTGAAGGCAGAGGACAAGCGTCAGGATCGTTCTGTGAGTAAGCCCAACCAAAAGCCTGAGGTGATAGAGGTGGACTTGCATATAGAACAGCTGGTGGATGACCTGGCAGGACTCTCCAATGGCGACATGCTACTGGTACAGATGAAGGAGTTTCGCCGTGTGATGGATGAGAACAAGGGCAAGAAAGGCACCAAGATAGTTTTCATCCATGGTAAGGGCGAAGGTGTCTTGCGCAAGAGTCTGCTTCAGGAACTGAAATATCGCTACAAGGAGTGTACTTGGCAGGATGCCAGTTTCCGTGAGTACGGCTATGGAGCCACCATGGTGAAGATATAGAGAATTAAAAAGTTAAAAGTTCTTAGCACTACTTTTGTCCCGTAGGAAAAAGTACCTGCATAAGAACTTTTACTTTTCAATTTTTCAGTCTTCGCTTTCCCGGTACTGAATTTTAATTTTTAACTTTTACTTTTTCACTTTAATGTTATTTCCACGGGGCAATGGTCGCTACCCATGATATTCTGATGGATGGTGGCCGATTCGACGCGCTCCATCAGTCGGTTGCTGACCAGGAAATAGTCGATACGCCAACCTATGTTCTTGGCACGTGCACCCATGCGGTAGCTCCACCAAGAGTACTGATTTTCCAGAGTGGGGTAGAAGTGTCGGAAGGTATCGGTAAAACCGCTCGCTAAGAGGGTGGTCATCTTCTCACGCTCCTGGTCTGTGAAACCGGCATTCATGTGGTTGGTCTTGGGATTTTTGAGGTCTATCTCCTGATGAGCCACATTCAGATCACCGCACACGATGACAGGCTTCTTCGCATCAAGGTCAAGGAGATACTGACGGAACGCATCTTCCCACTCCATACGGTAGTCCAAGCGCTTGGGCAGTTCTCCCTTCGCCTCTGCACTCTGCGAGTTGGGAGTGTAGACGCAGACCAGATAAAACGAATCCATCTCCAGCGTCACCAGGCGACCCTCATGGTCGTGCTCCTCGATGCCCATACCCGTGGTGACACTGAGTGGTACATGCTTCGTAAAGATGGCGGTACCGCTGTATCCCTTCTTCTCCGCATAGCACCAGTAGCTATAATAGCCGGGGAAGTCAAGGTCGAGCTGACCTTCCTGCATCTTGGTCTCCTGCAGGCAGAAGAAATCGGCATCGAGGCCTTCAAAGACTTCGCGAAAGTTCTTTCCAACCACGGCACGCAAGCCGTTGACGTTCCAACTGATGAATTTCATAGATGAAGAGGGGTATGTGGAATTAGAGATATACTGTGATTGAGTAGTAGTGTGATGTAAGTGTACTAAGAATGCGATAAGAATGCGCTGGGAGTGTGCTAAGAATGTGCTTAGAGTGTCGGCAGGTGTGAGATGATGGTGATCATCTGCCGATGGCTATCTTCTTGCCACCCACGATGTAGATGCCCGGATAGAGGTTGTGCCCATTGATGTCGGAGGGACGCAGGGTGGCCACCTTCTGACCGTTGATGTTGTACACGGGTACAGGCTTGTTGAGCTTAGCCAGATCGATGACAGCATTGGGCTTCTCTGCTTCCAGTTCGCCGTCGGGCTGGTCGATGAACTCTTCTGGTTCGTCGATGA
Source organism: Bacteroidaceae bacterium (assembly GCA_045617275.1). Classification (GTDB taxonomy): domain Bacteria; phylum Bacteroidota; class Bacteroidia; order Bacteroidales; family Bacteroidaceae; genus Physcousia. Next base: position 12,440 of record JAZLII010000191.1, read on the forward strand.
TATCCTTGCCCAAGTCATACTCCTGCAAGTGTGTATAGATGTAGTTGGCACGTTTCACAAGCCATTTCTTAGCATTCTCCGTAGTCTTCGCATAGCCAGTACCGTCGCCCCACATGGTAGCGTTGTGCTTGAAACTGGGCTCCAGGAAGGCAAAATAGTCATCGCAGAAGTCTACGAGTTCATCCAGCTTGCCTTCAGCAAGGAAGTGAGTCCAGAGACGGTAGTACTCCTTCTTGACTACTTCGCTTGTGCGGGCCAGTTGGCGGAAGAATGGTGTGCCGACATTGCCATAGTTGCAGATGTCGGTCTCTGCATCTGAGATGAAGTAGGTGCTGTGGCCTTCATAGCCATAAGACCAGTCAAAATCCCATACGGGACCGAAGTGCCAAGGCATGTGTCCGTTGGTCACATCCTCATTGTAGACATACCAGCTCTTAGGATGCTGAAGCTCGGTGTTGCGGGTGAGGTCGGTCACCAACCAGGCACGAACGAAGCTCTGCACGTCGAGCGGACTTGTGGTAGGATCCTTGGTGGCATAGCTATTGTTTCTTACCGTATAGGTGAAATTGTTGAATGCGTTTTGTACCTGCTGGAAGAACAGGCTGCGCTCATTGGCATCTGTCATCTCGTTGAGGTCGGGATCCTTCACGTTGACGTAGAGGTTGTAGTTCTGGTCACGGAACTTATAGCTCTCATCATAGTAGCTATCCAGCTCCAGCATGACGGCATGGCTGTCGTCTTCCAGGTTGATGCTGTTGTTGGAGAGTCCTACCTTCTCAGTGAAGTTGTACGAACCACGATACTGGTTGTTGACGTAGAGCTCCACAGGTATGCAGTGGTTGCAACCATCGCTTTCCACCATGTCGGCTATCTTCATGGCAATGGCGTTGGTCGTCATGGAGTTGCCTTGCTTGTTGGCCAGCAGTACCCAACTCTTGCCCTTCGTCATGCCAAAGGGCTTCACCTTCTCCTCAAACTTGATACGATAGGGGTTCTTACTGCCGGAACTGTTGCTCCATGAGGAGTTGCCACGTCCGCGTATGAGCATGGGGGTCTCTGCCATGTCGGGATAGATGCCTGCACCGTCGATGCGCATCGTGGCTTCCTCATAGTACTCCTTACCTCGGCGACCGATCCACATCGAACCGTTCCAGTTGTTGCGATCGCCAAACCAGATGTCGATGCGTGGTACGTTGTAGGGTGAGTTGGTCATCTCCGATGCGAAATCTACGTGTACATTGTAGTCGCGACCATATGGACGGAAGCTTGCCTCAAACTTCTCAGGCTGTACGACGATGGTGTCAACCTCGGTGTCGGTGCGACCATAGTCGGGGTTGGCATTGAGGATACTCATGCCAAACTCAGAGAGTACGAGATAGTTCTTGCGTGTGGTATCGGTGAGCTGAAGACGGATGAAACGGCTTGCCTTACTGAATGCAATGGCAGGACTCTCGTATTGCACCAAGCGACCTGCGGGAAGTTCGTCTTTGCCCAGCTTACCCTCCTCGGTCCACTTCTTTCCGTCGGTGCTGGTCATGATGATGAATCCCTGAGGTGAATAGCCGTTGTGCTGGTCCCAGTTGCGAGTGGTATAGGTGAACTGAAAGCCTTCTACGGGGCTGGCCAGCTCAATCTGGAGATAGGGGTAAGTGGTACTTCCGTCTCCGTAGTACGAACCTTCCTTCCAGTTGTTGGTGCCGCTGTAGTTGGAGTGGAAATAAGTATCGACGTTGCCATCAAGCAGATTGGGCAACTGCTCATTGCCGTTCTGGCTGGGCCAGTTGGTGGAGAGCATGCTGGAAGTCAGTTCGATGGGGCTGACGAGCCACTTGTCCGTGGTGTTGATGCTACCTCCTATCTGAAGGATTTGCTCTTGCGTCTTTACTACCTTATATATAAATTGTCGAGGACGGGCCACCGTGTAGGTGTAGTCCTTGTCGAAGCGTCTTTGCGTCTTCTTGCTGACATTGCGTATGCCGTCCACCCACACCTTGGTGCCGAGTGCATCCTCCTCATCAGGCAGTTTGATGCTTGCCACCAAGCTCTTCCCAATGGTAGGTACCTGAGCCGTGATGGTGTTCTTCTCGTTGTCGATCAGTCCGTCTGCATCTGTGTGGAGCTGGTCGTTGAACTTATTGTTGAACTTAAAGCTCTCTATCACGGGCAGGTCGGCAGGGCTCTCTGTGGTCTCTCGCTCCAAGGCATACTTGGAGAGCGTGATGGTGGTGTCGCCACGCAGGGTGAGTGTGAGGAACTGCTCGTCCTCCTGACGGTCCAAGATGAACTGCTCGGGGATGGCAATCAGCTGGCTGTCCAGGAAGCAGAAATAGCGGATGTCGCCCTCAATAGGCAATTCGCCGAGTGGTGCTTGATCTTCAGGTACTACAATCTGTCCTCCAGAGATCTCTCCTCCGTATTGAGTGTGGTACAGACGGATGTCATCTTCAACGGTGAGTATCTCCCAAGTGCTACCAGCATCCTCGGGTTTCCAGTTGGCCATGGCCGTATTGGAATGGCTGGCTGCACAGAGGTAGGCCGTGTTGTTGTTGGCATCGGCAGCACCCTTGGGGCGAAACATCCATACACCGTCGCCATATGGCTCTATGCTGATCTGTACCTTCTCGTCTGTGAAGAAATAGATGCCGTATGAGGTGGAACTTCCGCCTCCCCACCAGCCGCCTCCCCACTGGTTGACAGTCTCATTGCTGATATATCTGCCGTTGCCTGCATTGACGAGGTAGTAGTAGCCCTCATTGTCCTTGATGATGTTCCACTGGTTGTTCTTCTCTCTTACATCTATCGGATCATGGTAGACATCCTGCACGCAACCGCTGGGATGATCTACTTCCGCCTCACCCAAAGACGGATTCTTCTCATCGTAGTTGGGATTGTAGATGCAGTATCCGTAACCGTTGGTGTTGCGTAAGACGTAGGTAGTAGTGGACTTGATGTCACTCAGCTTCTTTATCTGTGCCTTAGCTGTTGTGCTCACGGCCAGGGTGCATATCAAAAGAAGAGCTTTGATGATAGATTTCATGTTTCGTGTAAGAGATTGTAATGCAAGAGCCGGCTATCGGTGAGGAGCCGTGGACAACTTGTATGTAGATGTTGTTACTTATTCAGGTATTTGGCCAGCGGACTGTTGATCTGCTTCAATCCTTTGGCGATGCTTTGAGCGTTCAGACGTGCGCCCTTCTTGGAGGTGTGGGTGTGGTCTTTCTTGAAGTATTCGGCAGATGCCTCACGACCAAGCACATCGAAAGCATCGGCGCTGATGTTGTGAAGGTCGAGGAAGTCAACTCCTGTCTGTGCTACCACCTCGCGATACCATCGGCCAAAGGAGTCGTTGCGTCTCTCTATCTTGCCGCCAGGCCACTCGTTGCGTGGTGTAAGGCTGACCAAGATGGGAGTGGCGCCCTTCTGGCGAACGTCGTCGATCATCTTGTGCAGGTACCATCCGAAGGTGTAGACCACCTCGTTGCGAACTTCCTGTTCGTTGCGCACACGCACGACCTTGCTGCTGTCGGCGGTTCCCTTCAGGTCGTTGCGAGCTTTGCCGTTGGCTATCTCGTTGCCGGCATCGTTGTGGCCAAACTGGATGAGTACGAAGTCACCAGGCTGCAAGTCGTTGTAGACCTTCTCCCAGCGTCCCTCACGGATGAAGGTACGGCAAGAACGTCCTGCCATGGCTGCATTTTGAATGGTAATCTTCTTGGTGTTGAAGATCTCGCTGGCCACGGCTCCCCAGCCCCACATGCCGTCTTCGGCCTTGTCCTCATTCTTCACGGTGGAGTCACCGGTGATAAATACTACGGGCTTCTTGCCTTCACGCTTCACGCCAGTGGTGGGAAGGGCCATGTTGGTCATCATACCTTGCAGAGCCTTTATCTCAGGATGCTTGCAAGCGGCGATACCATCAGCGGCACTACGTGCATTGAGCTGCGCACCGAAAGCACTGGTATGGATGTGGTCGATGTAGAAATGGTAGTTGAACTTCCACTCCGTCATCTGCTCATATTTCTGAGCGCTGATCTCGTTGAGGTCCACGAAGGGGCAGTTCATCTCCTCTGCCACTTGCTTAGCCCAAAGGCCGAACGTCTCGTTGACGCGGGTGACGCGTCCGGGCTTCTTAGGATCGTAGGCATTGCGAGGAGTAAGGCTCATCAGGATGGGGTGTCCGCCAAGGGCACGGGTCTCACGGATGAACTTACGCATATATTCACCGTAGCTGTAGACGGTCTCCTTTACGCCAGTCTCCTTGATGGTGACGTTGAGCGAGTCGGTAGCGGAGATGCCTTTGATGCTGGCACGGGCACGACCTTCGTCGAAGGGGCCGTTGTCATTGTGGCCCAGCTCGATGATGACATAGTCACCGGGGCGAATGCCCTTCTTGACGGCAGGCCAAAGTTTGGTGTAGAATGTACGGCTACTGGTTCCGCCAAGGGCTTGGTTCTCTACGGTTATCTTGCTTTCATCAAAGTACTGCTGGGTGAATCGTCCCCAGCCCCACTGGCCATTGTCGCCATTGCCCAGGGTTCCGGTACGCATGGTGCTGTTGCCAACAAGAAAGAGGACGGGATTGTTGCCTTTGCGAGAACTTCCTGCTATGGGGCGGGCTGTGGATGCCTTCTCCAAAGAGTCCAACGTGAGGTCGATGACTTTGTTGACGTCGGCCATGCTTTCATATTTCTTTTCGTCTTCAGTCTTTTGTGCGTGAGCATTGCCCGCAAAGAGTGCGAGCACAAGTAAAAGCAGCAAGTTTTGGTTTCTCATCGTGTATGGTGGATTAATGTTATAGTTTTGCTATGCAAAAATAAAGATAAATTTCCGTACCCCCAAATGATTTGCGAAAAAAGAGCCCAAAAGACGGCCAATGCAGAAGGTGCCGGCAAGTAAAGAACTATTGGAAGTTGTTTTTGCATTACTATTATCTACGAATTCAGGCCACGAGGAAAACCCTCGCGGCCTGATATCTTTGTCGTGTCGAAGGCGGTGAGTATAGGTTGACGAGACGGAAATCCGTTTCGTTTAGTTATACTTCGCGCCGTGCTTTTGACGTATCTTATGCCTTGCGGTAGCTGTCGAGCTGCTCCACGCTCATGCGGTTGATCCAGAGGTTGTGCTTCTCGATCTCTGCCTCAACGTAGTTCACGTAAACATTGAGAGACTTGCTGAAGAGCTCGGGAGCCTTGCTGGCGTTCTGCATCAGCAGGTGGCACATGATGATGTCGGCAGCCATCTCATAGAGGTGACGGGCGCAGATGTCGTGCATCTCCTCGTTGGCAGCGTTCTTCACAGCCTCAACGCAAGCGTTGTACTTCACTGCCATCTCCTTCACGCGAGCCAAGTAGCTCTCGCACTCTGCCGATACGGGCTGCTGCTCGTAGTCGCTGATGACCTGGCTGTAGAATCCGTTGGTGACGTAGCGGATAGCTGCAACGGTCTGGAGCTGGGTTGTACCCTCGTAGATAGAGGTGATACGAGCGTCGCGGTAGATGCGCTGGCAAGCGTACTCCAGCATGAAGCCAGAACCACCGTGAACTTGGATACAGTCATAGCCGTTTTGGTTGGCGTACTCAGAGTTCATACCCTTTGCCAGGGGAGTGAAAGCATCAGCCAGACGGCTGTAGGTCTTCTGCTCTGCACGCTCCTCGGGAGTGAGCTTACGCTCACGTGCGATGTCGTCGAGAGCCTTGTAGATGTCCACGTAGCGAGCGCACTGGTAGAGGAGGGCACGACCTGCGTCGAGCTTGGCCTTCATCAGCGAGATCATATCATATACAGCGGGGAACTCGATGATAGCCTTGCCGAACTGCTTACGGTCGCGAGCATAGGCAATCGCCTCGTTGTAAGCAGCCTGAGACAGACCCACTGACTGAGCAGCGATACCCAGACGGGCACCGTTCATCAGCGCCATAACATACTTGATCAGACCCATCTTGCGGCTACCGCAAAGTTCTGCCTTGGCGTTCTTGTAAACGAGCTCGCAGGTTGGTGAACCATGGATACCGAGCTTGTTCTCGATACGACGAACGTCAACGCCACCGTTGCGCTTGTCGTAGATGAACATAGAGAGACCACGACCATCGCGGGTGCCTGCCTCAGAACGAGCCAGTACGAGGTGAATGTCAGAGTCACCATTGGTGATGAAACGCTTGCTACCGTTCAGGCGCCAGCAGTTGTTTTCCTCGTCGAAGGTTGCCTTGAGCATAACCGACTGAAGGTCAGAACCTGCATCGGGCTCGGTGAGGTCCATTGACATGGTCTCGCCGGCACATACACGAGGTACGAAGCGCTGACGCTGATCCTCGTCACCGAACTCATAAAGAGTCTCGATACAATCTTGCAGCGACCAGATGTTCTCGAAACCAGCATCAGCGGTTGAGACGATCTCGTTGGCTGCGGTGTAAACGGTGTTAGGGAGGTTGAGACCATTGTAGCGACGGGGCATGGTCATACCGTTCATTCCGGCGCTGATCATAGCGTCCATATTCTCATAGGTCTTGCTGGCATAGCATACGCGGCCGTTCTCGCAGTGAGGGCCTTCTGCATCCACAGCCTCAGCGTTGGGAGCAACGGTGTTGGCGCAGATGTCGCCTACGATATCCAGTACCTTGTCATAGTTGTCCATTGCATCGGCAAAGTCCTGGGGAGCCTCTGCATACTGGTCCTTGTCAGCGTAGTCACGCTCTTTCAGGTCCACGATGCGCTGCATCAGCGGACTGTTCTCCAGCTCGAACTTAATCTCTGGAATGTCTGTATAGAAATTTGCCATTTCTTCTTAGGTTTTGAGGTTTTGAGGTTTTGTGGTTTTGAGGTCGTCGGGAGTAAACCTTACAAGCGAAGCGACCTTACAACCTTATAACCTTACGACCTTACTTTGAGTTTTGCTTGTAATACTTAATCAACTTGGGAACAACCTCTTCCACGGTACCATTGATCACATAATCTGCGATGGTGTTGATGGGAGCATTCTCGTCATTGTTGATAGAGATGATGATACCACTCTCCTTCATACCGGCTACGTGCTGGATGGCACCGCTGATACCGCAGGCAATGTAGACCTTGGGGCGAACGGTGACACCGGTCTGGCCGATCTGCAGGTCGTGATCGCAGAAGCCTGCGTCGACAGCTGCACGAGAAGCGCCAACCTCAGCGTGGATGACCTTAGCCAGTTCGTAGAGCTGGTCGAAACCTTCCTTCGCGCCTACGCCATAGCCACCGGCAACGATGATGGGAGCACCCTTCAGATTGTTCTTGGCAGCCTCAACGTGGCGGTCCAGAACCTTGGTAACGTATTCAGCCTCGGGAACGAACTTTGCCACATCCTCGATGATTACCTCACCCTTGTAGTTGGGGTCGAGGATCTCAGCCTTCATCACACCGCTACGTACGGTAGCCATCTGGGGACGATGCTCGGGGTTAACGATGGTAGCCACGATGTTACCACCGAAGGCAGGACGAATCTGGTAGAGCTGCTGCTCGAAGTGCTTCTTCACGGGCTTGCCATCGGCATCCTTACCAACGGTCATGTCGAAGTCACCGATCTCAAGTTCGGTACAGTCAGCTGTCAGACCGCTGAACAGGGCTGAGCTGACACGGGGACCGAGGTCACGACCGATGACAGTAGCACCCATGAGGCAGATCTGGGGCTGCTCCTCCTTGAAGAGGTTAACAACCAATGCGGTGTGAGGATTGCTGGTGTAGGGGAAGAGACC
>JAZLII010000192.1:0-4312 GCA_045617275.1 Bacteroidaceae bacterium
AGATAAGTCTCATCGCAGACTAATACTATGAGCGAAATACTTTCTGTCTTACAGCAGTTTGGGCATGCCCTTCGCATACCTGCTTCTTTCGTCATCATCGAGTTTGTGGGTACCATGGCCTTTGCCGTCTCAGGTATCCGTATGGCCTCAGCCAAGCGTTTTGACCTCTTCGGTGCCCTTATCGTGGGTATGGCCACAGCCATCGGAGGAGGTACCTTGCGCGACATGATGCTGGGCCTCACGCCCTTCTGGCTCACCAACAAGATATACATCATCTGCTGCATCCTTTCCCTGCTCTGGGTGATGGCATTCAGCAAGTACATGATACGTCAGAACATCACCTGGTTTGTCTTCGACACCATCGGTCTGGCCCTCTTCAATGTCATCGGTATCGAGAAGACGCTCAACATGGGCTACCCCTACTGGACCGCCATCATCATGGGCTGCATCACCGGTGCTGCAGGTGGAGTGATACGCGACGTCTTTCTCAACGAGGTGCCACTCATCTTCCGTAAGGAGATCTATGCCATGGCCTGCATACTGGGCGGTGTGGTCTACATCACCTGCCATGCCATGTGGGGGCTCAACGCTGAGCTCAATGCTCTCTTCAGCAGCCTCGTGGTCATCTTGATACGTGTACTGGCTGTCAAGTACCATTGGCATCTGCCAGTGCTGAAGGGAGAGGAATAGTGAAAAGTGAATTCACTTAACAGTGGCAAAGCCTACGAGCTTGTCGTAGCGGCCTCCCGGTTCGCGATAGTAGACAAAGACGGTGTACTCGTTTTCCGTCTGATAGAAGTCGCCATCCGTATTTCGTGAGATTCCTCTCCCATTCTCTATCTGCAAGAAACGGTAGTCGTAGTAGCCTTGCTTGAGCAAGATGGCAGCCTGATACTCCCCATCCTTTTCGTTGTACTCCATCTTGTATTCATCTGAAGGCCATGTGTTGACCCAGTTGCCATGTACGTAGACAGGACCTCCGGGTAGGGGAGGAGTCTTCAGGCGAAAGTGCACGAAGACATACTCACTTGTGGTCTCATTGTCCTCATTGTCACTGTTGCGCATCACGAAGGCGCCATTCTGATCCTGCTCGTTGCTGTAGTGACGCGTAGGAAACTCCTCGTAGAGCGTAGCATGGTAGTAAGGGTCGTACCAGCGCATATTGTCCACACCCATGTTCACGCGCTGCACGTCGAGCAGTTCAAACTTATGACACTCACCTCCACCAAGGAAGATGAGGTCGCGATGATGGTTGAATTGCACTCCGTTGCTATTCTGTAGGTTGGGTTTCACCTCTACGATGAGGTCCTGCCTGCGGTTTTGTGTGACGAAGGTCCTCAGTTCGCGCTGAGGATCGGTGACGCGCAAGGCTCCATACCCAATGTTAAGGGTGAGTTGCTGATGCTGTTGCTGGAAGTCTATGTCCGTGTTGCCCGATACGGAGGCGGTGAGATTCAGTTTGCGATCTACGATGCAAAACTCCGTCTTGAGCAAGGGCGTCTTGTCCTCATCGTCTTCATCGTATACGGTGAGGCGATAGTTGCCGGAGAGGAGGAGACGTACGTCCTCATTGGGGAGGAGGAGCTGATAGTGCGTGTAGATCTGTGTGGTGTTGAAACTCTTCTCGTAGTCCTCGATGAGCTGATCGTTGAGTCCAGCCAGGAAGTCCGACTCGAAGATATCCTCGCTTACGCTCCAGTCTGCTTCGCAGTGGTCGATGTGGTAGCGGAAGCGACGATAGTCGTGACTCATCTCGTCAAAACCGATACGCATGTTCCATCGCTTGCCCAGTTCCACGACGGGAGGCAAGAGCACATCGTCGTCCACGATGAGTTGCAAGGAGCGCAGATGTGTGGTGTCGAAGATGAGGCTCTGCTGGGCAAAGGCATGTCCCAGAGAGAAGAGGAGCGTGAAGAGAAGTGAGAGATGTTTCATGAGTGTCAGGAGGAGAGGGGGGTGTGGTGTCGACATCGATTGTCGACGTTATGAACGGTTCCTGTCAATAATATACATCATGGCAAGAACACTTTCGTATCTTATTCCCCCTAAAGGGTTTAGGGGGTCTGTCTTATCACTCTGATGCCTTGCTGGGAAGGATGCTTGCCCATGTATTCGTAGAGCGTCATGGGTTCGAGCACCACTTTGTGGTGGATGCTGCTTGCATTGAGCAGATGGAGTTTGCCATCTTTGCCCCATACGGCCAAGCCGAGATGGGAGACGTCGAGACCATCCTTGTTGGTGACGATGGCCAGGATGTCACCGTCGTGCACGCAACCCAGTACGTCCTTGCCCTTGTTGAGCAGGCTGCGAGGGATGTAGCGTACGGTGTGCCCGCTTACCTCCTTCTCATACTTGGCGATGAGAGCCTGTTGCTCCTTGTCGTTCTTGAGCAGAGGATAACTGCCCGGATGGCGTGTCATGTAGTGCAAGTCTATCTTCTTCGAAGCCGTGAAGGGCGAGTAGCCGTTGTGGGCTTCGCCTTGCAGTTCGGTGACCAGTCCCATCTTGTGGTTGCTGGCATACCACTGTGTGAAGTAGTGGTTGCGTGAGGCATAGCCGTCGAGATGTCCGTCACGGTAGCGGATACGCTCCAGCCAGTGACAGAAGTCCTTGAAGTGAGTGCTGCCGTGCTTGGTGGCAAGGCTCAGTGCGAGACAGTTCTCCACGAGCGTGAGGCAGTCCATCTGAGTAAGGTTGATAGCCAGCTGTTCCGTAGGGTTGACCTCCAGAGTGGCTGCCACATAGGGGATGCCCTTCAGCTGGTTGGCATAGTAGAGCATGAGGCAAGTCTCCTTCGGCTGCTTCGCTCCTTCCTTGAGCATCTTCTCCACGTTGTTGCTGTCTTGCTTGGTGTAGACCGTAGCATGTGAGGAGAGGCAAAGCATGCTGAGTGCTATGCAGATAGATAGGATAAGACGGGTCTGCTTCATTTTTTTTCGTCCGTTTGTTTGCCTTCGAGGTAGTCCTTCCAGAAGTGCTCTACGTAGTTCATCTGCCTGAGTATCTGCCTCTGGCGCTTGAACATGTAGCGTGAGGGATTCTTGCTGCTGAACTTGCGAGGATTGGGCAAAGTGCCTGCGATGAGGGCACACTGACGGCGTGTGAGATCCATGGCCTCACGACCGAAATGCTCGTGCGCCACAGCATCGGCGCCGAAGATGCCATCTCCCATCTCGATGGAGTTGAGATATACCTCCATGATGCGCTCCTTGCCCCAAACCTTCTCGATGAGGAAGGTGAAGTACACCTCAAAGCCCTTGCGGACCCAACTCGAATTGGGCCAGAGGAAGACGTTCTTGGCCGTCTGCTGGCTGATGGTGCTACCTCCACGTCTACGCTTACCTTCCTTAGCCTCCTTCATGGCTTGCTCGATGGCCTTCTTGTCAAAACCATTGTGCTCGGTGAAGAGCTGGTCCTCAGAGGCGATGACGGCTATGGGCAGGTGAGGGGATATCTCCTCGAGAGGTACCCAGTGGTGTACGAGGTGAAACTCCCGATCGGCCTTGCTGGCCTCCACCTTGCGAATGAGCATCAGAGGAGTGTAGTAGACCGGTACCCACTTGTAGAGGACTACAAAAAAGATTGTGCTCCCAAAGAAAAGGAGCACAATCCATAAAAGTATCTTACGAAGTTTTTTCAATTTGTTTCGACGTTTCGATGTTTCGGAAACTCGACATCTCGATAGTTCGACAGTTCGATATCTCGACAATCCGATAGTTCGCAGAATCAATGAGGGAAAATCACCTCATTACTTCAAGGTACCCTCGTTGGCAGCCTTGATCATCTCCTCGCTTGCGTACAGGTAAACCTCTACACGGCGGCTAGCCTGCAGATTCTCCTTACCGTCAGCGTTGTAGATGAGGTAGTCGGGATCCTCGCCGAAGCCCTTGGTGGTGCGGATCTGCTTGTTGGCAACCTTGCAAGTACCAGTGAGATAGTTGGCTACAGACTTAGCACGAGCCTCGCTCAGAGTGAGGTTGGTAGCATCTGAACCATCGCTGCTTGCGAAACCGTAGATGTTCACGTCGCAGTCGGTGTAAACGTTGAGCACGTTTTCAGCGAACTTCTTGAGGCTGGTCTGAGCAGCGCTCTTCAGGTCGCTCTTACCTACGTTGAAGAGGATACCGTTGTCGAAGGTCACCTTTACACCCTCAAGACCGTTGGCATCGGTAAAGGTCTCTGCCTGTGCAATAGCAGCAGCTGCAGCCTTAGCCTTATCCATCTTCTTGCCAATCAGCGCACCAGCGGTAGTACCTGCAGCTACACCTGCAGCAGCACCGATAGCAGCACCGAGCTTAGCACCCTTCTTGCC
>JAZLII010000193.1:0-6121 GCA_045617275.1 Bacteroidaceae bacterium
CAATGCCACCTCGTCCATCCACCACAGTCTTGACCATACGATGTTTACAGGCGAGGCAGAGAGTCACCTCAATGCCGTCAATACCTTGACCGTAGGCGAGAAGGCATACATCCAATATAATAAGGATGCCCTGAACCTCCGTGCCACGGGTAGCATCAGCTGGCGTCACTCGGAGGGCAAGATGGTAGACTTTGAGACCCTCGATGCCTTTGACTACCAGTACGGTCTGAATGGTTTCTACACCATTCCCAAACTGAAGACCACGCTCTCGGTGGATGCGACAATGTACAGTCGCCGTGGCTATGGCTCATCCGATCTCAACACCGATGACTTCGTGCTCAATGCCTCCCTCTCACAGCCCTTCCTGAAGGGCAAGCTCATTGCCCGCATCGAAGCCTTCGACCTCTTGCACCAGCTCTCCAACACCCAGTATGCCGTCAATGCCCAGGGCCGCACCATCACCTGGTACCGCTCCCTGCCTCACTACGCCATGCTGCACCTGGTGTACCATTGGAACAAGAACCCGAAGAAGAAATAAAAGAAATTAGTAATTAGTTAATATAAAGTGATGTTGCAACACCCCGTCCGCCGTCCGAGACTTTTGTAAACGTGCAAAAGTAAACCACAAATCTGAGCGACCTTATGAAGAATTTTGAGATTATGTTTTGCCGGTTTCGGGAATAGTCTTACCTTTGTCATGTATTATGATGAAACGTATCAGCAACATATTCTCAGCCATGCTACTGGCCATGCTCTTTGCTGCTTGCAGCGGACACGAGGCAGCGAGGAGTGACTTCGCGCTGCAGGGCACATGGATGCTGGAGAGCACGCAGGAATATGAGGGAGAAGTACACGAGTACGATCAAGTCAGCCGCAGTTGGTTGCGCATCTACGACGACAGTTGCTACTATGAGTGCTACGTAGATATGGCTTCCACTGGAAAGATATTCGTGCCTACCGCAATGGAGACCTACACCCTCATCGAGCGTGGTCCCAACGACTATCTCTATCTGCAGGATGACAACACCCATCCGTTCAACGTCCTGAACGACTCCACCATCACCATCCAGGAGAAGGGGTTGAAATATACCTGGAAGCAGAACCACGGCTACGACGAGAATACATTGTCAAATATTTTGAGCATCATCAAGGAGGATATGAAGGACAGTGGAGAACTCTCCCGTCGCTACGTCCTCTCCTATGCCGAGCGCGAGTTGGAGACCGTCAACCACAGGCTCACTTTTACCCTCTATACAATCGCCATCACCGTGCTTTCCGCACTTTTGGTTGCCAGCTTCTTCTACATCAGATACCGCCGCAAGAAGCAGGTGGAGCAGGAGCTTCGACAACTGGAACAGGAACGTGAGGTACTGCCCGAACCCATACGCGAGGCACGGAACACCGTGGAGGAGGACTTTCACCAGAGTGACTTCTACCTGGCCCTGCGCCAGAAGATCACACGCGGCGAACGGCTCAGCCAGGAGGATTGGGACGGAATAGAGGAGCACTTCAAACAGGTCTATCCGCGCTTCACCACCACCCTGCTCACCCTTCGCAACATGTCCGCCCTGGAGCTTCAGGTGTGCCAACTGCTGAAGCTTGGATGCGCCCCCACCGAGATTGCCGAGGTGCTCTGCAAGGACAAGAGCAGCATCAGCACCATCCGCAGCCGTCTCTACAGCAAAGTTTTTGGCAAGAAAGGCAGCAGCAAGGACTGGGATGATTTCATCCTCTCGTTATAAACAAGTTAGCTATGTTTGCAAACTATTTGCAAACTCAGTTTTAAGGCGTTTTCCTCAATTGCAAACTAATTGCAAACTCATTTTCTTGGCATAATGACGAAAGCTTTCTACCTTTGCCGATGAAAGTTTAACGCAAAACCATTTCTGTTATGAAACACTATCAAGCAAACCGCACACTCGGCCTTCTGGCCATGCTGTTCATCACCTTGCTGAGCACCGCCAGCGTGTATGCGCAGGCCAAGGTAGATGACAAGGAGATCATCGGCACGTGGATTATGACCTCGGCGAAGTACGAGGGCGAGAACAAGGAATACATCAACGACAGCTACAATCAGGTGAAGGTCTATCGTGCCAATGGTGAATATGCCTGTGCCGAGGTAGCCAAAATGAAGGACGGCAGCTACCTAATATTGCCCCATGAGTACGGCACCTATTCGCTCAAGAACGGTATGTACACCGAGATGGGTCGCAAGCCCATCAAGTTCACATTCATCGACAAGACCCACTTCGGAGGCCGATGGAAGAACCGCATCGACAGATGGAAGAAGGTCAGCATGCCCGAGAAACTAACCCAGTACATCGTGGACAAGTGCAAGTACACCCGCAAAGAGTCTGAGGAAATCCAGCAGCTCATGAAGAAACACATCTTCGAAAAGTAACCTACTTACCTTATTTTTATACTATTCTGTAAATATTTTCTCTTCGCATAACAAACAGTCAATGATGCGAAGAGAGCAAATCTTGTACCTTTATGAAAAGACTTTTTCTGCTGGCATTCCTATGCCTGCAAGCCACCCTTATGTCTGCCGACGTAGTGAAAGGACGCGTGATTGATGCTGACAGCGGCGAACCCCTGGAGGACGCCATGGTGGAGATGTGGATGTACCCCATCGGCGAGAACTGGATAGAGCGGGAGAAGCTGAGCACCGATAGCCTGGGCTACTTCTGCCACGAAATAGACTACATGGCCAAGGTGAACATCACCATCAACTACTTTGGTTACAATGACCTGAAGAAGAGCTTCAACGTGAAGGGTGGGAAAGATACACTCGACCTGGGCGACCTGAAGCTGAAGATGTCAGCCGAACTGCTGAAGGAGCTGGAGGTGAAGGGCCATGCCAAGCGCTTCTTCATGAAGGGCGATACCGTAGTCTTCAATCCCGATGCCTTCCACCTGGAGGACGGCGACCGTCTGGCCACCATGCTGAAAAAGCTGCCCGGCGTAAGCGTGAAGGACGGCAAGCTGACCTTCATGGGCAAGGACGTACACCTGATGGTCAACGGTAAGGACATGGCCGACGAGATGCTGACAGCACAGCTGCCCGTGGAGGCGGTGCAGAACATCGAGGCCTACGAGCGCAAGAGCGAGCTGGCCGAACTCTCGGGCATGAGCGACGGACAGGAGCAGCAGGTGCTGAACATCGTGGTCAAGCCTGGCTTCATGGACCGGTGGTACGGACAGACGAAGCTGAGTGCCTACGCCTCGCCCAACTATCGTGCCTCGGCCAACCTACACTACCTGACGGAGAAGGACCCGCTGAACTTCTTCGTCCGTGCCTCGGACAACGCCAGCCAGACCGCCGGCGTGTATGGTGACAATGACTACGAGCGCGGCAATTCACCCATGCGCCAGCAGTATGGCCGCTTCTCCTACCAGCACAACTGGAAGCCCAAGAAGGTAGATTCTTCCTACAACCAGGACCACTGGAGCGTCAGCACCTCACCCCAGCATCTGGACAGCCATCAACATTTGTGGATCAACGAGGAGACCTTCCTCAGCGGACAGCCCTCGACCTTCAGCAACAGTCATTCCTACAATTACAACCATAGCCTCAATGCGCCCCTGAGCTTCGGTACACAGCTGCATCTGGGTCCCCGCACCACGTTGTCGGTGGATGTGAGTGGAGGCTACAGCAAGGGCGAAGGCCGTACCGCAGACGAGCAGCAGACCTATCGCGGCGACAAATATTCCGACAACCCGCAGCAGCTGGTGAACAGTCGCAAGAGCGAGGGGGTGAGCCGCACAGAAAACGGTACTGTCCGTACCAATATGAACCTGCGCCACGTGTGGGAACGGTCCGACATCTACTTCCGCCTCAGCATGGATTACAATCGCGAAAAGGGTAACTCCAGCAATCATTCGGAGTACGAGTATTTCAACGATAACGATAACCCTTCGACTGGCTCAGGGCAGGCTCCCAAGCACAAAACTGAGACCATCGACCAGCAGACGCAGAGCCGCAGCAACCGCCTGCAGACCATCTTCGACACGAAGTATAACATCCAGATCATTCCCAAGAAGCTGAAGGCCGGCGTGGGATACTGGGTGGACTACTGGCACAAGGCTGAGGAGAGCGACAACCAGCGGGATGGCGTATTTGACTTTGCCAACAGCTTCGACCGCACAAAGAGCTACCTGGTCAACGAGCCTCGTGCCGAGGTGGAGGCCGACCTGGGTCGGGTGTGGATGCATGCCGCCGTGAAGTTGCAGAATGTGTTCGAAGACTTTGACTATCAGCGCGGTAAGCTGGACACCGTGATGCATCGCAACACATGGTTCCCACGTCCCGTCTTCGACTTCAAATGGAAGACCACGAAGACTACAGAACTGAAGGGTAACGTAAGCTGGGACTACACCGTGGCCGATGTGCTGGAGTCGTCGGCCTACGTGGACGATACCAATCCGCTCTACATCACCATGGGTAACCCCGGCCTGCGCCCAGAGAGCGACCTGTACAGCAACCTGGCCTACAACATGATGTTCATGAAGGGGCAGCAGATGCTGACCATGAACGTGGGTTACAACCGTACCTTCGATCCTTCCACCCGCGTCAGTGCCTACAATGCCCAGACGGGTGCCTACGTCTCCACCACCACCAACGTGGCCGACAACGACCGCTGGAACTTCAATCTGGAATACGACCGTTCGCTGGGCGAACTCTTCCGGCTGAACAACTCGATGAGATACACGCATGCCAGGACTCATGGTGTGGAGACACAGACCCCCCAACCCCCTTTAGGGGGAGACATTTCTCATGAGCAATGGATAGATTTGGAGGATTTTCTCCCCCTAAAGGGGGATGGGGGGGTCTATTGCCAGACCAACAACGAGCTTCACGAGAGACTGGATGTATCCTTCGAGAACAAGGCATGGGAGGTACGTGCCTTTGGATCTGTGACATACTCCGACCTGACATACTCGAACACATCGCTCAGCGGTCAGAACCTGTGGAACTACAGCGCGGGCATTGTCGGCGACTACAAACTGGCGCACTGGACCTTCCATCTGGCTGGCACGCTTTACGGTAGCCGCGGCTACCTCTCCGACATGATGAACCGCGACCGCTTTTCCCTCAATGCCGACATCACCTGGAAGTTCCTCCGCAGCAAGGCCCAGCTCACACTATCCGCCCGCGACATCCTGAACCAGATGGACGACAACTCGGCCTACGTCAGCCCCACCCAGATTACGGAAAACCTGCGCGAGACCTTCCATCGCTATCTCGCCCTCACCTTCACCTACAACTTCGATGCTAGGGCGAAGAAATGAAAGAGTGATAGAATGGTATGCAGCCCACAATTCCTTCATTCTTTCATTAGCTTAGCGATTTCATTCTATCATTTCTCAGAAGTTAGTAATTAGTAAATAAGAATATCGTTGCAACACCCCGTCCGCCGTCCGTGAGGATAGCGGGCGGTTTTTCGAGAGAGAGGAAACTACCATCCACGCACATACTTTTGTAAACGTGCAAAAGTAAACCACTAAATTCAAGCACCCTTATGAAGAATTTTGAGATTATGTTTTGCCGATTGAAGGGATAGCCTTAAATTTGTCATATAAAAAATCTACAAAAAATCATCTGAGGGGGTGTTTGATTTCAGGACTTTCACGTCTTATATGCAAAGAGACATCCAAAACAGAAGAAATGGAGTACACGAAGAAACAGTTTGAGGTGCTGTACAAAAGCCACTATCAGGCTATGTATTGCCTGACCTACTCCATCACGCAGGACGCAGAAGATTCGCGTGATGCCGTGGGTGAGGTATTTGCCCAGATGTGGAGCCGGCAACCCAAGATAAACCCAGGCAGCCTCAGCGGATACCTATTGGCTGCCACGCGCAACCAAAGCATATCGATCGTGCGCCGACGGGTACTGACTACCCAATTGCAGGAAGAGCAGGTCGAGGAGCAGAACGTGCAGGAGGAGATGGAGCATGAGGAACTGATGGACGAACTGAACCGGGTGATACGCGAACAACTGACCGAACAGGACCGACGTATCCTCTCCCTGCATTATGATGACGACCTGACATACCAGCAGACGGCCGATGCCCTGGGCATCAGCTCGTCGGCTGTCAACAAGCATATCAACAAGTCA
>JAZLII010000194.1:0-4701 GCA_045617275.1 Bacteroidaceae bacterium
AGAGGTCTAAACTTATGCTTGGCTCGAATCAAACGCAAGACTTGCACGAATCAAACGCAAGACCTGCACGAATCAAACGCAAGACCTGCTCGAATCAAACGCAAAACCTGTACGATTCAAATGCATGAACTTCTCAAGACAAGGCTTAATGCAAAATTGAACGTATTCACTTCACCCTTATAATAAATACAAAATCTCCTGCAACCATTACGATTACAGGAGACTTATTTGATGTTTAATTAGCTGAATTATCAACTATTACTTCTTGTTCAAGAAGAGGTCAGCCTGTACGGCGCAAGCAACGGTGCAACCTACCATTGGGTTGTTACCGATACCGAGGAAGCCCATCATCTCTACGTGTGCGGGAACTGATGAAGAACCTGCAAACTGAGCGTCTGAGTGCATACGACCCAGAGTATCGGTCATACCGTAAGAAGCGGGACCTGCAGCCATGTTATCGGGGTGCAGGGTACGGCCGGTACCACCACCAGAAGCTACTGAGAAGTAGGGCTTACCTGCGCGGGTACGCTCCTTCTTGTAGGTACCTGCGGTGGGGTGCTGGAAGCGGGTGGGGTTGGTAGAGTTACCGGTGATAGATACGTCTACGTCCTCCTTCCACATGATAGCTACACCCTCGCGTACGTCGTCAGCACCGTAGCAGTTTACTGCTGCACGGGGACCGTTGGAGTAAGCGATGCGCTGTACCTCCTTGAGTTCGCCGGTGAAGTAGTCGAACTGGGTCTGTACGTAGGTGAAACCGTTGATACGGCTGATGATCATGGCAGCGTCCTTGCCGAGACCGTTGAGGATACAACGGAGGGGCTTGTCGGCTGGTCTTGACTTGTTGGCCATCTGAGCGATCTTGATAGCACCCTCAGCAGCAGCGAATGACTCGTGACCAGCGAGGAATGCGAAACACTTGGTGTCGGGAGAGAGCAGACGAGCGCCCAGCTCACCATGGCCGATACCTACCTTACGGTCGTCGGCTACACTGCCGGGGATACAGAAGCTCTGCAGACCCTCACCGATATAGTTGGCTGCCTCAACAGCGTCCTTAGCCTTCTCCTTCAGAGCGATAGCGGTACCTACTACGTATGCCCACTTAGCGTTCTCGAAGCAGATCATCTGGGTCTCCTCACAAGTCTTGTAGGGATCCAGACCAGCGGCCTCACAAATCTCATTTGCCTCCTCGATAGAAGCGATACCGTGTGCGTTCAAACAAGCGAGAATCTGCTTGATACGACGGTCCTGTGACTCGAATTTTACTTCTCTAATCATATCTTGTTTCCTCCTTGTTTTTTAATTAGTCCTTACGGGGATCGATGAACTTAACAGCACCGTCCTCTTCCTTGGTACGGCCGTAAGTACCGGTAACACTCTTGAGAGCCTCGTCAGCGGGTACGCCCTTCTTGATAGCGTCCATGAACTTGCCCATGTGAACGAACTCATAACCACATACCTGGTCGTCCTTGTCGAGATACATCTTGGTGATGTAACCCTCGGTGAGCTGCAGGTACCGGGTACCCTTAACCTTGGTACCATAGAGGGTACCGGTCTGAGAGATGAGACCCTTACCGAGGTCCTCGAGACCAGCACCGATCATCAGACCACCCTCAGAGAAAGCAGACTGGGTACGACCGTAAACGATCTGGAGGAAGAGCTCGCGCATAGCGGTGTTGATAGCGTCGCAAACGAGGTCGGTATTGAGAGCCTCGAGGATGGTCTTGCCGGGCAGGATCTCGCTAGCCATAGCAGCAGAGTGGGTCATACCTGAGCAACCGATGGTCTCTACGAGAGCCTCCTCGATAACACCTTCCTTAACATTCAGGGTCAGCTTGCAAGCACCCTGCTGAGGAGCACACCAACCGATACCGTGGGTAAGACCGCTGATGTCCTTGATCTCCTTTGCCTGTACCCACTTGCCCTCTTCGGGGATGGGAGCAGGACCATGGTTGGGGCCTTTGGCCACGCAACACATGTTCTGAACTTCGTGTGAATAAACCATAGTTTTTTTGATTAAATATAGTACGTGATATAACGTTTCTTCGTGCAAAAATACTCAAAAATGGGTATTCCTCCAATTATTTCTTTGTTTTTTTGTGTGATAATTAAAAATTCGCTACTTTTGTGTGACAAATCATGGGGGCAACAGGCCAAATCGGTGCCTTTTTGTGGTCCTTTCGAACAAAATACTGTATATGAGTGAACTGAAAATATGCATCCCCGAAGCGGAGGTGGTGCAAGCTGCACAAGAGGGTATGGATGCCTTCGTGGGTGTCTTCCACAAGCATATCCTGGAGGCCATCGGTGGAGAACTGAATGCGGAGAGCATGCCCTTGCTCAATGCCGACCAGATCACCTTGCTGGCGTATATGATAGTGCGAGAAGAGGTGATGGATGGTGGGTTTATCCAGCTGATACACAATGGCTATGGTCCTTTCATCTTCCTCAACCCCTTTGCCAAGGCCATGCGTCTGTGGGGCGCGAAGGACTTCCAGAAACTGATATACAAGGGGCGCAAGCTCTTTGAGGAGCTCGGTGACGAGCTGACCAAGGACTGCACGGACGAGGAGTTCATGGCGCTCTTTGAGCAGTATCCCATGTTTGATGACCTGGACGATGAGTTCGTGGAGATGGAGGAAGAGGTGACCGAGATCGTGGCAAGGTATGTCGACGAACACTTGGAGGCTTTTGCCGAAATTAAAAGTTAAAAGTTAAAAATTAAAAATTAGCTGGTGGCAAAGAAAGAGATAAAGAAGAACTACGCTATACAGATCAAGAATAAGAGGGCAGAGTTTGACTTCCTGCTTCTTGATCAATATACGGCAGGCATCGTGCTCACGGGTACGGAGATAAAGAGTATCCGTCAGGGCAAGGCCTCGCTGGTGGAGACGTTTTGCTACATCCGCAACGGAGAGGTGTGGGTGAAGAATATGTATATCGCACACTATCAGCAGGGTAGCTACAACAACCATGTGGAAAGACGTGACCGCAAACTCCTGCTCACGAAGAAGGAGATACGCAAACTGCTGTCCGCAGAGAAGAACCCTGGATACAGCATCGTGCCTACACTCCTCTACGTCAATGAGAACGGACTTGCCAAGCTCGATATCTATCTCTGCCGAGGCAAGAAGGAATACGACAAGCGCGAGAGCCTCAAGGCTAAGCAGGATAGGAGAGACATAGACAGGGCGTTTAAGAAGAGCTATTGAAACGGCCCCCCTCGAGCCGAGTGGTAAAGTTATTAAGGTAATGAAGATAGAAGAAAGTATAGGGAAGAGGATATTGCGACTGGATGGTGCCATGGGCACGATGATACAGTCGTATCACTTGCGTGAAGAAGATTTCAGAGGGGAGAGATTTAAGGATCTGCCTGGTCTTCAGCAGGGCAACAATGACTTGCTCGTGCTGACTCGGCCGGATGTGATCGGTGAGATACATCGCCAGTACCTGGAGGCTGGGGCAGACATCATCACGGCCTGTACTTTCAACAGTCAGCGCATCTCGATGGCGGACTATGGCTGTGAGCACCTCATCCGCGAGATCAATCAGGCTGCTGTGCGTCTGGCACGCAGCGAGGCTGAGCAGTTCTCCACACCGGAAAAGCCCCGCTACGTCATAGCTACCATAGGACCTTCCAACAAGACACTCTCCATCAGCCCCGATGTCAACAATCCCGGACTGCGCGCCCTGACCTACGACGAGATGGTGGAAGCCTACGTAGAACAGGTGACAGCCCTGCTGGAGGTGGGCGTAGACGCTCTTCTTCTGGAGACGATATTTGACACGCTCAACTGCAAAGCCGTACTCAGAGCCTGCGAGATGGCCATGGAGGAGACAGGCATCAAGGTGCCCTTGATGCTCAGCGTGACGGTGAGCGACAAGGCCGGACGACTGCTGTCGGGCCAGACACTCCGAGCATTTCTCTGCAGCATCTCGCATGCAGACATACTGAGCGTGGGTCTGAACTGCTCCTTCGGTGGCAAGGATATGCTCCCCTGTGTGCGTGAGATGGCTCAGTATGCACCTTATTATATCACAGCGCATCCCAATGCGGGACTGCCCAACCAGATGGGAGGCTATGACGAGACACCCGAGATGATGAAGGAGCAGATACAGGCCTTCGTGGACGAGGGGCTGGTCAATGTCATCGGTGGATGCTGCGGTACCACACCGGCACACATCAAGGCGCTCGAATCGCTGACCCAGACCCCCCAACCCCATGTGCCGGTGAAGCCCTCTCCCTATATGCAACTGAGCGGACTCGAACTGCTCGAACTCACGCCCGAGGTAGGTTTTGTGAATGTGGGCGAACGATGCAATGTGGCCGGTAGCCGTAAATTTCTGCGTCTCATCAAGGAGGGCAGTTATGAGGAGGCTCTGAGCATAGCCCGCAAGCAGGTGGAAGATGGTGCGCTCGTCATCGATATCAACATGGACGACGGTCTGCTCGATGCGGAGAAGGAGATGGTGACCTTCCTCAACCTTCTGGGAAGCGAACCCGACATCTGCCGTGTGCCCATGATGATAGACTCTTCCAACTGGAATGTCATACGTGCCGGACTGAAATGCGTGCAGGGAAAATGCATCGTCAACAGCATCTCGCTGAAGGAGGGAGAAGAGATATTCCTCCAGCATGCCCGCGAGGTGAAGCAGATGGGAGCCGCCGTAGTGGTGATGGCTTTCGACGAGGAAGGTCAG
>JAZLII010000195.1:0-22692 GCA_045617275.1 Bacteroidaceae bacterium
AGATATTCTAGATGTTCTAGTCGTTCTAGATTTGTTCTTACTTAACCAGCACCTTGGCTTCGTCGAGCTGCTTTGCGTTCGGCTAAGCTCAAGCTTGCTTGGCTTAGCGCTTACTTGGCTTGGCCGAGTAAGCGCTGCACTCAGTGATGTTCAAGCTAGCTTGGCATCACCTTCGTTTGCACCTTACTTAACCAGCACCTTCTTACCGTTGACGATATAGAGACCGGCCTTGTTCATGCTATTGACACGTACACCAGAGATAGTGTAGATACCCTTAGCAGCGGGAACAATTGCGATACCCTCGATATCGGTGGGAAGAATCTTGCTGTCAGCACCGTAGTAAGTCAACTTGAAGTTGTCGACGAAGCACCAGTTGTTGCCCTGACCCTTCTCGCGACGGATACCGATGCGAGCATTGCCATCAGCACCTACCTTGAAGTTAACGACGGTGTTCTTGAAGAAGCCTGCCTGCATCCACTGGTCAGCAGTGTAGAGCTGGTTGGGGAAGTAGTACTTAACAGTAGTGGTAATAGCGTTACCCAAGCTGTCTACCTCACCGGTAGGAATGCTTGCATTGTAAGAGTCGCAGTTGGCAGTGTTGTCGATGCCATTGTCAGCACACTCCTCCTCGGTCAGCTTACCCTCAGCGATGTTGGGAAGGATAGCAAACTCCTTAACACCTGCAGCCTCAGCATAGAGGTATGCATACTGATCGGTAGTGCCTTCGTTGTAAACTACGTCCCAGTCAGCAGAACCTACGCTGCCACCGATACGATATGCTCCGTCGCAAGAGAGAGAATACATACCCTCGGGCAGACCCTTGAGGTCAACATAGGTATTGAAGCCGTTTGACTGGTTCCAACGCTCACCTACAGGACCAGCAGTACCACCACCGGTACCGAACTTAGAACCGCTCCAACCGGGATAGTCAGCATTTGCACCTACAGACTCGAAGTCCTCGAAGTCAACGTCAACACCCTTGGTAACCAATACAGCATCGGTCATGTCGAAGGGAACGTCGTCGGTAGCCTCTGCTGCCTCAGCGGGAACGAGCAGAGCCTCTGCCAGATACTTCATCTCATCGATGAGAGCCTTGATCTCCTCGGTGGTGAAGGTCTTTACGATGTCATACTTAGCGTTAGCCTCGTCAGCTCTCTTAGCAACTGCGGGAATTGCATTTGGTGCATACTCCTCATAGATACCAGTGAAGTGATCCCAGAACTCAGTCTCGTAGTCAGCCTGAATCTTGATGTTGGCACGAGCGTCATCGATAGCAGCAGCCAGAGCGTCGAATGCACTCTTAGCATCCTCGGTAGAGGTAGCGTCGATAGCCTCAACTACGTCCTTAGCAGTCTTTACAGACTTGTACATAGCCTCGTCAGCAGGATCGGTAAGGTCTGTCAGACCCTGAGCTACCTCAATCAGACCCTCGATGGCAGCAGCCAAAGCGAGCTTGTTGTCCAGGGTGTGGTAAACGATCTTGAAGTTGTCCATTACAGCCCAACCAGTAGTGTTGGTATCCTTGATACCGAAGGTGAGGTCACCACCCTCAGACATGAGGACGTTCAGAGTGTTCAGGTAGAAACCTGCATTCAGGTGGTAGTTGGCAGAACCCTTACCATTGGGGATCCAACCTTCGCCGTTGGGATTCTCGATAGAAGGCCACTTGCCAGAGTTCTCTGCACCATTAGCCATGATACCATCGGTATCGAAGAGCATCTCGGGAGCGGGATCGTCGTAAACGCTCATGAGGAGCTTGTGGGTCTCCTGGTCATTTACGATACCGTAGAACAAAGCGGTCTCATCAGAGTCATCATCGCCACGCTGGCAAGCGTTGACGGTCAGAGTGTAAAGACCTGCGGGCAGACCAGTCAGAGTCTGGTAAGCATCGAAACTACCATGCCATACCTCAGCCATACCGGTGGGGAGGAAACCGTTCTTGCCATCCTCCATATCGAGGGTGTTGCGGTTGGATGGTCCGTAGTCAAGAGCCTTGCTACCACCATTGCGCTGCCAACCGGTAGTGCTACCTGCGAAGTCGGGGTTCTCCATCAAGATGGTGATGTCGTCGCCGTCCTGTACGTTCTCAGCAATGAACTTGCTGATCATATCCTTCACGGGAGTCTTGTGAGTCTTGTCGGTGATGTCTTCCTTCACCAGTTCCTCAGCAGCATACTCATCCTGCAAGCCACCCTGGAGCTCATCCAGTGCGTCCTTCAGGTCAGCATAGTGCTCGCCCATAGCCTCAGCGGCCTTCATCTTCACCTGTACCCACTCGATATAGCTCTGGAGGCTCTGGTAGTCCTTGATGCTTGATTCAAACTTACTCTTGGCAGATGCAAGTGTATACATTGCGCTCTCCGCGTTGTCCTGGTCTAAGTTGTCACAGATAGACTGTGCCTCCTCGAAAGCAGTCTTGAATGCTTCACGGATTGCGCTGTTAGCAGGAGCATCATTGTAGTATGTATTTTCAGCATTTTCAATTGTCTCACGGAGCTCAATGATTTCGGGGATATCACCAGCGGAACCTTCCTTCATGACGCGTACGTCAATATTGTCAAAGTAGTAGGTTACCTCATGGTCGGCAGTAGCGAGGTTGAATGCAATACATCCAAATCCGTTCTTATCGCTATTCTCACCAACAGCCTGATTCTTGCTTACAGTAATGGTCTTCTCGAATGTGGTCCATTCCTCTGTGAAGCTAACATTACCTACGCAGTTCCAGTAGATGTAGTTACCAGCCTCCTGGTGGCACTGAGACTCAATGCTGTTGCCAGCCTCGTTAGACTTGACAGACATCTTGATTCTTACCATTTGTCCTTCCTGTATCTTCTCCTTGAAGTTGATGAAGAACTGAGAATCCCAAGTTTCAGATTCCTTGGCAGGAACTACAACCTTGATACCGCGGCTGTCGTCTACACCGATGCCTTCCTCAATAGTGGGGGCACCGTCACCAGCGTTGTGGATACGTACGGTGAAACTACTTGTTGCTTCTTGCTCAAAATCGCCATTTTGGATCAGTTTAGCCCAATACTTTACAATCTCTTCATTCTGCTTGGTTGCTTGAATGGTGATGTTGTCAATGTAGAATGTCACGTCATCGGCAAGATGGCCTTCGCAGAGGTTGAAGGCGATAGAGAATACAGAAGCAGAAGGTGTGAGAGTACCTTCGTGCTTGGTCCATTCCTTCTTAAAGCTGACTTGTCCACAACCATTGTTGTCCAAGTAGTTACCAGGGGTGGAATGCCCCTGTGTACCGATGACAATCTCGTCAACTTCCTCACCTGCGATGGTTTCCCATTCTGCTCTACAATCGAAAGTGATGTGGATCTGCTCCGCATTCTCGATTACCTTTTGTGAAATCTCTTCTGGAATCTGAATCCAGAACTGTGAGTCCCAAGGGTTTGTGGCACCGCCCTTGGCAACTACCTTGATACCCTTGGAGTTGTCAACACCAGCACCGGCAATAGAGGTGGCATTGGTGATAGCATTGTCAGGGTTCTCGAAGTTTGACTTGACATAGAAGAATGGATACTCGCCATCGGCTTCGAGATCTGAGTTCTCGAAGAGGTTGGGCCCCCATTCCTCATCCTGTGCAAACATGGTTGCACCGGCGACAAACATCATCGCAATGAGAGTAAAAAACTTCTTCATAAATAATGTTTTTAGGTTATTAAATTAGGTTGATAAAATGAGTTTCGCAAATGGTTATTTTTGCAAAGATAGGACATTACGAGCAAACCACCTAATTTTTTTGAAACAAAAAGTGTCGGAAATGAAACATTTAACAAAATAGGACTTGTAAGTGTTTCTTTGCGCATTGAAAATCAATGCTTTTGTGCTTGCTTACTTGGCAAGCTTTTCTGCATCGTGACGCTCTTTGATGGACTTCAAAAGGTCGCTTGCGAAGATAAATGAGTTTAGTTTTTCGTTGGTGGCGTCCATAATTTCGTGCATGGAACCTTGCCATTCCTTTTTGCCTTCACTAATGAATACGATGTTCTCGCCGATACCCATGACGGAGTTCATGTCGTGGGTGTTGATGATGGTGGTCATGTTGTACTCATGAGTGATGCTGTGGATGAGCTCGTCGATGACGAGGCTGGTCTTGGGATCAAGGCCGGAGTTGGGCTCGTCGCAAAACAGGTACTTAGGGTTGAGGGCGATGGCACGTGCGATGGCGGCTCTCTTCTGCATACCACCACTGATCTCGCCGGGATACTTTTGTCCGGCATCGCCGAGGTTGACACGTTCCAGGCAGTAGAGCGCTCTCTCGTTGCGCTCCTTCTCGTTCATGTCGCTAAACATGTCGAGCGGGAAGCGCACATTTTCCAATACCGTCATGGAGTCAAACAGCGCAGAAGCCTGAAAGAGCATACCCACCTCTCGGCGGAGCATCTTCCACTCACGCTTACGCATCTTCACCAGGTCGCGATTGTCGTAAAGGATTTCCCCTTGAGTAGGACGTATCAATCCTACCACGCACGACATCAGCACGGTCTTTCCTGCACCACTCTGTCCGATGATGAGATTGCATTTGCCATTCTCAAACTGGGTGGAGATGCCTTTCAAGACTTCTTTGTCGTCAAACGATTTGTAGAGGTTCTTAACTTCAATCATGCGGTGAAAGGGTAATTGCTGAGGTATGGGATGTGAAACTGTGAAACTACAAAATCAAACTTTTTTTCCTGTGCTTGGCTCAACTTAGGAGCTTGGTGAGGAAGATGTCGGCAAACAAGATGAGCATGCTGCTGCTCACCACGGCATTGGTGCTCGCCTTACCGACGTTGATGGATCCTCCCTTGACCGTGTAGCCGTAGAAGGACGATACGCTGGTGATGATGAAGGCGAAGAAGATACTTTTGATGATGCCCATCCAGACGAACCACTGGTTGAAGTCGTGCAAGAAGCCGACGATGAGGTCGTCGCTGGTGATCACGCCCATCAGGGTGGTACCCCAAGCTCCCAGCATACCCGTGGCATAGCTGAATATGACGAGTGCGGGGATGATGGTGACCAGGCCCAGTATCTTGGGTAGGATGAGATAGGAGGCAGAGTTGACGCCCATGATCTCCAGCGCGTCAATCTGCTGAGTGACACGCATGGCACCCAGTTCGGAGGCGATGCTGCTGCCCACCTTACCGGCCAGGATCAGACACATGATGCTGGAAGAAAACTCCAACAGCATGATCTCTCGCGTGGTATAACCCGTCACGAAAGAGGGCATCCATGGAGAAGTCACGTTCATCTTCATCTGGATACAGATCACGGCACCGATGAAGAAGGATATGAGCAACACGATGCCGATGGAGCTCACACCAAGGCTTTCCATCTCCTTGACGTATTGCTTGGCGAACATTCTCATGCGCTCTGGACGCTGAAAAGTCTTGCCCATGAGGAGGATGTATTTGCCGAAAGTCTCTATGCCTTTTATCATCTTGTTTGCTTTTGCTTTTGCAAAATTAGTTTATTCTTCTTAAAAAAACAAATAACAGCGTGATAGTTTGGCGCTTTTTTCGTACTTTTGTGCCATAATAAACGTGCTATGGCAGAAGATTTGTTGCTTAATCAAACAGAAGAAGAGAACGTGGAAGAGCGTGACAGCGCCGCCACAGAGGTTGTAAGCGAGGACGTGGAACAGCCTGTGGAAACGGACGGACAGGCAGATGGAGCGCCTGTAGAGGATCCTGAGTGTGATGCTGAGGAGAAGGCTCCGGAGCCTTTGGTACTTCGCTCTGAGGGCTTGGTGAAGATGTATGGCAAGCGAACCGTCGTCAACGATGTCTCCTTCAATGTAAAACAAGGTGAGATCGTGGGTCTGCTTGGTCCTAATGGTGCCGGTAAGACCACCTCTTTCTATATGACTACCGGCCTGGTGGTTCCCAATGCTGGTCATATCTATCTGGGCGACAGAGAGATAACCAAAGATCCCGTCTACAAGCGTGCCCGTCTGGGTATCGGCTATCTGGCACAGGAGGCCTCAGTCTTCCGCAAGATGACTGTGGAAGACAACATCTCGTCGGTCCTCGAGATGACGGGTAAGCCTCGTGAGTGCCAGCGCGAGAAGTTGGAGAGCCTGATAGAAGAGTTTCGCCTGGGTCACGTGCGTAAGAACTATGGAGACCGCCTCTCTGGTGGTGAGCGTCGTCGTACGGAGATAGCCCGTTGTCTGGCCATCGAACCCAAGTTCATCATGCTCGACGAACCTTTTGCCGGCGTCGACCCCATCGCTGTGGAAGATATCCAGTTCATCGTGTGGAAGCTGAAGCAGAAGAATATCGGTGTCCTGATCACCGACCACAACGTGGAAGAGACACTTTGTATCACCGACCGAGCCTATATGCTTTTTGAGGGCAAGATACTCTTCAAGGGTAGTCCTGAGGAACTCTCGGAGAATCCCATCGTGCGCCAGCGCTATCTGACCAACAGCTTTGTGCTTCGTCCGAAAGACTTTGAGGCTATGGAGCGTGAGCGTCAGCAAGCCCTGGAGGCAGAAAAGCAGGCCGAAGACGGTGCGACAGAGTAGGACAAAATGTCTACCTTGCTGTCTGTCTGCTGAAAAAGTGGCAAAAATTTGAATATGTCGCAAAAAAGCGCTACCTTTGCACGCATTTGTGCGAAGTGGCACGAATATTGCATGTAACATTATAGAAATAATAAATACATAATAAAGATATGAACGTAACATTCGAGAAGATTGATGCAGTGAACGGACTGATTACCGTTCAGCTGGTTGAGGCAGATTATGCCGAGAAAGTAGATAAGGCAATGAAGGACCTTCGCAAGAAGGCCAATATGCCTGGTTTCCGTCCTGGTCAGGTACCTATGGGTATGCTGAAGAAGCGCTTCGGTGCTGAGGTATTGGTGGAGCAGGTTAACAAGATCCTGGGTGAGCAGCTCTATGGCTACATCCGTGAGCAGAAGCTCAATGTACTGGGTGAGCCTCTTCCCAGCGAGAACCAGGAGCAGCTCGACTTTGAGAACCAGAAGGAGTTTACCTTCAAGTTCGACCTGGGTCTGGCTCCCGAGTTCGATGCCAAGCTTTCTGACAAGGACGCCATCGACTACTACACCATCGAGGTGACCGACGACATGGTACAGAAGCAGGTTGAGATGTACGCAAGCCGTGCCGGCCAGTATGGTAAGGTGGACGAGTATCAGACTCGCGACATGGTGAAGGGTCTGCTGGCTCAGCTCGATGCGGAGGGCAACACCCTCGAGGGCGGTATCCAGGTAGAGGGCGCCACCATGCTTCCCGACTACTTCAAGAGCGAGGATGAGAAGGCTAAGTTTGATGCTTGCCATGTCAACGACGTTCTCGTGTTCAACCCCAACAAGGCTTACGAGGGCAACGAGGTAGAGCTGAGCTCACTGCTGAAGATCGAGAAGGATGCTGTCAAGGATATGACCAGCGACTTCAGCTTCCAGGTAGAGGAGATCACCCGCTACACTCCCGCTGAGGTAAATCAGGAGCTCTTCGATCAGGTACTCGGTGAGGGTGCTGTAAAGAGTGAGGAGGAGTTCCGCGCTGCCATCAAGGCCAACATGGTGAATGAGTTCGTCAACGATAGCGACTATAAGTTCGTGCTCGACATCCGCAAGTATCTTGAGGACCGCATTGGTGGCCTGGCCTATCCCGATGCTATCCTGAAGCGCGTGATGCGCCTGAACAACCAGGACAAGGACGAGCAGTACGTGGAGAACAACTACGAGGCAAGCATCAAGGAGCTCACCTGGCACCTCATCAAGGAGCAGCTGAGCGATCAGTTCGAGCTGAAGGTAGAGCAGGCTGACGTACTTGAGACTGCCAAGATGGTTACCCGCATGCAGTTTGCCCAGTATGGCATGCAGAACGTTCCCGAGGAGGCTCTGACCAACTACGCCAACCAGATGCTGCAGAACAAGCAGCAGGCAGAGGGTCTCGTAGCTCGTACCGTAGAGAACAAGATCTGCGCAGCTGTGAAGGCTCTGGTTAAGCTGAACGAGAAGAGCGTATCGCTCGACGAGTTCAACGCTATGTTCAAGTAATAGCAGGTAAACAATAACGGACTCTCCACTCTGGCATCACAAGCGTGCCGTTGAAGAGTCCGTTGTGCCAAAAGGTTGAGGAGCACGGCTTCTTGACCTTTTGCCTCCTTAGGCCCACGGGTCCATTTCGCTTGAAACCATCAACCCTTTATAATATATATAAGGTATATGCAGAACGATTTTGAGAAATTTGCCACACGCCACCTTGGTATGAACAGCCAGGTGCTGCATGACGTAGTGTCTATGCAGAATCAGTATTTGAACCCCTACATCCTGGAGGAACGCCAGCTCAACGTGACCCAGATGGATGTATTCAGCCGTCTGATGATGGACCGCATCATCTTCCTGGGTACCCAGATCGATGACTATACGGCCAATACCCTTCAGGCACAGCTGCTCTATCTGGACAGCGTGGATCCTGGCAAGGACATCAGCATCTACATCAATAGCCCTGGTGGAAGCGTGTATGCCGGTCTCGGCATCTACGACACGATGCAGTTCATCCAGAGCGATGTTGCCACCATCTGCACCGGCATGGCCGCCTCTATGGCCGCCGTTCTCTTGGTAGCCGGACAGGAAGGTAAGCGTTCTGCCTTGACCCATAGCCGTGTGATGATACACCAGCCGATGGGTGGTGCTCAGGGTCAGGCAAGCGACATCGAGATCACTGCCCGTGAGATCCAGAAGCTGAAGCAGGAGCTTTACACCATCATTGCCAACCACTCACATACCGACTTTGACAAGGTGTGGGCTGACAGTGACCGTGACTACTGGATGACAGCTGCTGAGGCTCAGGAGTATGGTATGATAGACCGCGTCTTGAGCAGAAAGGCTTAAGACGTCTGAGGTGTCTGCCCCTTCTACCTAAATAGGAGGGGCGACATAATAAGTTAGTTTCTAAAAGTAAAATATGGCAGGAAGAAGTCCGAAGAAGGCATGCTCGTTCTGCGGTAGGGCAGAGGGTCAGGTCCCGATGCTCATTACCGGTCTGCATGGGTACATCTGTAGCGATTGTGCGCAGCAGGCTTACAACATTGTGCGTGAGAATCTTGATGGTTTTGAAGAGGAAGAGACCTCAGGCTCGTCGTTTGACGTTGACATGAAGAGGGTTCCCAAGCCCCGGGAGATCAAGGAATATCTGGATCAGTACGTCATCGGTCAGGATGATGCTAAGCGCTATCTGGCCGTCAGCGTGTACAACCACTACAAGCGTCTCTCTCAGCCCAAAGACAAAGACGGCGTAGAGATAGAGAAGAGCAACATCATCATGGTGGGAAGTACCGGAACCGGTAAGACCCTCTTGGCGCGTAGCATTGCCAATATGCTCCGCGTACCTTTCACCATCGTCGATGCCACGGTATTCACCGAGGCCGGTTATGTGGGTGAGGATGTGGAAAGCATCCTGTCCCGTCTGCTTCAGGTGGCAGACTTCGACGTGAAGGCGGCAGAGCGAGGCATTGTGTTTATCGACGAGATAGACAAGATAGCCCGCAAGAGCGACAACCCCAGTATCACACGCGATGTGAGCGGAGAGGGTGTGCAGCAGGGGTTGCTGAAGTTGCTGGAAGGCAGCATCGTGAACGTGCCGCCCAAGGGAGGACGCAAGCATCCCGATCAGGACTATATACATGTAGATACCCACAATATCCTCTTCATCTGCGGTGGTGCATTTGACGGCATTGAACGCAAGATAGCCCAGCGTATGAATACCCATGTGGTGGGATACGACTCTGTGCAGAATGTGGCTAAGCTCGACCAGAAAAACCTGATGAAGTATATCCTTCCTCAGGACTTGAAGAGTTTCGGCTTGATCCCCGAGATCATCGGTCGTCTGCCTGTGCTGACCTATCTCAATCCCCTTGACCGAGAGGCTTTGCGCAACATCTTGACTGAACCTAAAAACTCACTTGTAAAACAGCAAGTTAAGCTCTTCGAGATGGATGGTATCAAGTTGACCTTTGCGCCCGACGCCCTTGAGTATATGGTGGACAAGGCGGTGGAGTACAAACTGGGTGCCCGTGGTCTTCGCAGCATCATGGAGGCTGTCATGATAGATGCTCAGTATGAGTCGCCATCCTGGAGGAGAAAGGAGTTTGAGGTGACTTTAGACTATGCTCGTCAGCACTTGGAGAAAGCCAATCTTCCCGGTGCTGCAATGGGCTAATTGCCGGTTGCTTGGTATAGGAAATTGTCATTTTTTTCTCCATTTTGGCGCTTGCAGACGCAAAAATCGAATTTTTAAGAAAAAATAACATTAAATAATTGGCCTTTGTTTGGGCTTTTATGAAGTTTTTATTATAACTTTGTAGAGGACTAAACAAAGGCCAATTCATTTTTGCCAGCCTCGTCCCATTAACGTTGATACGCAAAACTTACCGCATGAAAGACATTAACCTGACAGAGAAGCTTAAGCGCTATTTCGGCTTTGATTCCTTCAAGGGTGACCAGGAAGCTATCATTCGCAACATTCTTGCCGGAAATGACACTTTTGTGCTTATGCCCACAGGAGGCGGAAAGTCGCTTTGCTATCAGCTTCCCGCCTTGCTCATGGAAGGCACGGCCATCATCATCTCCCCCTTGATAGCCCTGATGAAAAATCAGGTGGATGCGATACGTCAGGTAAGCGAATTGGACGGTATCGCCCATTGTATCAACTCTTCCCTTACGAAGACGGCTGTCGACCAAGTAAAAGCTGACATACAGTCGGGTACTACGAAGTTGCTCTACGTGGCTCCAGAGTCGCTTACGAAGACGGAATATGTGGAGTTCCTCCGAAGTGTAAAGATATCTTTCTATGCTGTGGATGAGGCCCATTGTATCTCGGAGTGGGGACACGATTTCCGTCCGGAATACCGCAACATACGTCCCATCGTGCAGGAGATCGGTACGGCTCCCATCATAGCGCTTACAGCTACGGCTACGGCTAAGGTCAAAGGAGATATCAAGAAGAATCTCGGCATGCAGGAAGCCACAGAGTTCTGCAGTTCGTTCAACCGTCCCAATCTCTACTACGAAGTTCGTCCCAAGACAAAGGATATCGACAAGGATATCGTGAAGTTCATCCGTCAGCATGCCGGCAAGAGCGGCATCGTCTATTGCCTCAGTCGCAAGCGTGTGGAAGATCTGGCAGAGGTGCTTCGGGCCAACGACATCAGTGCACGGGCCTATCATGCCGGTATGGACAACGTGACTCGCAATCAGACGCAGGACGACTTCATCATGGAGCGTATCGATGTCATCGTCGCCACGATAGCCTTTGGCATGGGTATCGACAAGCCCGATGTGCGCTATGTCATACACTACGACATCCCCAAGAGCCTGGAAGGATACTACCAAGAGACAGGTCGCGCCGGTCGAGATGGCGGAGAAGGCATCTGTCTGACTTTCTACACCCGTAAGGATTTGCAGAAGTTGGAGAAGTTTATGGAAGGCAAACCCGTGGCCGAACAGGACATCGGTCGTCAGCTTCTGCAGGAAACTGCTTCCTATGCGGAGACCACGGTCTGCCGCAGACGCGTCTTGCTGCATTATTTCGGAGAGATATACGAGCAGGAGAATTGCCACAACTGCGACAACTGCCTGCACCCACGCGAACTGATTGAGGCTCAGGACGAGTTGAGCCGTGCCCTGGTGGTGATAAGCCAGGTCAAGGAGATGTTCAAGGTGGAGTATATCGTAAACATGCTCATAGGAAGAGAGACTGAAGACATCCGCTCGCACTTGCACAACAATCTGGAGTGCTTTGGCATAGGTGACGACCATACCATGTCGTTCTGGAGTGCCGTCATCCGTCAGGGAATGCTGGCGGGCTACCTGAAAAAGGACGTGGAGAGCTACGGACTGGTAAAGCTCACGGCTCAGGGAAAGCGCTACATGAAGCATCCCGAACCGTTCTTCGTCTCGGAGGACCGTGAGTTTGCCGACTACGAGCAGCCTGAGAGCATGACGGCAACTTCTGCCCTCGATGAGACCCTCCTGAAGATGCTTCGCGACTTGCGTAGGAAGAAGAGCCAGCAGTTGGACATCCCGCCCTATGTCATCTTCCAGGACAACTCACTGGAAGACATGGCCACCCAGTACCCGGTCACCCAGGCACAGTTGCTCAATGTCATCGGTGTGGGCGAAGGTAAGGCGGCCCGATACGGAAAGGACTTCTGCGATCTCATCGCCAAGTATTGCGAAGAAAATGAGATAGAGCGCCCCGACGAGTTGCGTGTACGCACGGTAGCCAACAAGTCGAGACTGAAAGTCGGCATCATCCAGCGTATCGACCGAAAGTTGGCTCTGACGGATATTGCCCGTTCGGAAGGCTTGGAGTACGATGACCTCCTCAACGAGATCTACGCCATTGTCAAGAGTGGCACCCGACTGAATATCGACTACTTCATTGAGGAGGTTATGGACGAGGACCATATGTACGACATCTATGACTATTTCCACGATGAATCCGAGACAGATAGCATCGACGAGGCACTCGATGTCCTGGGCAACGACTTCACGGAGGAAGAAATAAAACTCGTCCGCATCAAGTTCATGAGCGAGACTGCCAATTGACAAGCCCATTTTACGACATGCGCATGACAAGGCTGAGTCATGCGCATGATTTCGCTTTGTCATGTGCATGCGTTGGGCATGTCATGCGCATGCGCGAGGGAGGCCATCGTAGCCTCCGTTTTTTATGCTTTCCGACGTAAGCCTTAAAATAATAAAAAACTGCGTGTGAAATGTGCCGTTTTCCGTTTTTTTTTCGTACCTTTGCACGCAATAATTATAAAGGCACAACATTATGGCATCATTTATTGCAGACAAGATTGTAATGGAAGGTATTACCTTCGACGACGTGTTGCTGATTCCAGCTTATTCTGACGTCCTCCCCCGTGAGGTAAGTCTGAGTACAAAGTTCTCAAGAAATATAGACCTGAAGATACCTTTCGTAACGGCCGCTATGGACACCGTTACCGAGGCACCTATGGCCATCGCTATTGCCCGCGAAGGTGGTATAGGTGTTATCCACAAGAACATGAGCATCGAGGAGCAGGCTCGTCAGGTTGCCATCGTGAAGCGTGCTGAAAACGGTATGATCTATGATCCCGTGACCATCATGCGTGGCAAGACCGTAAAGGATGCGCTCGATATCATGGCTGAGTATCACATCGGCGGTATCCCCGTGGTGGATAAGGACAACAAGCTCGTAGGTATCGTGACCAATCGCGACCTTCGTTTCCAGACCGATCTTAACCGCAAGATCGACGAGGTGATGACCAAGGACAACTTGGTAGTGACCCATCAGCAGGCCGACTTGGAGAGCGCCAGCAAGATCCTGCTGGAGCACAAGATCGAGAAGCTTCCCGTGGTGGACGATGAAAACCATCTCATCGGCCTCATCACCTATAAGGACATCAC
Organism: Bacteroidaceae bacterium; assembly: GCA_045617275.1. Taxonomy (GTDB): domain Bacteria; phylum Bacteroidota; class Bacteroidia; order Bacteroidales; family Bacteroidaceae; genus Physcousia. Next base: position 13,432 of record JAZLII010000195.1, read on the forward strand.
CAAGGCTGCCGACAAGCCCATGGCATGTAAGGACAAGAAGGGTCGTCTGCGTGTAGCTGCAGGTGTGGGCGTGACAGCTGACACCTTCCAGCGTATGGAGGCTCTGGTAAAGGCCGGTGTAGATGCCATCATCATCGATACCGCACATGGACACTCAAAGGGTGTCATCGACAAGGTGCGTGAGGCAAAGGCTGCCTTCCCCGAGGTGGACATCGTGGTAGGTAACATCGCTACTGGCGAGGCTGCCAAGATGCTCGTAGAGGCAGGAGCAGATGCCGTGAAGGTAGGTATCGGTCCCGGTTCGATCTGTACTACCCGTGTGGTAGCCGGTGTCGGCGTGCCTCAGCTCAGTGCCATCTACGACGTGGCTTCTGCCCTTGAGGGTACCGGTGTGCCTCTCATTGCCGATGGTGGCTTGCGCTACTCAGGTGATGTGGTGAAGGCTCTTGCCGCAGGTGGATACAGCGTGATGATGGGTTCGCTCGTAGCTGGTACCGAAGAGGCTCCTGGTGAGACTATCCTCTACAATGGACGTAAGTTCAAGGCTTATCGTGGCATGGGCTCGCTGGAGGCTATGGAGAAGGGTAGTGCCGACCGTTACTTCCAGGGTGGCGTGAAGGAGACCAAGAAGCTTGTGCCCGAAGGTATCGCCGGCCGTGTGCCTTACAAGGGTACCGTGCAGGAGGTCATCTACCAGATGGTAGGTGGTCTGCGTAGCGGTATGGGCTACTGTGGTGCCCACAACATTGCAGAGCTCCACAACGCGAAGTTCACCCGTATCACCAATGCCGGTATGCTGGAGAGCCATCCCCACGAGGTTATCATCACGAGTGAGGCTCCCAACTATAGCCGTCCTCAGTAAACTTGAAAACAAATTCTCCTATAGAGTAGCGTGTGCGAGTGCTTGAAAGAAATCTCGCACACGTTTACTTTCCAAAAACATATAGTGTAAACTAAGGCAATCTAACGCAGTAGAATGAAAAAGTCAGTAATTTCAGTACTTCTTTGCATGCTTAGTCTTTCTGGATTTGCTCAGAAAGAAGATCCTGTTGTGATGCGAATCAACGGCAAGGATGTGACACGTTCGGAGTTTGAATACAACTACAACAAGAACAACACCGAGGGTGTGGTGGACAAGAAAGATCTGTTGGAATATGTCGACCTGTTTGTGAACTACAAACTGAAGGTTGAGGCTGCAGAAGATGCCAAACTGGATACACTGACCAGCTACCAGCAGGAGTTCCGTCAGTACCGTGATCAGCAGATCCGACCTTTGCTTGTGACTCCCGCTGCAGAGGAGAAGGAGGTACGTGACTATTACGACAACATGGTGAAGAGCCTGGAAGGTCACGATCTCTATCTGCCTGCCCACATCTTCGTGCATGTTCCCCAGGATGCTCCTGCCGAAGAGCAGTCCAAGGCAAAGGCACGCATCGATAGCATCTACAATGCATTGCAGCATGGCGCTTCCTTCGAGCAGTTGGCGCAGCAGTGTTCTGATGACAAGCAGACTGGTGCTCGTGGTGGCCTCATCCAGTGGATAGGTCCTCATCAGTTGCTTCCCGAGTTGGAGAAGGTCATCTTTGCCATGAAGGACAGTGGTGAGGTTGCTCCTCCCGTACTTTCTACGGTAGGCTACCATATCATCCAGCTCAAGGGTAGGAAGCCCGTGGAGACTTACGAAGAGCTCCGCTCGCAGATCTACCGTTATCTGGACCAGCGAGGACTCAAGGAGCAGTTGGCTAGCAAGGCTGTAGAAGGCCTGGCCAGCCAGAGAGGCAAGAGCGTAGACCAGATACTGGATGAAGAGACCGAAAGACTGTGTGCACTGGATGACGAACTGAAATATCTGGTCAAGGAATACCACGACGGACTGCTTCTTTTCGAGATTTGTACGCGTGAGGTGTGGGATCCTGCCGCCAAAGATACAGTGGGACTCGAGCAGTATTTCAAGAAGAACAAGAAAAACTATGACTGGGACATTCCCCACTTCATGGGTATGGTCTATCATTGCCGTCAGCAGAGCGATGTGGCTGCTGTGAAGAAGGTATTGAAGAAGGTCGACGAGGCCTTGTGGACCAAGACGGTTCGTGAGCATTTCAATCAGGACAGCGTCACCGTGCGTATGGAGCAGAAGTTGTTTGCACAGGGCGACAATGCCTTGGTGGACTCTCTCGTCATGAAGGTGAAGCCTGTCAAGAAGGCCTCTATTCGCAAGGACTTCCCTCATATCGGCACCGTAGGAACGCTGCTTAAGAAGGGACCGAAGAAGTGGACCGATGTCAGTGCTCAGGTAGTAGCCGACTACCAGCAGGAGCGTGAGCGCCAGTATGTGGCTGAGCTCCGCAAGCGCTACAAGGTGGAGATATTTGAAGATGTCATCAATACGGTAAACAATCACTAACGGATGGACCATCCAATCCATAATAGAGACTGATTTATGAGACGATATATCTATAGCATACTCTGGTTGGTGGCTATGCTCTGTGCCACTCCTGCAGCCAAGGCTCAAAGCAACGTAGTAGACGAGGTGATCTGGGTCGTTGGCGATGAGGCTATCCTCAAGAGCGACGTAGAGAGCATGCGTACAGACCCCGACTGGAATAAGATCCAAGGCAATCCTTATTGCGTCATCCCCGAGCGTATTGCGGTGCAGAAACTCTTTTTGCACCAGGCTGAGATAGACAGTATCGAGGTGACCGATCAGGAGGTCAACAGCTTGGTGGAAGAGCAGATCAACAACTGGGTGATGCAGGCCGGCTCCAAGGAAAAATTGGAGGAATACATGAAGTCCACCATCACGCAGATACGTGAGGATATGTTTGAATCCCTCAGAAACCAAAGCCTGGTGGAGCGTATGCAACAGAAGCTGACCAGTGACGTGAAGGTCACTCCAGCGGAGGTTCGTCGCTACTTTAAGGACCTTCCTGAGGACAGTCTGCCTTATATCAATATGCAGGTAGAGGTGGAAATCTTGGTAAAGCAACCCGAGATGAAGCAGGAAGAGATAGACCGTGTGAAGGATGCCTTGAGAGGATATGCAGAGCGTGTCACCAGTGGAGAAATATCTTTCGGCAACTTGGCCAGAATGTACAGCCAGGATGACTCACGACGCCAAGGTGGTGAACTTCCCTATATGAGCCGCACCATGCTCGACCCTGCCTTTGCCAACGTGGCTTTCTCCCTGACCGATCCCAATAAGGTCAGCAAGGTGGTAGAGTCGGAATACGGATATCATATCATACAGTTGATCGACAAGAACGGTGATAAGATCAAGTGCCGTCATATCTTGCTGAAGCCTCAGGTGATGCAGGAAGATGTGGATACCTGCCTGATCCGTCTGGACTCACTCGCTGCAGATATCCGTGCGGAGAAGTTTCCTTTTGAGGCTGCCGCATCGGAGATCAGTGATGACAAGGATACGCGCAACAACCATGGTCTCATGAGCAAGGTGATCGCTACGGAGAATGGTCGCGAGCGCACCTCCCGTTTCACTATGAGCGAACTGGCCGATGAGTCGCCCGAGGTGGCTCAGGTGGTGGCCGGACTCGAACCCGGAGATGTCTCCAAGCCTTTCCAGATGGTCAATGCCAAGGGTAAGACGGTCTGTGCCATCGTCAAGCTTAAGTCGCGCATCCCCGCTCATAGAGCCAGTATGCAGGAAGACTTCCAGATACTTAGTGATGTGGTATTAGGCAAGAAGAGACAGGAGGTGATCAACCAGTGGATAAGCGAGAAGCAGCGTGCCACTTATGTTCGTATCAACGAAGAGTGGCGCGATTGCGAGTTCCAGTATCCCGGATGGGTGAAGTGATAGCGGCTGCTCCTGCAAGCATTTGTAAGTAGCGATTGGACAGCATCCCGGCACTGACCATCTTGTTTTGTGTGTCTTATGCCTTAGTGATGATAATTAAGTAGTTGTAATCTCATGCGAAGAGGTATTTATATCTTATTCTCGGTGTTCTTCGGGATGCTCACTTTTGTGTGGGCATTGGAGCCTTCGCATGAGTATGCAGCCATCCCGGATTTCGCCACGGAGACTGTAGAGGTGCCTGTGCTCGCTACGGTGCCAGCTGAGGCCCCCAAAGAGAAGGACGATCAGATACATCTTTTGCATGCGGACAGACTGTATTACAATGTCCGTATCCGCAGAGATGCACAGATACTTGTGGGCAATGTGGCTTTCGAGCATCAAGGAACCTTGATGTATTGCGACAGTGCATTGTATTATCAGGACACCAAGTCGTTTGACGCCTTTGGCAACGTCAAGATGAAGCAGGGCGACACCCTCACCCTGACAGGAGAGATACTTTATTATGACGGTGTCGAGCAGAAAGCTCGCATGAGTGGACATGAGGTTCTGCTCAAGCATCGAGATACCAAGCTGTATACCGACAGTCTGGTCTATGACAAGATGTATGGTGTGGGCTATTTCCCCGATCGTGGACGCCTCATCGATCAGGGCAATCTGCTGACCAGCGACTATGGTTCGTACACCCCCAGCACCCGTGAGGCGGTCTTCAATTTCAATGTTCGCCTCATCAATCCTCTCCCTCCAGAACCCGTCAAGTCGGAGTTGCTTAGCGACACCTTATATTATAATACGGGGTCCGGAGTAGCTCATACCGTGGGCCCTTCCAATCTCACGCAGGGTACGACGCTGATCTATACGGAGAATGGATACTATGACTCCCACAATGATTTCTCCTATCTGCTCAACAGATCCCATGTGAACTATGTGTCTAAGCGTATCGAGGGCGATAGTCTGAACTACGATGGAGTCAACAAGGTGAGCAAGGGTTTTGGACAGGTCGTTTATGATGATTTTGCCAACAAGAGCCGTTTCTTGGGCAACTATCTGCTCTACAATGACAGTACAGGATATGCAGAGGCTGCCGACAGTGCCCTTTGTGTGGATTACTCCCAGCGTGACACGCTGTGGGCCCATGCCGACTCCGTGAAGATGTATACGTATTTCATGGATACAGACAGCATGTACCGTGTGGTTCATGCCTACAATCATGTCCGAATTTTCCGTGCCGATATGCAGGCGGTTTGCGACTCCATGGTCCATGTGGGAAAAGACTCTTGTACGACGATGTACAAGGATCCCATCTTGTGGCAACAAGGACAGCAGATCGTGGGCGAGGTGATCAAGGCTTGGACCAACGACTCTACCATGGACAGTGTGCATGTCATCAACCAGGCCCTGCTGGTAGAAAGGATGGACAGCCTCCACTACAATCAGGTGTCCAGCAAGGAGATGTATTCGTACTTCGAGAATGGTGAGGTTTATCTCAATCAGGCCGAAGGCAATGTCTTAGTCAATTATTATCCTTTGGACGACGACTCCCTGATGGTGGGCATGATACATGCTGAAAGCACCGAACTCAAACTCTTCATCAAGGAACAGCAGGTGGAGAGCATCTGGATGCCCGCTACGACAGGAGTCTTCTATCCCGTAGAGAAAACGCCTGCGGCAGACCGATACTTACCGACTTTTGCCTGGTTTGACTATGTGCGCCCCGTAGATAAGGATGACGTGTTCAACTGGCGCCCGAAGAAAGCCGGTACGGAATTGAAGGAAAGTGTCGTGCATGAAGCTCCCACGCAGAAGCTCGATGCTTTGAAGAAAAAAGCGACCAAAAAGCAATAGTGTAGTTATGAGTATGTTTTCATCCAGGATGCCCCGCAAGTACCGTAGGGTGTCAGTATACTACGATGAGCGCAGGGAAAAGCTTGCCAAGATCGTCGATCAGGTGAAGCGAGAGCAGGGTGAACTTCCTGCCCAGCCTTACGATCCGACCGACAAGTTCAAGGGACAGTTTGCCAAGTATACGCCCCATGCACAGCGTGCCCATGAAGGTGGACGCAAGTTGGCCTGGCCCATCATCATCTTGCTCATAGGTGCTTTGCTTATGATCTGGTACTTCTTGCAGACGGGCCATCTCTATGGCCGTCATTGATATAAGTAGTTGATACAACCCTCAACGCTCATCTTTCAACGCTCAACCCTCAACGTTCAACGTTCAACCCTCAACGCTCAACCCCAATGCCCGATATCATACACGTTCTTCCAGACTCCGTGGCCAATCAGATTGCTGCGGGAGAAGTGGTTCAGCGCCCAGCTTCTGTGATAAAGGAGCTGGTGGAGAATGCTGTGGATGCCGGGGCGCAACACATTGATATTTATGTGGTAGACTCTGGTAAGACGTTGATTCAGGTAGTCGACGACGGAAAGGGTATGAGTGAGACTGACGCCCGTATGGCTTTTGAGCGCCATGCTACCAGCAAGATCAAGCAAGCCTCCGATGTGTATGCCCTTCACACCATGGGTTTCCGAGGAGAGGCTGTGCCGAGTATCGCGGCAGTTTCCAATGTGGTGCTCCGTACACGACAAGCTGGCAATCAGTTGGGCACGAAGATACAGATAGAAGGAGATCGCTTCATCGGACAGGAGGTGGACATGTGCCCGGTAGGAGCCAACTTCTCTGTCACCAACCTGTTCTTCAATGTCCCTGCTCGAAGGGCAGGCTTGTGCAATGAGCGAACGGAGCTGACCAATATCATGCAAGAGTTTGAACGCATGGCACTGGTCAATCCCAGTTTGAGTTTTACGTTCCACAACAATGGTTCGGAAGTGTACAATCTTCCCGGTTCCAACACCTTGCAGCGCATCGCCGGCATCTTTGGCAAGAAGATGAATGCGCAGCTGCTTCCGGTGGATGTGGATGTTACGATATGCCGCATCAGCGGATTTGTGGGACGACCAGATACAGCCCGTAAGAAAGGCGCACATCAGTTCCTCTTTGTGAACGGTCGTTTCATGAAGAATCCCTATTTTCACAAAGCTGTATGCGAAGCTTTTGAAGGTCTGGTACCCGACGGTGAACAAGTATCCTATTTCTTGTATTTCACGGTAGATCCCGGTTCGATCGACGTCAACATCAGTCCTTCAAAGACTACGATAGAGTTCCACAACAAGAGTGCTATCTGGCAAATTCTGATATCGGCTATCAAGGAGGCTTTGGGAAAGTTCAATGCCGTGCCTATGATAGACTTTGATGTAGAAGGTTCGCCAGATGACATCCCTGTCTACCGCGAGTCCAACGTAAGACAAGAACCTCCAAAGATATCTTTCGACGAGTCGTTCAATCCTTTCAGTTCGCCTCAGTCCTTGTATTCGTCCTCTCTGGAGACTGCCGTGCCCCGATCCTCAAGTGCGCCGGTACGAGTCTCTCCTGTGGGTGACCTGACATCGGGATATTCCGCTCCCTCGTATCAATATATGAAGGACATGCTGCCAGACAATGAAGAGGTGGAGGTACAGCAACCTACCCTGTACAGCATGGAATCGCTTCAGGACATGGAGAAGAGCGCAGACTATTATCAGTATCGCGGACAATACATCATGACAGCCGTTCGCAACGGACTGATGATCATCGACCAGCATCGCGCACACATACGTGTATTATACAATAGGTATAGGGAGATCATGAACGGTCAGACCACGGCATCCCAGGGACTTCTCTTCCCGGAGATATTGTCGCTCTCTGCTTCTGATGCGGTTCTCCTGGAGGAGGTGATGGAAGATTTGCATAGCCTTGGATTTGACCTGAGCCCCTTGGGGGGAGGCAATTTCTCTGTGCTGGGAGTTCCCGCTTCACTCAGTGATGCGGATCCCTTGTCTTTGCTCAACGATATCGTGGGTTCCATCCGTGATACTGGCAAGACGGCCAAGGAAGACGTACAGCATCGCCTGGCCTTGGCTACAGCACGCCATTCGGCTCTATCGGTAGGCGAAGTGCTTGGCAAACAGCAGATGGAGAATTTGATGAACGACCTGTTTGCTACCGACAATCCCAGTCTGACTCCGGATGGCAAGACGGTGCTGACAATTTTGCCCCAAGACCATATCGATAAGCTGTTTAGGTGAGGCCATCTCCTCTGTATCATATCATGGCCATCAGTTAAAAATAAAGAGTGTGCCTTTTGGCGGGCATGTTATTTTTGTGTAACTTTGCAATGTAAATTAAAACAAGTATATGGAAGCTAAGGAAAAAGTAATATTGACGGGCGATCGCCCAACCGGAAAATTGCACATCGGACACTATGTAGGTTCGTTGCGTCGCCGTGTGGAATTGCAGAATTCCGGTCTCTATGATAAGATTTTCGTTTTTGAAGCCGATGCGCAGGCTTTGACCGACAATATCGACAACCCCGAGAAGGTGCGTCAGAATGTGATTGAGGTGGCTTTGGACTATCTGGCCTGTGGACTGGATCCTGAGAAGTCAACCCTTTTCATACAGAGCCAGATCCCCGAGTTGTGCGAACTCTCGTTCTACTTCATGGATATGGTAAGCGTAAGCCGTTTGCAACGCAATCCTACTGTAAAGACCGAGATCCAGATGCGTGGATTTGCCGGAGAAAGCATCCCCGTAGGCTTCTTCACCTATCCTATCAGTCAGGCAGCCGATATCACCTTGTTTAAGGCTACGACAGTTCCTGTGGGAGAGGATCAGGAGCCTATGTTGGAACAGGCACGCGAGATTGTTCGTCGTTTCAACAATATCTATGGCGACACCTTGGTAGAGCCCAATATCCTGCTGCCAGACAACGCAGCATGTCTTCGTTTGCCCGGAACTGATGGCAAGGCAAAGATGAGTAAGAGCCTGGGCAACTGCATCTATCTGAGCGACAGCGCAGACGAAGTGAACAAGAAGGTGAAGACCATGTACACCGATCCCACCCACTTGCAGGTAAGCGATCCCGGTCATCTGGAGGGAAATACGGTGTTCACTTATCTTGACGCCTTTGCTACCGATGATATGGTAGCCGCTTTTGCCCCTGACTATGCTACTTTGCAGGAGATGAAAGACCACTACACACGTGGAGGTCTGGGCGATATGAAGTGCAAGAAGCTGCTGATGGCAGTGCTCAATGAGACCTTGGAGCCCATTCGCCAGCGTCGTGCAGTGTATGAGAAGGATATCCCTGCCGTCTATGATATCTTGCAGAAGGGATGCCTCAAGGCACGTGAGACGGCTGTTCAGACTATGGATGAGGTACGTCGTGCCATGAAGATAAATTACTTCGATGATGCGGCTCTCATCGCCGAGCAAGCTGCACGTTTTGCACAAAAATAGTCGACAAATATAAAAAATAGTCGTGAAAGTTTGGCGATATCAAAATATTGCCTTACCTTTGCATCCGCAAACGAAAGGAGAGCTTTCGGGCGTTTAGCTCAGCTGGTTCAGAGCA
>JAZLII010000196.1:0-5050 GCA_045617275.1 Bacteroidaceae bacterium
TAAGCCTGCTCGTCGTTGTTCCAATCGGCAACGCTCAAGCTGACACCAAACTTAGAACCGGGAACCAAGAGGTTCTGCAACTCAATCTGGCCATTGCCTAGATTGGTCAGCTGCCAGTAGCCATCACCACGACGGCCCTGACCGTCTACCCATGACTGGTTACCATTGTTGGCTTTCAGGTGATCACCGTCGTCTACATCGACATGTGCACCCCAGCCACCCTTGTCGCTGACGTAGTTGTTGAAGGTAAGGCAAACGACAGAGTCGCCTTCAATAACCTTCACGCCCTCATAGAAGCGTACGGTCAAAGCGTCTTCTTCGTTTTCCTTCACTGAGGTACGGGTACCCCATGCATTTCCTTTACCGTAGAAGTAGGTTTCGCCTTCGACGTTGATGCTGAGGATGTACTCAGACTTACCGTCTGTGACCACCTTGCTTGCAGGCTTCAGCTCGGGAGAATTGTCGAACTGTGCCCACATGGAAGTGGAAACCAATGCCACGGTCAAAAGAGTAAAAAGCTTTCTCATTTGATTGTGAAATTAAAGGTTAATAATTAGTTGTTAATAAAAGGTTTTTTAATCGCTTGTTTTTCGTGGTAGGTCGCTTTTGGGGGGCGAAAGTGCATACTTCACCCGCAGAAAGTACCAAATATTTCTGCAAAAATACAATTTTTCTCCAAAACTGCAAAGAAAATGGTAAAAAAAGTCCCGCAAGGACGTGCCTTGCAGGACTTGTATAGGTTTTTTAGCACCAATTGGCTAAAAGTGTGTAAGTATCTTACTTGGCTTGGGGGAGCTCAGCGATGTAACGCTGAGCACGCAACGCTTGCTTGGCTTAGCGCTTACTTAACCAGCACCTTTTTGCCGCCTATGATGTAGAGGCCCTTGCTTGCCTTGCTGACCTTGCGGCCAGTGAGGTCGAAGATAGCCTTCTGGGCATCAGCAGCGATGCTGTTGATAGCGTTCTCCTCGCCGTTCTCCTCCATCTTGCTGTCCTTGCCGTAAGCGGTGAGGGTGAAGTTGTCGGCACCCAGCCAGCTTGAGTTGGAAGTGGCAGAGCAGTTGATACCGAGCTGTACGACGGTACGGTCCTCAGCTACCTTGAAGATGAGTTCGTAGTGCTTGGGAGTGTTGGCCTCGTCGGATCTTACTACCATGTGTGACTCGCCGGCATAGAGGAAGCAACCCTCGATCTGGTCACCGTTGGTGGTGATGACGTCGGCAGAGAGCTTGTAGGTACCTGCGGGAAGCATGATCTTCTGGTAGATGTCGCCGAGGATGGCCTCACCACCGCTCTTCCATACCTCGATGAAGTGCTCGCAAGTGGGAGTGTACTCCTGGCCGTTGAGCTCGATAGCAGCACCGGTGTATACCTTGTTGTCCTGGTAGCCACGGTTGGTGTACTGAGTGAGGTCGAGAGTCCAGCCTGCAGGATCCTTGCCACGCTCGCTGCCCTCAGCCTCGATGTCGGGGTTGGCCAGGAAGTCGGTCAGCGATGCGGGTGCGTCGTCGGAAGCACCGTCTACAGCCGCTACCACCTCAGCATAGAACTGCTCCTGCTGCCATGCCACGTAAGCGTCGTCGACGGTCTTCACGAAGGCATCGGCATCCTCGCCGTACTGCTTCATCTCCTCATTGGTCATCTCGGTGTACTCCTCGTTGTCGATGACGTCGATGAGCTTGTTGAACTGATCGGTCAGAGCATCGTCGTCGATCTCCTGGAGCTTGCTGTAGGTGTCACCGTTGAGCTGGTCGTAGTGGCTCTGTACGGCCTTCTGGAGGTTCATGTTCTCGATGGCACGAGCGATAGCCTCACGCAAGGTCTCGATGGCTGCGATGCAAGTCTCGTCGTCGCCAGCGTCGATGGCCTTGTCGCCGGTGCTGACAGCGTCCTCAATCTCAGTGATCATGGGAGTGGTCACCTTGTCGGTGTAGCCCTCAATCTCCTTCTGGAGGTCCATGATGGGCTGTGCGTAGATACCGCCACCGGTACCCTTATATACGATGCGGAAGTTGTCGAAGATGACCCACTGGTGAGTGTCGGTACAACGTGCACCTACGGTCAGGTCGCCCATCTCGGTCAGTACGATGCTGAACTTGCTGATGTAGTCGTAGTCCTCACCGTTGCTCTTGTTCATGAAGTGCCATGCAGCACCGGTCATACTGTTGGGGATGTACTTGGTCTCGCCGTCGATGTCAGCCTCAGCGTCGCTACGCCAGTGGTCGTCGCCCTCTTCCTTCTCGTAGAGCATCTCGTCGGTAGCGTAGTCGTTGATGTCGGCGAAGTGAGCCACTTGCTCGCTGCCGTCGGGCAGTACAGCGTAGAGCTCAGCAAACTGGTCGGTCACACCGTCGTCGTGACGGTTGAAGCCCTGGCAGGTCAGTTCGTAGAGACCGGCGGGGAGGTTCTTGATGGTCTGTGAGAGGGTGAAGGCAGCATGCCACTTCTCTGCCAGACCGTCCTCGTCCTCGGGACGCTCCACATTGACACTGAGCAGGTTCTCACCATTGCCATGGTTCTTCTGCCAGTCGATAGCAGCACCCGTGTTGGTCCAACCAGAGAAGTCGCTGGTGAAGCCGGGGTTCTTCAGCAGGATGGTCACGTCGTTGCCGGGCTGGAGGTTCTCGCTCACGTAGTCAGAGATCATCTGCTCGATGTCAGCACCTACGGTAGAAGTCTCCTCTGCGTTGAGGTCACCGCTCTCGTAGTGCTCTACGAGTTCGTCTACGAGGTCAGCGAGCTCAGCAGCCAGGTCGGTCCACTCAGTACCGTCCAGCTCCTCTACACGAGCCTGAGCGCTCTCGATGTTCTTCAGGAGGGAAGCATACTCAGCTACAGACTTGCTGAGCGCGTTGGCAGCAGCCTCAAGCTTGTCCTTAGCGTCGATGTATGCCTGGTCTTCGCCAGAAGCAGCCTTAGCCTCGTTCATGGCCTCGTTGTAAGCCTCGATGAGGGTGGTCTGGGCGTGGATCTCGTCTTCGCCGAACTTCTTCTCGCACTGTGCGATGAAGTCCTCGAGTACGATCAGGTAGGGGTTCTTGGTCACGGGACCATAGTAGCGCAAGGTGAAGTTGTCGGCGCCGATCCAGTTGGCCGTAGTGTTGGAGGTGCGGAGACCCATCTCAGCATCGCCACCGGTGTGGATGAAGGTGAGGATGAAGTGCTCGGGCTGACCATTGCCGGTAGCCATATCCATGTGGGCCTCAAAGTCGCCTACGGTCACATAGAGCTGTACACCGGTGACGGGGTTGGCTGCAGAGTTGTTCTGCTGTACGGCGTTGACATCGGCAGAGAGCTTGTACTTACCTGCGGGGAGGTTCTCCATGATTTGGTAGAGCTTACCGTCACCGATGGTACCGAAGCTGCGGCCTTCAAACTTATAAGCATCGGTGTTGGGGCTCCAAGCCTCGATGAACTTGCTCAGGATGGCAGTGCCACTCTCGCCAGTCTCCTCGTCCTCCCAAGCCTTGCCGGGATACTCATTGTTGGACTGGTAGCCGATGTTCTGTGCGGTCACGCCCTTCTCGAAGGTACATACCCAACCGTTGATGTTGCCTGCAGCGAAGTCAGGGTTCTTCAGCAGTTCGGTAGCGTCCATAGGATCGTCCTCGGAAGCGTTGGCGAACTTGGCGTCGATGATGTCCAACTTCAGCTGGGCTGTCATGGCCTCGATCTCAGCTGCGGTAGCGTTGGCATCGTTGTACACCTTGGTTGCAGCGGTCAGGTCTACGTCGTACTCCACAGCCTCGTCGTAGAGTGCATAGAGCGCTTTGCGAGCCTCGTAGGCAGAGATGTAGATGAGTTCCCAGTCACAACCGAAGCCCTGAGCGGGATCTACGGTACCGTATACGGCAGTCTGGTAGGGGCCGTAGGGGTTCTCCTCGTCAGCCTCGTCGTTGTCGAGCTTCCAACCCCAGAAGAGCAGAGGCTCTACGCTTGCAGAGTCTGCATAGACGGGAATGTTGAAGGCTGTGTTTGCCTTGGCAGCATAGATGCGGTAGTAGTTGCCCACCTTCTTGAAGTCGAAGAAGTGCAAGTCGGCAGCCTGGCTGCCCTGGTCTACGTGCATCTCACCGGTGTTGGTCAGGCCTTTGGGTGAGTTGCCAGAGATGAAGGTGTACTTGTTGTCCGAGGTGCGGCGGAGAGTCCAGCCCTGCTCGGTCTCAGTGATGGTGAAGGTCAGCGCGGCATCCTGTGCGGTAAGGGCGGTAGAGGTAGCCCAGGTGTACCAAGCTATGCCACCAGTGAGGAAGCAAGCATCCTCGTTGACCTCAGCAGCAGCCACGTTCTTGATCATGTACTTACCGCCGGAGATGAGGTCCGAGCCGGTAGTTGGCAGCTCGGGTTCTGCCCACTGAGCGTGTACGCCCAGGGTGGACATTACGGCAACTGCCACAAGAAGTAGAAGTTTCTTCATGCTTTGTGTGATTTGTTTTTAAGTTAGTAATTATGAGTTTTTCGCTTATGGTCTGTGTGGACGGGTTAACAGGGTGAACCGTATGTGTGTACGGTCGGTGTTTTGGTCTATAGCGCAAAGTTACGTTTTTTTTGTGAGACTGACAAATCTGCGAGGGACAAAATGCAAATATTATGCTATTTTTAATGTTTGTGCGTATCTGAGCGCATGTGCGTGCGGTCTTGTGTGTATGCATGTGTGCAAAAAGAAACCCCTCAGGTGACTCGCCTTAGTCATGCGCATGATCGAGCGAAGTCATGCGCATGACTTCGCCTTGCCATGCGTATGTCTACTTATTTAGTCAACATGTCTACTCATGCAGGAAATATATAAATACCTGTCTACTTATTTCTGGATAAGACACGCCGATGTTGGACATTCTTCTGCCCCTTTGGAGCGAAGCATCTGTCTTCGACGAGCTGAGCGGACTACGTCGAAGTCCTCTGCGCTCGGCATAGCAATTAAGCAAGCTTATTGTCTCTGCTCTCGCTACGTTGGACATTGGACATTGGACATTGGACAAAACACCTACCCCCAGCCGGAACGGCAATATAATTATATAGATAAATTTATCAATTTATATATTTATATATT
>JAZLII010000197.1:0-10761 GCA_045617275.1 Bacteroidaceae bacterium
GGGGTGGAGTGGAACGCCATGGCTGTGGTCAACGACTTCAATGCCGACTATCCACTCGACTTCTACCGCTTCTTCCGCGACGAGCTCCACTGCCACTACCTGCAGTTCACCCCCATCGTCGAACGCCTGAAACCATCGCCCGCCTCCCACCGTCCTTCGCTCGACGCTCAACGCTCATCGCTCGACGCATCGCTTGCTCACCTGGGCGACACCGAGGGCACCCTCGCACCCTTCTCCGTCACACCGGAGCAGTGGGGCCGTTTCCTCTGCGCCATCTTCGAAGAATGGGTGAGACACGATGTGGGAGAATACTTCGTGCAGCTCTTCGATGCCACGCTGGCAGGCTGGATGGGCATGGCTCCCGGTGTCTGCACCCTGGCCCGTGACTGTGGCCATGCCGCCGTGATGGAGTTCAATGGCGACATATACAGCTGCGACCATTTCGTCTTTCCCGAATACCGTCTGGGCAACATCCGCCAGCAGACCATCTACCAACTCATGCACTCCCCCCAGCAACAGGCCTTCTCGCGCATCAAGCAAGAGTGGCTACCCTCGCAGTGCAAGGAGTGCGAGTGGCTCTTTGCTTGCAATGGCGAGTGCCCCCGCAACCGCTTTGCCCACACCGCCACGGGCGAACCCCATCTCAACTACCTCTGCCAGGGCTACCGCCAGTACTTCGAGCACGTGGCCCCCTACATGGACTTCATGAAGCAGGAGCTCCTTGCCGAGCGTCCCCCCAGCAATGTGATGGACTGGATCCGCCGCAGTGCCCGCTGATCCTCTGCCCGCTCCCGCTCTCTCCCTCTCTTCTAAAAGTCCTCCTCGCTGATGCCGTACTCGTGGCAGATGTACCTTACTGCCTTGGGGCATTGTTTGATGTTCTGCAATGTGATTTCGCGATCTATGACGATAAAAATCGACCTCCTTTTTAAGGCATATCAGTGATGATATTGTTCCTTTTTTTTATGTTGTTTTGTCATAAAAAATGAGAAAAAGTTTGGTGCTTTGCTTTAAAACATGTAATTTTGCAGTGCAATTGGTTCTCCCGTCGCCTCATAGAGACGAGCGTGGAGCTAAGATGGGAATGCAGTGAGAATCTGCAACACTACCCGGTGCTGTGAGTCCTTTTCTTCGGGCAACCAACTACGTCACTGGATGCAAACCGCCTCAGCTTAGAGCGTGTGTTTGCGGATATCTGGGAAGACCGCGTTGCCTTTCAGGGATGAGTCAGAAGACCTGCCTTTTGCCATTAGTAACAAGTGTCTGCGGGACTACGGACACAGAATGTCTTGAGGCAAAATGTATGTTAGGAAATCCGTCCTATACACTACAAGTGTTAGGAAAAACTATCTGCAATTTTTGATAATTCTGACTCACATGTTGGCGTGCGTCGGGACGACGTGTGCCAATGCGCAGAATTCAACGCCATCTGACCGTATCAGAACAGATACAATGCGTTCCGTGGTGGTCATGGCCGAACGTCCCCCGCTTGCCACGGTGCAGAAACTCTCCGGACATGAACTGCAGGCACTGTCCACTACCAGCGTGGCAGATGCGCTGAAATACTTTGCCGGAGTGCAGATCAAGGACTACGGCGGACTGGGCGGACTGAAGACCATCAATGTGCGTTCGCTGGGAGCCCAGCACGTAGGCATTTACATCGACGGCATACGGGTGACGAACGCACAAAACGGAACCGTAGACCTGGGCAAGTTTTCGCTCTCTACGATGGAGTCCGTATCGCTCTATAATGCCAACAAACTGGACCTATGCCAGTCGGCAAGCGAGTACGCCTCGGGAGCCACCGTCTATCTACGTACTCGCAGACCAGAGAACGACTCACTCTCGGTGCAGGCGCGGCAGGGCTCCTTCGGTACGTGGATGGGCAAGGCGAATGCGCAGTTTTCTCGTAGAGGATGGAGCGGTTTTCTGGATGTAGAGGGACTGACGACAAAGGGTGACTACCCCTTCCGCTACCATTCGGCCTACGAGGACACCATAGGCCGACGTGACAACTCCGACATCAAATATCTGCGCACCGAAGGTGCCCTCTTCAAGGGAGGATTTGCCTCACACATTTACTTCTACGACTCACAGCGTGGCTGCCCAGGAGGCATCGTTCGACGCCTGTCGGACAAGTACACCAACGTGGGTCGGGAGTGGGATCAGGATTTCTTCCTTCAAGCCTCCTACATGAAGCAACTGGGGCACCACACTCTGAAGATGAACACCAAGTACACCCACGAATACTTGCGCTACTGTACAGACTATCCCAACAACCAGAATACAGCCCGTGTCAATAACCACTACCATCAGCAGGACGGATTCCTGGCATTGTGCTATGCCTACCAGCCCTTCGACTGGCTGTCGCTGAATGCCAGTTACGATGTGCGCTACTCAGTACTCACTGCCGACCTCAAGAAGTTTGACGACGTGCATCGTCTGGACCAGAAGCAGGTAGTGGCATTGCAGACCAGCTGGAAGGGACTGCAGGCAGCCGCCTCTGTCCTACACCAACACTACAAGGACCACACCATGGCACACGTTGGTGCCGCTGATCCCATAGACCGCTTCACGCCCTCCTTCACGCTCAGTTACAGTCGTTTCGGCGTGACGCTGCGAGGCTGGTATAAGCAGATATTCCGCGTACCGACTCTCAACGACTTGTATTACACGCAAGTGGGCAACCGCAATCTGAAGCCCGAGTACACCAAGCAGTGGAACGTCGGGGCCGAGTACCACTACAACGATGCCCACTGGAATGCGTCCATCCAAGCCGATGCCTACATCAACCGTATCGAAAACCGCATCGTGTGCCTGCCCTTGAAGGGTACCTACACTTGGTCGATGATGAACTACGGCGAGACATTCTGCCGTGGACTCAATGCTACGGCCAAAGGATCATACTGCACCGGCCTGTGGCAACTGTCTCTGCTCGGATCGCTCACGTTGCAGCGCGACCTCAATCGCACCGATCCGCAGAGCGCAGTCTACAATCTGCCGATCTGCTACAGTCCCACGCTGTCGTACGGACTGACCGGCATCTTGGGTTGGCGGCGTCTGTCGCTTACCGTCTCCGACTTGCATGTCTCCGAGCGTATGTGGTCGTATGCCGACCCTGAGGACATACTTACACCTTATAATAATATAGACGCGCGCTTGGCGTACTCGCATCCCATCAGCTGTCAGATGGACTTGGGACTGTGCCTTGAGGTCAACGATCTGCTCGACGTGCAGTACGAGCACATACCCCGCTACCCCATGCCGGGTCGGAACTACCGGCTGACGTTGAGTCTGATGTGGTAAGGCAAGTTTAGAGTTTAGAGTATTGGAATAGTTTAGAGTTTAGAACAAAAACAATTAATATGAGAAAAGTTTTACTTACCATCATCGCATCCGTGCTGAGCGCTACGGTTGCCGTTGCCCAGGAGAAGATCATCCTGCTCAACGAGGGCAACTGGCAGGCCGACAACGGAAAGATAACGTACTTCGAAGACGGAGTGGTGGTGTCGAACCAATGGTTTCGCGACATCAACAACCAGAAGCTGGGCGACACGCCCAACGACATCATCCAGATCAACGACAACCTCATCGCCATCGCCATCAACTGGTCCAACATCGTGCAGTTCATCACCCCCGAAGGCGTGGCAGTAGCCGCTACCGAGGACGTACCCAACAACCGCAAGCTGGCCACGGACGGCCGCTACGTATACGTCAGCAGCTACGGACACGAATGCAACACTGTGAACGGAATGGAATATTTCGAGAAGGGGTTTGTGGCAAAAATAGACATAAACACCTTTCAGGTAGAATCGACCGTGGAGGTGGGATACGAGCCCGAAGGCATTGCGTACTATAAAGGCTATCTGTTTGTGGCCAACACGGGTGGATATGCCTTTCAGGAAGACCACGAGTATGAGACCACAGTCAGCATCATCAATGCAGAGACTATGGAGGTGGTGAAGGAGGTGGATACGGAGATCATCAATCTCTACGGCAAGATGTCGCAGAGTGGCAAATACCTCTGCATCAACTCTCCTGGCGACTACTATGACGTCATGCCCAATTCCATCATCTTCGACTGTGACAAAGCACTGGCCGATGAGTCACCCTGCTTTCAGGTGCTGCCTTATGCAGCCACTTACAACACCACAACCATGGATGGCAAATTTTTTGCCATAGGTTCCAGGTACAGTTACTATACCAGCGAATATACTTTCAACTATGTTACCATCGACCCAGAGAAGGTGATGGAGACGAATGGAGCAGAGGGCGTGGTGGATGAACTCCCAGGCACTGTAAAGGAAGACATACAGAGGATGGCAATGCCTTATGGCATCTACGTCAATCCGTATACAGGATATATCTATGCCACGGATGCGGCATCGTTTGCCGAGGCAGGCGTCCTTTACCAATGGGATCCCGACGGACAGTTCCTTTGCGAAAATCAGGTCTACATCAACACAGCACACTTCCTGGCCCTTCCTCCCGACGGTCACTTCCCTGCTGACAATGAGTACACTGGCATCTCTGCCGTTACACGTCAGAAGCTGGCAGACAATAATATCTATGACCTGCAGGGACGCAAGGTAAAGAATCCGAAGGACGGAGGTTTGTACATTCGCAACGGCGTAAAGTTTATAAAGAAATAATCAACCAACATTATTAAATAATATGAGAAAAGCTTTATTCACCTTTGCTGCACTTTTGATGTGCAGCATTCAGAGTGCTCTCGCTTCGACGGTAACGGTCAAGATGAACTCTACCGCCAAGGTGATGACATTTGTAGAAAAAGTATCTCAGACAGCCGTCAACGTGGGTACGCCGACAAGCTATACCTATACGTTTGAGGCCGCACCTGGCACATACGTGCTTACAGGATGGGATGCAGACAGCCATACCAAGGATTATGGCACAATTGAGATTGAGGTTACTGACGAACCTCAGCAGGAATTTCAGGTCTTTGTGGTTACGGCTACATGCCAGAGCTACTATGCTGATACCAAGACAGGCTGGGCATACGGCACCGACTACACCATGACAGACCTTCGTTGCAACACCCGTGAAGGTAAGCTCATTCCGATCACTTTGAGCAATTTCACAAACGTGGCGACAACGGGCAACAAGTACCAGTCGAAGTATCTGCTCACACTCAACGGCAGCAGCTACAACTTCCGCGTGGTGCCAAGTGATGCGCACAAGGCAGAAGGCTACATGGATACGTTCGGCAGTGGTACGATGACGGCCAATGCCTCATGCAACTTCACCATTCCTTCTGGTCTTACTTTCACCGTCACATACCCTTCCGACGCAAACCTTGAGGTCTACCAGAAGCCAGGTGGCACAAACGGCAGTGGCTCTATCCATTACGTCAAGTTTATGGATATCCCTTCTACAAGCAAGGTCAGCAAGGGCGGAACTATCACAAGAACCTACACACTGGCAGAAGGAACGACATACAACTATCGTCTCTGGAAGGATGGCAAGCGCACCAAGGCTGGTATGTTCGTGCCTTACAAGCCATTCTCATTGAATGAGAGTAAGAAGTGGGAAGGCGACTATGATGGCTTCACCTCCCTTACCTTCACCAGCGCCGACCTCGACGTTGATGCTAAATGGATGAACCACGACGTATCGGACAACAGCAAGGCAAATGTAGCCAACATCCTTCTTACCGTCAACGAGCGCGGACATCTTACTATGAAGGCCGGCCAGACAAAAATGCTCGGAGCACAGCGTGACTGGCAGCTCACCAACACATCTACAGCCAACTACTTCATTGAGCCACAGTATCACTACACCATTCTCAATCTCGATGGAACCACCGGCAACGATGTGGTGACGATTGAGAAAGCGGCTGATGACTTCTCACCTTGGGCCACACTCAAGGCCAACAAGGCCGGTTCTGCTCTCGTGCTCGTCAGTTACGATGCGATGAAGGTAACACAGATAGCCCGTTCTGGTTCAGGCACAGAGAAATCGCCTTACAAGATTACAGAGTCGGATTATTATTATGGTTCGGAATGGAGCGCACTTTGGCCAGAGAATACGGGGGTCTTCGTTGTCACTGTCGATGGCGCGAAGTCATCAGTTGAGCCCAACATGCTCATCAACGAGAAGTACAACACTGGAGCTTTGAAGAACGCAGGCAAGTATGTGGATGCTGAGCACGACGTGTTCTACTATCTTGAGAGCGAACCCGGCTTCACATACACATTCACTCCTTCCGGCGTAGCTTCTGTTGAGATGGCTTATCCCACCATCGGCGAGACAATGGCCTCATACAAGGGTTTCGGCACAAAGGGCGTTACAAAGAATGCTGACGGTTCGTACTCTCTGCTCCTGAAGAATGGTCGCCAGATAGTAAAGCTTACAGATGCTGCAGGCCATTCTGTCTATCAGGTTCTCACAGCAAAGCCCTGTACACAGACCATCACGAACATGACCCGCAATGACGGTACGTTCATGCCAGGCGATGACATCGAGATACAGTTTGCTGGTCTCTATCACCCCGCAAACAAGATGTCGGGCATCTACAATATGTCGGCTTACGTGACCTACAAGGGCGTCCCCAACGGCACAGAACTTATCCTCAGTGCCAATCAGTATCAGTTTGCAGGCACACCTTCGGCTCAGCTCGTAAAGGCTCGCATCCCTGCCAACTGGAATCCTGAGGAGCATTTCATCATGGACAATGCAGTGCTTCAGGTCAATGGGTACGGCGACCCCATCGGCAATCACCGTTTGATCGACCCTGTGGCAGGACGTTCGCCCAACTTCACGGCTATCGCACATCAGACCTATTTCGGTGCGCTTCCTAATATCGACATCGCTGTGGGAATGCCTGACTACGTAAAGGCTGGCTTCAACATCGATGCCAACGGCAAGCAGAGCGACATAACGCTTGTCAATGGCAAGGGCGACAGCTTCGACCTGCAGTCCGACAACCGCTTCTGGCTTATTCCCGACACCTACACCTATACCATCGTTACTGATGGCTACAAGTATGTGACAGGCACCCTCAAAATCACCGGAGAGGAAACGGCAGACGTAATCCTTCCTATCGCACTCGAAAGTATCCCCGCCAGCGGCTGGGACGGTCTGACTGTCAGGGAGCCTGCCAAGGTTACTGCAGAGGAAGCTGCTACCGGCGAATTTGCTGGCATGGAGAACTACTACAAGATTACTACTGGTTTCGAGTTTGCGTGGATTGCCAACAATGTCAATGTGAACAAGGCGGCGAAGACCAACGCCGTGCTCTGCAATGACATCACGCTCTCTGACATGCCATTCACAACCATCGGCAACGCTGCAGCCACTCCATTCGGCGGTGTCCTCGAGGGTAATGGCCATACTATCAGTGGAATCAATATCAACGGTACAACAATTTACAAAAACAACCTCTTCGGTTATTGCGACAACATCACCGTTCGCAACTTCACGGCTGAGGGTAAGATTACTACTACTGCCACTTACGCATCCATCATTGGTCGCGTTCAGAATGGGGCTACTATCTCTGACATTACCTCTAAGCTCGACATCACCAGCACTGGCAGTGGCAGTGCCTACGCATCGGGCATCGTCAGCTGGCTTGTAGGTGCTAACGGTGCTAAGTACAACGTAGAACGTTGTGAATTTGCAGGCACTATCACTGCTACTGGTCGCAACTATGTGGCAGGTATCATAGGCTACAACACCGGCAACTACGACAACATCACAGTCAAGGATTGTGCTGTTCGTGGTACTATCAAGGCTGCCAACTATGTAGCAGGCATCATCCCTGTATTTGGTGGCGCAAATTCTGCAAAAGCTAAGATTGAAAACTGTCTCGTTACAGCTAACATTACTGCAACAGGTGCATCCGTCGGTGCTATTTGGGCAAGCAATACCGCTGCCACTGGCGTGAAGAACTGCTACACAAACAAGGCACAGAAGCTCACAGCCGATCAGGGCGAAGTCAAGACTGTAGAGCAGCTTAAGTCCGGCGAGGTTGCCGTTCTGCTTGGCGAGGCATGGGGACAGGAAATCGGTAAGGATGCAACTCCTGTGCTTGGTGGCTTGAAGGTTCGTAAGGGACTCAACGGATACACCAATGCTGAGGCCGAAGACCTTACTGGTGACTATGACCTTGCAGTCCTCACATTCGAGGACGAGGATTACAAGGGCGAAGGCAACTATGTAGGTACAGAGGATTGGTCAACACTCATTGACGATCCTCAATATGGCGGTCTGCTTCTCTACGGAGACTATGGCATGGGCGTATATGATATCGACGATGCCTACCGCTGGAGCGACGACAACAACACATGGCTCTCTAACATCATCTCCGAGGGTTACGGCTCATGGTGCTACTGGTCGGGTGGTCACGCCATCTCCAACTACGGTTCGGGCGATGTTGAGACATACGGCGATTACGAGTCTCAGCTCACCGTATTCAAGAAGGGTGAGTCAGATCTCGTTCGCGAAGGTGCAGGCCATAACGGTTCAAACAACTTTGCCGTACACTTCGGCTATGCCGACAACTCTGGCTACGGTCTTGGCGAGGAGGCTCTGCCACGCCTCACATTCGCTGATGGCAACGCACGTGTCATCGACCACATGTACATCAATGCTACATGCTATGCCCTCAACTGCTACATCAACGGCAACAGCCTTACAGCCTCCATCGGTGATGAGGATTGGGTGAAGATCGTGGCTACAGGCTATAAGGAAGGCCAGAAGGGCAAGACTTCTGAGTTCTATCTCGTTAATGGTCCTAAGCACATCATCATGGATTGGACAAAGTGGGACCTCTCCTTACTCGGTCTTGTTGATGAGGTGACCTTCAACATCATGGGCTCTTCCGACAACGGCTACGGCTTTTCACAGCCTGCATACTTCGCATACGACGATGTGGCTGTCCGCATACCTAAGACAGAGACCTACATCTTGGCAGACAAGACTCCTTACATCAGCGAGGTGAAGACCAAGCTTGCCAAGCTCGCCTACACCCGCACCTTCGGTACCACCAAGTGGCAGCCCCTCTACGTGCCTTTCACCTCCGACTATGAAGCATGGAGCAACGACGTAGACATTGCCAAGGTGGCCGACACCAATGGAGCCGCAGACGGCGTGCTCACCGTCACCTATCTCGAAGAGGGTGAGAAGGTGGAGGCCAACACTCCCTACCTCATCCGCGCCAAGCAGACGGGCGACATCGAGGTCATCGTTGAGGATGTCACACTCGTTCCTGCCGCAAAGGCAAGTGTAGAGGCTGGTGGCATCAAGCTGACCGGTACCTACAGTCCCATCGTCATCCAGTCCGGTACCTACAGCGTGCTGCACAGCGGCTCCATCGTCCAGACCAGCAACTCAGCCGGCTACAACCTGCCCGCCATGCGCTGGTATGTGGAGGGTAGTACCAGCGAGGTGAAGGTTCTGCTCATGGGCGACGAAGAGACTGGCATCGAGACCGTCGACTTCGCTGGCACCAACGAAGCTATCTACGGCACCGACGGCGTACGCCACACGGGCCTCAAGAAGGGCATCAACCTTGTTCGCAAGGCAGATGGCTCTGTTATCAAAATCCTGGTTAAGTAATTCAAAAAACATTTAGATATGAAAAAGAAACAATATATCTGTCCCCAGACAGAATGCATCGAGACGAATCTGCAAGACGCTTGCCTTCTTGCAGAAAGTGGAATACCCATTGACCCCAATCCCACAGATGCTACCGAACCCGAAGAAGTGAAAGCCTATTCTGGCGCTTCGTCACACGGTGCTTGGGAGATTGATTGGTAGGTGTCGACATCCCAAATTATGGGGATGTGATAATGGGTCGATATCGAACTGATCGGCTTTGTCCAGACCCAATAATTCCTACGATAACTGGAGACTGGCCCAAGACGGACCAGTCTCCTTTATTATTCACAGTCCAGCTTCCTTTACAATGTAGTCCGCGATGTCGCCTCTGCTCATCCCTCTATCCCTTCTAAAAGTCCTCCTCGCTGATGCCGTACTCGTGGCAGATGTACCTCACAGCCTTGGGTGGCAGCAGCCTCTGCCCGCGCTTCACGCCCATCCTCTCTGTGACACTGCAAAGGTACAACAGGAAAGGGCGAAATGCAAGAAACGGCATGTGGACTTATGTGGACCAAATCCAAAAGTCCACATGGAAAATTAAGGACGATGTCTTTTTTTGACTATTTCGACGATGAATCTACGACAAATCTCATGTCCGAGGTATGCCGAAAAGTCAGTAAGGTTAGAAAGGTTGGCAATTAATCTTACCAGTCACGAGAGACGAGCAAACGGCTCTTTCCCTCAATTGAGAACTGTGCCATGCGTCTTTATGCTATTACTCGGAAGTTAACAGTATGAACGGTATGGGCATCATCATAATTGCAGTGCTGTAGCAAGAAATGCCCAAGCCCAAATCGGTTTGCCCCATAATAATAAGCATCTTTCTTATTATCAAACGGATAAATAGATAAATCTTCCGCAATAACAAGGTATTTGTTCTCGTACTTGCCAAGCAGTTCTGATTCGTTTTCCAAATAGAAATTATATTGTTTCTCCAATGCCAGCATAATACTTTCCCTTTCAATTTTCTGCAAATGTAATTACCTTTAACGAGATGTCCAAAAAAAACATCAAATATTTAGTACAATTTATGGAATATTACACTTATTCTCTTTTATCCCTCCTCTCCCAGCAACCACATGTATTTCACTTTCTCTTCGTTCGTCAGTATTGTATTCATCCCACGGTAGTATCCACTCT
>JAZLII010000198.1:0-4328 GCA_045617275.1 Bacteroidaceae bacterium
CTGGCCCGCTACATGCAGATTATCAGCGACGACATGATTGCCTCCTACCCCAACCGCATCATCAACATCCACCACTCCTTCCTCCCCGCCTTCATCGGAGCCAAACCCTACCATCAGGCCTACGAGCGTGGCGTGAAGATCATCGGTGCCACCAGCCACTACGTGACAGCCGAACTGGATGCAGGTCCCATCATAGAGCAGGACGTCGTGCGCATCACCCACAAGGACACCCCCGAGAGCCTCGTCCTCAAGGGCAAGGACCTCGAAAAGATCGTCCTCTCACGTGCCGTCAAGAAGCACATCGAGCGCAAAATCCTTACCTACCACAACAAGACCATCATCTTCAGCTAAGCAAACGCTTAGCTAAAACTACGAAAATTACAAAGTACGAATTATAAATTCTGGCAGATAGGGTCATAACAAATAGGTCAGGCCACATTTGTCATAGTCCTGCGAAATAGGTCTTCAAAGCTTCGACATATTTCTGCATGGCTTCTCTGCCCGTGTCAGTCATCTTACAGATGGTCCGAGGCTTAGTGCCCGAACCATCTGTTTCTTTTGTGATGTAGCCAGCCGTAGTAAGCTTTTCCAACTGCACGCTAAGGTTGCCTGCTGTCGATTCCGTCTTCTCCTTCAGATATACGAAATCGGCCTCCTCTACGCTTAGCAGGATGGACATGATAGCTAGTCGGAGCTGACTGTGAAGTAATGGATCCAGTTCTTGCATGTCGTGTTACTTTGCGTTAGCTTTCTTGGCCTTATAATTGAGAATGTGACCGGGGATGACGAGGGAGGTGATCATTGCAATCGCCATAAGAAGCGGCCATTTAAGCTCGATATACACCCCATTGCAACAAATATCATGCAAAAAAGCACAACCGAATGTTGCTCCCATTACGCCACACCATTGTACCCACTTTTCCTTTAGGATTACACCTGTGCAGTAGGTGCCGATACCTGGCAAAAGCAGTCCCAGGAGAAACATGCCTGTCCAACCCTGCGGATCTTCCAAGTACAGAAAACAGCGGATAGCATAGATTACAAACACCATGCTCAGACAGCCCCACACCTTGTTGATACTACTACTGGCATAGGTACTGGGGGTATTGTACTTCCTTTTCAGCCAACGTGCTACAATGCCTGCGGTAATAAAACCAGCCACGGGAATTGCCATGTATAGCCATCCCCATCCACCTTCATGGCGTATATAGGACATAGCATATACGACCAATGATATTAATGTGCACAAATAACCCCATACCAGAAATATATCACCACTACCTATTGCCGAGTCCTTCCTGGTCTGCTGTATCATTTGCGAGATGAGCTCCAGGCTCTCCTTCTCCGTAATCTTCTTTTCTTCCATGTTTTCGATTTTTTGTTTGCGACACACCTATAAAATATATAGAGTGCCTGGTTCTTTATTTAGTTTATTTTATAAACCATCGAGATAAAAAGAGAAGCAAGGAGGTCGACACTCACTTGCTTGTAGCTAGCATGATACTCTTTTCACACTCATGATTTCAAGTGCAAAGATAGTAATGTTTATTTTATAAACCAAATGATTTGCTACAAGATAACAGGTATTTAACATTCGTTTACAGTTTAGTTACCATTTAGCAAAGCACATAATGACCATGCATTATAGTAAATGGGGGTTGCCTCCACTTGCTATTTGGTATCAATCAATATTGTCATGCTTCTCAACAACTACATTGGACTCACATTTCAGGGTCTACGGTGACTATGGTTAGTCATGCGCATGATTTGGCTTAGTCATGCGCATCACTTCTGCTTGCCATGCGCATGGCTAAAATAAGCCCAAGGACAAGACACTCTCCCAGAGAACGGCTACCCAGCGAGCCGTTTGAGCAGTTCGATAACCACCTTGTAGATATCGTCGACAGTAGAGAGTTCCACGCGCTCCTTGGTGGAATGTGGCTCTATGATACGAGGGCCAATGCAGGCAATCTCTATGCCCGGGAATTTCTGCACGTAATACCCAGCTTCAAGGACGAAGTGCATGGCAACCTTACGGGGCGAGAAACCGAGTACGTCAAGGAATGTCTGGTCAACGAGTTTAAGGTAGTCGGAGTGTGGATTTTCCTGCCAGCCGGGAGTGTTCATGATGACTTCTACGTCAGCACCAAATGTCTTGAAATGATTGCTGATGCTCTCTGCCACGTCCACCATCTCTTCGTCGCTGAAGCTACGTGTGTGGCAAGAGACGGTTATCGTGTCTTCTGTGGTACGCACCACTCCCACGTTGTTGCTTGTCATGACTGTTCCGGGCATCTCTTCGTGCATGCGCAGTGGACCATACGGCAGATTTTCTACTACGATAGAGATGCAGTGGTCGTCATTGATGACGGTTTCGGGCGCATCCACCTCCTCCAGGCTTATCTTCATGTGGGGCTCAAATAGTGCATGCAGGCGCTCCATCTGCATCTTACGGCATTCGAACTGCTCTACGAACTCCTGCGCTTCCTCCACAGGGACTCCTATCACAGCACTGCATTCACTAGGGATGGAAGCATTGGCAGAGCCACCATTTAGTTCTGAGAGATAGAGTACTTCTTGCTGAGGTACGTGAGAATCGGGCTCCCGCATGTCTTCTGTGTGAGGAATGTACTTGTAAGCATAGATGAACTGGCATACTTGCTTGATAGCGTTCAGACGGTTCTTGTTGATATCGACGCCAGAGTGGCCTCCTTGTCCTCCACTTACGATTAGACGGAAGAATTTCAGTCCTTCTGGCGTCCTTGTACGCTCGATGGGGAATGTCGCCACTTGCAGGTAAGCACCAGCCGCACCCACCGTGATAGTATCGTAGTCTTCGCTGTCCAGATTGATGACTTTGCGGCCTTTGACGAAATCCGTAGCCATGGCAGCAGCACCCGTCATGCCGTCTTCCTCATTGGTAGTGGTCAGCACCTCTATGGGACCATGTACGAGTGTGTCATCGGACAGCACAGCCAATG
The DNA here is from genome assembly GCA_045617275.1 of Bacteroidaceae bacterium. GTDB lineage: Bacteria > Bacteroidota > Bacteroidia > Bacteroidales > Bacteroidaceae > Physcousia. The sequence continues at coordinate 2,982 of JAZLII010000198.1, forward strand.
CCATGCTCAGACCCATGCCGTTGTCGGCGCCAAGCGATGTGCCGTGGGCTTTCATCCACCCATCTTCCACGTAAGCCTCAATACCATCGTTGAGTGGGTCGAACTGACTTCTTGTGGCAGGGTCACCCACCGCTACCATATCCATGTGGTTGAGCAGAACGACAGGTTCTGCCAGTTCATACCCAGGTGTGGCAGGCTTACGTATTACTACACAGTTCTCCTTGTCACGATCGTACTCCAATCCAAGGCTCTCTGCGTACTGGCAAAGAAAATCTGCAACTTTCTCCTCGTGATGTGAGGGACGTGGGATGCTATTCAGCTTGCGAAACAGCTCGTATACTTTATCTATCATAAGTAAGGAAAAATATTTGTAACGTTTTTACTATCTGTAAGTAAGCAGAGCTAGCTAGCCTATCAGGCTACCTACCTTCTGCTAAAGCATTTTATTTGGGAGTGGGACTAGCCTAGCGGCACCTGGCTAAGGAGCTGGGCGAAGACACGATTTTGGGAGAGGAGCTTGGCAGATCCTACCATGTAGAGGTACTGGCGAGCACGGGTCATGGCAACATTGAGCTTGCGATCTATCTCCATACCGTCCTCCTCGAAGTTGCCCTGAGAGAGGAAGTCGAGCTGATAAGGGCGCTGCACGGTGAATCCGTAGATGATGACTTCCCGCTGGCTGCCCTGATAGCGCTCCACGGTGTCGATGGTGACATCGTCGATGTCCGAGAGGCCCTGGCGATGCATGGCGCTGCGGATGGTGGCTATCTGATTGCGGTAGGGCACGATGATGCCAATGTCGCGCATGGGAAACTGTCGGGAGGCCTGCTCCACGAGTCGGGCGATGCAGGCTGCTTCGGGCAGGTTGACCTTGTCGGACACGCTCTCCTGGGGTGCGGGTATGTCGAAGAAGAGGACACGAGGCTCGGGCGACGGCTCCTGCTGATGGGCAAGACCTGCCACACCGAGACGGCCGGCATAGAAGGCGTGGCTGGGGAAGGAGGCAATATCGGGATGCATGCGTCCCTGGTGGGTGAGCATGTAGCACACGGAGGGGTCGTCGCGATAGAAGGAGAGCATACGCTGGAAGAAGGAGTTGCGACAGTCGGTGAGACCTATCTGATGGAGCAAGGGGTCGCAGACACGCGCCTCGGAGGGCTCTTGCTGGACGACGGCTGGCAACTGCTTATGGTCGCCGATGAGCACGAAGCGCTCAATGGCCTGACGAGTGCCGGAGGTGGCTGCCAGGAGGGGCACGATGTGAGGCTCGAGAATCTGCGAGGCTTCGTCGACAATGGCAAGGCTGAACTGCACGAGGCGGAAGAGGGGCGTCATGCCATTCATAGA
>JAZLII010000199.1:0-18165 GCA_045617275.1 Bacteroidaceae bacterium
CAGCTCCTGGCGTTGTATAGAAACCGGCTGCAGGAGCCATCATAACGGTCTCACCTTCATACTCAAAGTCGCTTAAACACCAGGCACAGAATCGCTCAGCATCGTCAACGGGCAACTTGGCCACGGTGTAGAAGGCACCCATTGGTATTGGGCTATAGACACCGCGGATTCTGTTCAGGCCATCTATCAAACACTTACGTCTTTCAACGTACTCGTCATAAATTTCACGGCTATAGTCCTCGGGCTCATCCAGTGAAGCTTCAGCTGCAATCTGGCCGATCAATGGGGGCGACAGACGAGCCTGGCAGAACTTCATCACTGCCTTGCGAACTTCCTTGTTCTTCGTGATCAAAGCTCCTACACGAATGCCACACTCAGAGTAACGTTTCGACACTGAGTCGATGAGTACTACATTGTTTTCAATGCCTTCGAGATGACAAGCTGAGATATAGGGGCTGCCGGTATAGATGAACTCACGATAGACTTCATCGGAGAAGAGATACAGATCGTACTTCTTCACCAGGTCTCGTATCTGATTCATCTCACGTCGGGTATAGAGATAACCCGTAGGATTGTTGGGATTGCAGATGAGGATAGCTCTGGTACGCTCGTTGATAAGTTCCTCAAACTTCTCCACCTTGGGCAGCGAGAAACCCTCTTCTATCGTAGTGGCGATGGTACGGATCACGGCACCGGCAGAGATGGCAAATGCCATGTAGTTGGCATAGGCAGGTTCGGGCACGATGATCTCGTCGCCGGGATTGAGGCAAGCCAAGAAGCTGAAAAGTACAGCCTCACTACCACCACTGGTGATGATGATATCGTCGGGATCGAGATTGATATTGTACTTTTCGTAATATCCCACCAATTTCTTGCGATAGCTCAAATAGCCCTGCGAGGGACTATATTCCAGTATCTTACGGTCGATATTACGGATAGCATTGAGGGCCGACTGAGGAGTAGGAAGGTCAGGCTGTCCAATGTTTAGGTGATACACATGAACCCCACGCTCCTTTGCAGCAAAGGCAAGAGGAGCCAACTTGCGAATGGGAGATTCAGGCATCTCGTGACCTCGTACAGATATCTTTGGCATTGCGGTAGAATATTAGTTTTAATATGCAAAGTTACTAATAACTACCAAAAACAACAAATTATTACCCAAAAAAAGACTAATTTGCTATAAAAGACTGGAAGATGCAAGCATCTTGGACCTCACCGGAAGCAGAAAAGAGCCAATCTTTCAAGTTTCCCGTCTCCTGATACCCACAGGAAGCAAACAGTTTCAAGGCGGGCTCATTGGCACGCGACACGATGGCATATAGCTGATGAAGGCCCACGACACGATGGGCATAGTCGTCCAAGAGGCGTAGTGCTTCTGCCGCATTGCCGGCTCTACGATACTCCTTGCGTACCACGATCCCCACTTCGGCTCTTCTATGGATGGGTGAAAAATGGGTCAGGTCCAGCAGACCCACAAGATGTCCTTCCACATCCATGGCAAGACGCAATTGTCCATCCTCAAAGATATCATTCTTACAGTTTGCAATGTACTGCCTGAGGGCATACTGCGAGATGGGCGCCGACGTAGCACTGCATGCCCACACATCGACATCGTTCTCTATCTCGTACAGTGCAGAGAGGTCTTCGGGTTCCAGCGCGCGTAGTTTCATTTTCAAGCCTTTATGGATTCAGCAGTGATGACATCACGAGGCAGGATGACGAGCTTTCTCTCTTCATCATATACACCTAAGGCGAGGCGTTTTTTGCCTTCCTGGTGCATGAGCTGGTCGATCATCTCATCATAGGTATACATGCCTTTCTGAAATACGATGAAGTCTGCCTCACTTCTATCCTTGACCACAGATACTCCTTTCGTACCGAGCATCTCCCCTACCATCTCCTTGACACCGTCGGCACAGAGCAGCACGGCAGAAAAATCGTTCTTTACAGGAAGGAGACGGCGACGGCAGAAGCGTATCAGATGCATGAAAAGGGTAAGCAAAGCCTTGAAATACACGGCTATGCGTATCATCCAGGCAGACAGACTAAAGCGTCCTCCAAAATGCTTGTCGTAGAAGATGATCATAGCTTGATAGAAGACATTGACGTATCTTATGGTGCTGGGATGGGCGCTCTCTCCCTTGTAGTGCAGCATCGGCGAGGGAAGATACCAGTTCTTCCATCCTCCCTTGAGCATGCGATAGCTGAGGTCTATGTCCTCACCATACATGAAGAAAGTCTCATCCAGCAGCCCCACTTCATCAAGGGCCTGGCGACGCATCATGTTGTAGGCTCCGCTGATGATCTCTATCTCATTGGGCTCGTTGGCATCGAGATAGCCCATGTGGTAGCGGGCAAACTCCTTGTGTTTGGGGAAAATGGTACCCAGACCGGACATCTTGTAGAAGGACACCTTGGCAGTGGGTACGGCACGCTTGCTCTCACGGGCATAGGATCCGTCGGCGTTGTACATCGACACACCCACCGACCCCACCTCGGGATGCTCGTCGAGCCAGTGTATGCAGTCCTTGATGGTCTTCGTTGTGACTATGGTGTCGGGATTGAGCAGAAGCACATACTTTCCTTTGGACTGTCGTATGGCCATGTTGTTGGCCTTGGAAAAACCTACGTTCTCCTTGCCACGGATGAAATGTACCTCGGGGAAAAGCGGTTCCAGATAGTCCACCGATCCATCGCTGGAGTTATTGTCCACCACCCACACGTCGGCATCGACGCCTACGATGGCACATCTGACAGCAGACAGACACTGCTCCAGATAGTATTTGACATTGTAGCTTACTATGATTATATCAAGCGTCATAAGGCTTCTTCTTCAGATAATTGATGCATTTCTCTCTGTCTTCTGCCCTTCGTGGGCCAGACAAACAGGAGCGAAATGGCGCAGATGCCGAGCCAAGCCACCACGTTGGTACTCATGAAGAGTTCGTAGGTAAGCAGGCATAGCATCATCGAACCGGACATCATGGCCCATCTCACGAGGGCCCACTTGAGATAGCCCTCATCTGTCTTGCACTCATTGGCCACCTTCTTGAGGGCCATGAGTCTTAGGGATGCATAGATGCAGACGATGCAGATGATGTTGCAGGCAGCCTCCAGGATGGTGCGAGGCGTACGGTCGTCAGAGTCAAAGAGACAACCCATGCTTTCGGGGCTGATCACCTCAAAATAGAGATAGATAAGGCCTGCAAGCACTAATATGAATACATAGCAGCAGAGCAGTATGCGATCAGTTCGGTTCATTATAGGGTTAAATATACTTGTCAGTTTTGGGATATACTATATATAAAAACTAAGTTTGCGGTAAAATATTGTGCCTGTTGTCCATTAGTTTCTGAATGGAGTGCGATTCACGATACTTCGTCCCAGAGTCACCTCGTCAGCATATTGCAGTTCGTCATTCTGGGCCACGCCACGCGCTATCACGCTTATCGTCACTCCCTTATCCGCCAATTTTCTGAAGATGAAGAAGTTGGTAGCATCTCCTTCCATGGTTGGCGAGAGAGCGAGTATCACTTCCTTGATGCCTCCGGCTTCCACACGCTGAACCAGCGAACCAATGGCCAGGTCGGAAGGGCTGATGCCATCGATGGGTGAGATGACGCCTCCCAACACGTGGTACAAGCCACGGTATTGTTGCGTATTTTCTATGGCCATCACATCCTGCACATTCTCCACGACACATATCGTCGAGGCATCTCTTCTGATGTCTGCACAGATGCTGCAGGTGTCTGTGTCACTGATATTGTGGCAAGTCTTGCAGTATTTCACCTCGCTGCGAAGTCGGGTTAAGGCATCTGCCAGAGCGGTCACCTGTGCTTCTTCCTGCCTGAGGAGATGGAGTACAAGTCTCAGGGCCGTCTTGTTGCCGATACCCGGCAGACGGCTCATCTCATCGACGGCGTGTGAAAGTAGTGCAGAAGGTAGTTGCTGGGCCATGACTTGGAAGCATTAGAGCACACCTTTGCTGCTGGGCAGTACGTAGTGGTTGATGTCGCGCTTCACGGCCATGCGTATGGATCGGGCCAAGGCCTTGAAGATACCTTCTATCTTGTGGTGCTCGTTCTGTCCCTCGGCTTTGACATTGAGATTCATCAAAGCGCTGTCACTGAGGCTCTTGAAGAAATGCAGGAACATCTCCGTGGGCATCTCTCCCACCCTCTCACGACAAAACTCGGCATCCCATACCAGCCAGGGGCGTCCACCGAAGTCCAGCGACACCTGACAGAGGCAGTCGTCCATGGGCAGACAGTAGCCATAGCGCTCTATGCCACGCTTGTCGCCCAGAGCTTTTCGGAGGCACTCTCCGAGCGCCAAGGCGGTATCCTCGATGGTGTGATGCTCGTCTACGTGCAAGTCGCCGTTACACCTAATATATAAATCTATGGCCCCGTGCTTAGCTATCTGCTCCAGCATGTGGTCGAAAAATCCCAGACCTGTGGCGATGTCGCTCTTACCGCTTCCGTCCAGGTTCACCTTCACGCAGATGTCGGTCTCCTTGGTCGTACGCACCACCTCGGCCTTTCTTTCGCCGGCGTAGATCAGTTCGGTGATCTTCTTCCAGTCCATGTCCTCGCCGAGGATGAGGCTCTGTGCTCCGAGGTTGGTGGCCAGCATGGCATCGGTCTGTCGGTCTCCTATGACAAAAGATCCTGCCAGGTCGTACGAGCCGTCCATGTACTTTCCCAGCATGCCGGTTCCAGGCTTGCGTGTAGGGAGGTTGTCCTCTGGGAAGGATCGGTCTATCAAGATGTCGTCAAACTCCACGCCTTCCCCTTTCAGCGTCTCCAGCATCAGGTTGTGCGTGGGCCAGAAGTCGGCTTCAGGATAACTGCTTGTTCCCAGTCCATCCTGATTGCTGACCATCACCAGTTCAAAGTCGGTGTGCTGACGCAGGAAACTCAAAGCACCGATGACGCCAGGCACGAAGTGGAACTTCTCAAAACTGTCCACCTGCTCGTCGTCAGGCTCGACCAGTATCGTTCCGTCTCTATCTATGAATAAAGCTTTCTTCACTTTTTGTATTTCTGTCTACATTCTTTCGGTGGGAGTTCATGTCTCTCACTCTACATTCTTTCGGTGAGATTTCTGTCTCTCAATCTGCATTCTTTCGGTGGGACTCTATTGAAATGTACCCACTCTACTTCAGTTTTCTCATCGCTGCCAGAAGGGCACAGTTCTCTTGAGGTGTTCCGATGGTGATGCGGAGGCAATTGCCACAAAGGGCCACGCGATTGCGGTTGCGCACCACGATGCCATTGTCTATCAAGTAGTTGTAGATAGCATTGGCATCGGTCACCTTGGCCAGGAAGAAGTTGGCATCGGTAGGATAAACCTTCTCACAGACAGGCAGATCGGCAAAGGCGGGAAGCATGCTTGCACGCTCCTTCTTAATGTCCACCACCCACTTCTGCACCTTGCTCACGTCGGCCAGCATCTCCAGCGCCTTCTGCTGAGTGAGTATGTTGACGTTGTAGGGATACTTCACCTTATTGAAGAGGTCTATGATCTCTGTGGAGGCAAAAGCCATACCCAGACGGATGGCGGCACAGCCCCATGCCTTGCTCATGGTATTGAGCACGATGAGGTTGGGATACTCGTCCAGACTCAGGCGGAAGGGTTCACCGTCGTAGAACTCCGAGTAAGCCTCGTCCACGATCACTACCCCGTGGAAGTTGGCCAGCACTTTCTCCACCTCCTGGCGTACGAGTGCATTACCGGAAGGGTTGTTGGGCGAACAGAGGAAGATGGCCTTGGTATGCTTGTCGGTGGCTTCGAGGAGTTTGCGGGCATTGAGTTGGTATCCTTCTTCCAAGGGAACGGCGCGGTAGGTCACATCGTTGATGTCGGCACACACGCGATACATGCCGTAGGTAGGCTCTATGGCTACTACATTGTCCACATGGGGTGTGCAGAAGATGCGAAATACCAAGTCGATGGCCTCGTCACTTCCATTGCCGAGAAACATCTGACTGGGAGCCACTCCCTTGATGCGGGACAGCTTGGCCTTGACCTCGTCTTGCATGGGGTCGGGATAGCGGCTGAAGGTGCCGTTGTAGGGATTCTCGTTGGCATCGAGAAATACGCTCGCGGGACGTCCTTTGAACTCGTCTCTGGCGCAGCTATAGGGTTGTAGCGCCCATATGTTGGGGCGAACGATGGATTGCAGGTTAAAGTCTGTCATGATTCATTTTGAATTAACGTTCTCCAAGCTCAGTCTTCTCATACGCATGGCATTACAATGGGCATCGAGCATCTCGTGCTCAGCCATCAGTTCCACGGTACGGGCTATGCCCTTCACGCCCTGTGCTGTGATCTCCTGGAAGGTGATCTTGCGCACGAAGCTGTCGAGATTGACACCACTGTAGGCAGTGGCATATCCGCTGGTGGGAAGCGTATGATTGGTACCACTGGCGTAGGCGCCTGCGCTCTCTGGAGTATAAGGCCCCATGAAGACACTGCCGGCATTGACCACCTTCTGGCTCAGTTCGCGATAGTTCTTCGTCTCGATGATGAGATGCTCAGGGGCATAGAGGTTGGAGAGGGCCATCATCTCTTCGTAGTCCTTCACCACGATGAGATGGCTGTTCTCCAGTGCCTGACGGGCCAGCTCCTTACGGGGAAGCAGGTTGAGCTGGCGCTCCACCTCCACTTCCACATCCTGAGCAAACGTCTCGCTGGTGGTGATGAGCACCACCTGAGAGTCCACTCCATGCTCTGCCTGAGAGAGTAGGTCGGCAGCCACAAATCCGGCATGGCTTGTCTCGTCGGCCAGTACGCATACCTCACTGGGACCAGCGGGCATGTCTATGGCCACATCGTGCAAGGAGACATGCTGCTTGGCACAAGTCACAAACTGATTGCCAGGACCGAATATCTTGTATACCTTGGGTACAGAGGCTGTACCATAGGCCATGGCTCCGATGGCTTGCACACCGCCTATCTTGAAGATCTTGCTCACACCGGCTATGCGTGCCGCTACGAGTATGGCGGGGTTGATGCTGCCATCCTTGGCGGGAGGTGTACAGAGTACGATCTCCTTGCATCCGGCTATCTTGGCCGGAGTGGCAAGCATCAGTACGGTGCTGAAGAGAGGGGCAGTACCACCGGGGATGTAGAGACCCACACGCTCTATGGCTACGGCCTTCTGGCTGCAGGTCACACCGGGTTGTACCTCGAGTGTCATGCCTTCAAACTGCTGTGCACGATGGAAGGCCTCGATATTGCTGTGTGCATGCTCAAGGGCTTGCTTGAGGTCGTCGTTTACCAGCTGTTCGGCCTTATCCATTTCTGCTTCACTCACCTGCAAGTCGGCCAGCTCCACTTTGTCAAAGCGCAACTCATACTCGCGTACAGCATCATCGCCTCGCTGGCGGATGTCGTCCAACACGCCCGACACGATGGCATTGAGCTCGCCGGCATCCTTGGCAGGACGCTTCATGAGCACATCGTAGGCTGAGGGGGCGGGATATTTAGTTATCTTCATATACTTGTTTTAAAGCGAAAAGTGAAAAAAATCACTTACACTTAATTCTTAATGAATTACAGTATCATCTTTTCAATGGGAATCACCAGGATGCCCTGAGCACCCAGTTGCTTCAACTTGCTGATGATCTCCCAGAAACTCTTCTCGTCGATGACCGTATGTACGCTGTTCCATCCTTCGGTGGCCAGGGGCATCACGGTGGGGCTCTTAGCACCGGGGAGCACGTTGATGACGTCCTGCAGCTTGTCGCTGGGCACGTTCATCAGCACATACTTCTTGTCCTCGGCATTCTTCACAGCCTCGATACGGAAGAGGAGCTCTTGCAGTATCTCACGCTTCTCTGCAGAAAGCTTGGGATCGCCGATGAGCAGGGCTTCGCTCTTCATCACGACCTCCACCTCACGCAGGTTGTTGCTTACCAGGGTGCTACCGCTCGACACGATGTCGAAGATGGCGTCGCTCAGACCGATGCCCGGGCTTATCTCCACACTGCCGGTGATGACGTGTATCTCGCTATGAATGCCCTTCTCCTTGAGGAACTTCTCCAGGATGACGGGATAACTGGTGGCTATCTTCTTTCCTTCAAACCACTCCACGCCCTGATAGTCCACAGCCTTGGGCACTGCCAAGCTCAGGCGGCACTTGCTGAAGCCCAGGGGGCGAACCACCTCACACTGGTAGCCACGCTCCTCGTATTCGTTCTGTCCCACGATACCAAGGTCGGCCACACCGGTAGCCACGCTCTGTGGGATATCATCGTCGCGCAAGTAAAGTATCTCTACGGGAAAGTTGGGACTCTGCACGAGCAGTGTGCGCTTGCTGCTGCTCACTTTGATGCCGGCTTCTGCCAGCAACGACATGGTATCCTCATTCAGACGACCCTTCGATTGTACTGCTATTCTAAGCATGTTTTTCTTGATTTTACGCCCCTGAGGGCTCATTTTTACCTTAAATTACAAACTATTTACTCCTAAAAGCGTGCAAATATACAAAAAAAAACTTAACTTTGTGCTATAAATCATAAAAAACACACCTTATTTTAAGATTCTTGACCTTCTACCCATACTATGTATATCATCGGAATAGCTGGCGGCACGGGCTCTGGTAAGACCACCGTTGCCAACAAGATCATGGAGACACTGCCTGCCGGACAAGTGGCTCTCATACCCCTCGACTCTTACTACAACGACACCACTTCTCTCACACCGGAGGAGCGCTCCCGCATCAACTTCGACCATCCCGATGCCTTCGACTGGGAACTGCTCACGCGGCAGATCCAGGAGCTTCGTCAGGGCCGTGCCATCGAGCAGCCCACGTATAGCTACATCATCTCCAACCGCCTGGCAGAGACCGTCCATGTGGAGCCTTGTGAGGTCATCATCATAGAGGGTATCATGACGCTTTGGAGTCAAGAGCTTCGCAGTCTGATGGATTTGAAAATTTTTGTCGATGCCGATGCCGATGAGCGCCTCATACGTGTCATCCGACGCGACACCGTGGAGCGTGGCCGTACGGCACAGATGGTCATCGACCGCTACCTCGATGTCTTGAAGCCTATGCACGATGAGTTCATCGAGCCGTCAAAGCGATATGCCGACATCATCATCCCCGAGGGTGGATGCAAGACACAGGGCATAGACATGCTTCGCACCTTTATCCAGGCACTTGCAAAAAAATAGACAATTAGTAACGGGGAAATAACGACTTCCGAAGGATCAGGCTTGTATTCCTACTGGGGGGGCTTACTTCTCCTTGATGTAAGCCTCGTTGCCTTTGGCGTCCAGATAGATCACCACCGATCCGTAGCCTTCGGGAGCATAGTAGAGTATCATGCCGCCAGGGCGCTGCCACAGGAGTCCCTGCTCGGTGACTGCGGGGTCGCCATACTTCTGCACGAGGGAGTCTTTCCACACCTCCTGACTCACATTGCCGGGAGTCACCACCATGCGATAGGCCGTACGCGACTTGCGCGAATAGTAAGCCTGCACGTAGACGTTGTGGCCAAACATAGGACCTTCAAAGATATAGTTGTTCTCTGCACCATTCTTTTTCTTCAGGCGAAACGTAGGTTGCAAATGGTTGCTGATGGAGTCGATGGTGCCTTCTATAGACACACCGAAGAAGTCGAGATGCTGCTTGGCATCGTCCTGTTCTTGCGCCTTAGCACTCATTCCGAGGAGTGCCAAAAGGCAGAGGCAGAGAATCTTTTTCATAAGTCAAATCGATTTGAGTGGGTTCATTTACTTTGCGAAATTACGAATATCTTGCGAATCCACCAAACTTCTTCCAACATTTATTTATGGCACCGGCGTTTAGCGCCTGAAGAAGAGGCTCGTATCATAGCATTTCATCTCTTGCCGGAGTGCCTTGCTTGAACAGCCGCAGAAGGCATCGAGCTGCGCCCAGAAGGCAGGACTGTGGTCCATGTGGAGGAGATGGGTGAGCTCGTGGAGCATCACGTAGCGCTGCAGGTGTGCGGGCAGGAGGACGAGGTACATCGAGAGGTTGATCGAGCGCCTCGAACTGCAACTGCCCCAGCGTCCGTGCGAGTTTCTCACCGTCACGCTCTTCACCGTCAGACCCAGTTGCTGGGCCAAGGCCATCAGTCGTCCGGGGAGCACTCTCTTGGCTTGATGGCGCACGGCCTCACCGGCCACCTTCTCCAGCCACACTTGGAGTTCTTCCTTTCCAAAATCTGTACCTTTGGGATACACCACATCGAGTGTCCCCTCACTCATGCGGGCTTGTACACGAGGCACCATGTCTTCACGCAGAGCCATGCGAAAGTCCGGCTGGTCGATCCTAAACGTGGCATCGATCTGCTTCCTCTCCTTCTTCTTTTCGATGAGGGTGAGCAAGCGTGGATACATGCCGTCTACAGCCTTCCTCCAATCTTTTTCTACGGTTCGGGCCGGCACCGTCATCTTGATACGCCCATCGTCGGTGGCACGAAACACATATCGCCTCGCGCGCTGATTCACCACGACATCGATCAGGCCGAGTGCTTCGTGAGCCAGCTGCATATCTCTTCCAAAAACTCCTTGTCGGTATCGTCGAAGGTGGAAAATTCCTTACTGTCGATATCCAGTTCGGCTATCATCTTGTCGCCGTCAAACACGGGCACCACGATCTCGCTGTTGGAGAGACTGCTGCACGCTATGTGTCCGGGGAACTCATGTACATTGGGCACCACCACCGTGCGCTCCTCCTTCCACGAGGTGCCGCACACACCGCGGCCATACTTGATGCGTGTGCAGGCCAGCGGTCCCTGGAAGGGGCCCAGCACGAGCAGTTCTTCCTCCGCATCGGCAGGCTTCATCACACGGTAGAATCCCGTCCACCAGAAGCCGAACGCCTCATGCAGCATGGCAGCCACATTGGCCATGTTGGCTATCAGGTCCGTCTCATCCTCTATCACAGAGCGTATCTCGGGCAGCAGGGCCTCATAGGTCTCTCTTTTCGTCATTTTCGTCATCTTTCTTACATTTACCATGCAAAGATAGCGAAAAGATTTTGCCCTTTCAAATAATTGCTGTACTTTTGTTTTCACTTTTGAGGCTTTGCCTCGAGACCGCTCACTATTGACTTCGTCGAGAACGCTCACGCTCGGCATAGCTCAAGCCAGCTTGGATCTGCTCTCGCTTACTCGTAGAATTTTAATTTTTAATTTTTAATTTTTAATTTTCAATTCTCCCCCATGCTCATCCTCATCACCGGCGGACAGCGTTCTGGCAAGAGCCAGTATGCTGAGCAAATGGCCCTCAGCCTCTCTCCCACCCCTGTCTATCTCGCCACCTCTCGCATCTGGGACGACGAGTTTCGCCAGCGCGTGCTTCGCCACCAAGAGCGACGCGGACCGGAGTGGACCAACATCGAGGAGCCGCTCCACCTCTCTGCCCACCCTCTCTCCGGACGTGTGGTACTGGTGGACTGCCTCACGCTCTGGACCACCAACTGGCTCTTCGACCATCAGGACTGGACCACCGACCAGCTCCTCGAGGCACTCCAGCATGAGCTCGACCTCCTCCTGACCATCCCCGATGCCACCATCCTGCTCGTCACCAACGAGATAGGCATGGGCGGCACCTCCCCCAATGCCCTCCAGCGTCGCTTCACCGACCTCCTTGGCTGGACCAATCAGTATGCTGCCTCCCTAGCGCAAGAGGTCATCCTCATGGTCAGCGGCATTCCGGTGAAGATCAAGTGATCTAGGAAACTAGAATGAACGGAATGGATTTTTTACAAAGCATGCCGGGATATGGGAACTAGAATGAACGGAATGAACGGAATGGATTTTTTATGCTTGCTGCGATAATAAATATTATATATTCCGTTTATTCCGTTCATTCTAGTTTCTTAAATCACTTGATCTTCACTAGTTTCACCATCTTTCAGAACGCATAAAAGCCGAGCAATCGTCTGGATTGCCCGGCTCTTATTCTTTCAGTCCCCTGTGCGGGGGAGATGATTACAGGTTGATGGTGTACATGATGAGGGTGTGAGCGGGGATCTCCACGTTCATCTTCTTGCTTGCCTTCACATTCTCCTTCTTAGGATCGATGGGGTGCTTGTCGTAGTTGTTCTCTGCATTGAGCTCGCCGCTGAGAGTAGTCTTCACGGCATTGGGCTTTACGGAGAAGCGACCGAGGTTGATAGTGGCAGAAGTAGCCTGGTCGGTCATGTTGGCCACCTTCACGAAGAGCTGGCGGTTCTTCACGTTGAGCACTACGCTCTGACCCAGCAGGTGGTTCTTAAACTCATCGTCGCCACCGGCAAACTTCACGCAGTCACCATAGTAGTACTGACCGCTTGACTGACCGAACATCTGCTGTACATAGTATGAGCAGGTGAAGTAGGGACGCTCATTGTCGAAGTAGATCATGTCGGGGTTCCAGTTGGTGTTGTGACGGTATGCGAAGAGAGGAGCATAAGAGGTCATCACCACTCTGTCGGCGTTGCGCTCCACGTGCATCAGATAGATAGCCTCTGCCAGTGCATCGCCCCAGTGGTTCATCTGGCCGTGGCTGCGATCCTGTACGGAGTACTCACCCAGGTATACCTTGGTCTTCTTGTTCTTGTAGAAGTCGTTGTCGTACTGACGAGAGTCGATGAACATCTGGCGTGAGTCGTAGTAGTGCTCGTCCATGATGGGCAGACCTATCTTCTCAGCAAACTTCCATGAGTTCTCGTAGTCAGCATTGCCGGGATGCGAACCAGGACCTGCGGTACCTACGATGACGATCTCGGGATACTTCTTGGTCACCTGGTCGTAGATGAACTTGAAGCGCTCCTCAAACTCGGGAGTGATCTTCTCCTCGTTGCCGATACCGAGATACTTCAGGTTGAAGGGCTCGGGATGACCGGCTGCTGCACGCAGGGCGCCCCACTTGCTGCTGACAGGACCGTTGGCCCACTCGATGAGGTCGAGAGCCTCGTCAGCCCACTCCTGCATCTCGCTCATGGGTACTGCCTCCTGAGCCTGGGTACGCATGCTCCAACCGCCGTTCACACCCTGGCAGCTTACACCACAGGGAAGGATGGGGGGAGGCTCCATGCCCATGTCCTCACAGAGCTGGAAGTACTCGAAGTATCCCTCCTCCATAGACTGGCCGTAGCCCCAGGTGTTCTTCAGGGCCTTGCGCTGCTCCTTGGGACCGATGGTCTCCTTCCAGCGATAGGTGTCCCAGAAGCCGTCGCCGCCACCGTGAGCCACACAGCCACCGGGGAAGCGCATGAACTTAGGATTCAGACCCTCCAGAGCCTCAGCCAGATCCTTGCGGATGCCGTGGCCGTGGTAGGTGTCCTGAGGTACGAGGCTCACCATATCTACGTCGAGCTCACCCTTCTCGAGCATGAGGAGCTGGAGCTGACCGTTCTTGCAGTCTGCGCTGGCCTTGAGCACAGCGGTGTACTTCTTCCAGTTCTTGTCGGTCACGTCGATGGTGGTCTCAGCAAGTATCTTGGTCTGACGTCCAGGCTCCACGAGTACCACGCGGATGGGCTTCTTGGCAGCACCGCTCACGTTGCGCATCCAGATGCTGAAGTCGTAGCTTGCACCGGCCTTGATGTTCATGCCGTTGTAGCCATTGTTGGCCATACCCACGCCGGTCCAGCCATTGAAGTCGTAGAAGTGACCGATGCGCTCAGCGAAGATACGCATGTAGGTGGGGTTGTTGGGGTGGATGGGATCCTTCGTGCCGAAGTTGATGTAGCCGGCAGAGTGACCGGGGCGCTGGAAGATCCAGTTGGTACCGGGTCCCCAACCGTCGCGGATAGAGGGATTGTACTCGAAAGAGCCGTTCTGTACGAGGTTGGCATTCAGACCACCGTCGGTAGCCGAACTGATATCCTCAAAGAAGATACCCAGCAGTTCGTCGCTGATAGCCTTGCCGCCCTTGGGGGCACTCATAGGCTTCTGAGCCTGTACTGTCATGGCAGAAGCCAGCAGCATGGCGCCAAGTGTAAGTTTGTTTTTCATTGCTATGTATTTAATAAATAAAAATATGTATATAGACGCGTTATTTCATGCAAAATGGCCAAAAAAGCCGATTTGGGTGTAAAGATAGTATATAATTTGCAATCAGCCAAATTTCACGCACTCATTTTTTGGAGTATAGAAAATAACTGACTATCTTTGCATCAGCAAAAACCACCGTGCCCTTCCGCTGACGGAAGGGTCCCAAAAACAAAGAAACCCCAAAACCACCGTGCCCTTCCGTTGACGGAAGGGTCCTTAAAAACAAAAAGCCCATGAACTATTCATTTGACCGACTGATAGACCGCAGACACTCAGACAGCATGAAGTGGAAGTACCTCAAGGACATGTGGGGCAGAGAAGACCTTCTCCCCATGTGGGTAGCCGACATGGACTTCCCCACTCCTCCCTTCATCCTCCAGGCCATACAGCATCGCCTCCAGGAGCACCCCGTGCTGGGCTACACCTGTAGCCACGACCGCTACTGGGATGCCATCTGCCAGTGGAACCTCCAGCACTACGGCCAGAAGGTGGAGCGCAAGGAGGTCAACTATGTCCCTGGCGTGGTATGTGGCATATATCTCGCACTTCAGGCCTTCACCGAGAAGGGCGACAAGGTGCTCATCCAGCAGCCAGTGTACCATCCCTTCCACCTCGTGCCGGAAGCCACGGACCGTGTCATCGTGGACAGTCCCCTGCGCTGGACGGGCGAGACCTTCGAGATGGACCTCGACCGCCTTCGTCAGGACGTGAAGGGCTGCCGCCTCATGATACTCTGCAATCCTCACAACCCTGCCGGCATCTGCTGGAGCCGTGAGACCCTGCAGGAGGTGGCAGAGATATGCAGCGAGGCCGGCTGTCTGGTGGTGAGCGACGAGATACACTGCGACATGCTCCTGCAGGGCCGCAAGCACATCCCCTTCGCCTCCGTCAGCGAGAAGGCCCGCATGGGCAGCATCACCCTGCAGGCTGCCACGAAGACCTTCAACATGCCCGGCGTCGTGGCCTCGCAGGCCATCATCTACGAGCCCGCCATCCGTGAGCGCTACTTCTCCTACATCGAGGGTACCGACATGGACCTCGGCAATGCCTTTGCCTACGACTGCGTGGCTGCCGCCTACAGCGAGGAGGGCGACCAGTGGCGCCAAGAGATGCTGAGCTACGTGGAGGGCAACATCCGCTACATGACGGAGTTTCTCTCAGAGCACTGCCCGCTCATCCGCCCCATCCAGCCTCAGGCCAGCTTCCTCGTCTTCCTCAACAGCAAGGAACTCCTCCCGATACTCCTCGACAAGCAGACCCCCTACAGGCAGGAGGAGGGCGAAGAGCTTGCCCCTCACGAGATAGCCCAGCGCCGCCTCGAGCACTTCTACGTCGACGGAGCCCACCTCGCGCTCAACAGCGGCAGCATGTTTGGCCAGGAAGGCACCGGCTTCATGCGCATCAACATGGGTTGCCCCCGCGCCCTCGTAGAGCAGGCCATGCACCAGCTCCAGCAAGCCTACGATGCCTTGATGGCCTCATAACCACCCCTTGTCCCCGCAGCCTCTCCGCCGGCCCTTCCGTGGGTCCCCGTTCCACGCATCCGGTTACCATCCGGATGCTCCATTATCCACTGTGCCCCTCGCTTACTCGTAGAATTTTAATTTTTAATTCTTAATTTTCAATTCTTCATGAACGAACTGAAATTTCTCCTCCTGCTGATGAACAGCTCCCACGCCTGGACCAAGAAGGAACTGGCCCAAAAGATGGGCACATCGGTACGCACCATAGAGCGCTATATGCTCAAGATCAGAACTGCCGGATTCATCTTCAACGAGCAGCGTGGCCAAGTGTCGCTCAAGCAGCACTCTGCCATCTACGACTCCCTCTCTCGCCTCGTCTACTTCAGCGAAGAGGATGCCGCCACGCTCTACAATGCCCTCGACGCCATCGAGACCAACACCGAGGCCAAGGAGGCACTCCGCAAGAAGCTCGGTACCATCTACTCCACCAAGACCGTCAAGGAGAAGATCATCCGCCTCAACCGCTCCCACAAGGCACAGGACATCATGCGTGCCATCGAGGAGCGCAAGCGCGTCATCCTCAAGAACTACTCCTCCCCCTCCAGCCGCACCCTCTCCGACCGACTCGTCGAGCCCTTCCAGATGGCCGATGGCGACAAGCAGGTATGGTGCTGGGAGATAGAGACGGGTAAGAACAAGGTCTTCAATCTCAGCCGCATCGAAGAGGTGGTGGTGCTCAAGGAGAACTGGAAGAGCCGCGTCTGCCACGAGGCCGGCTTTACCGATGCCTTCCGCATGATCAGCTTCAATGGCAAGACGCTTCCCGTCTCCCTACGCCTCAACCAGATGGCCTACAACCTCCTCATAGAGGAGTACCCCAAGACGGAGAGCCACATCACCCAGACCGCCGAGGGCGAATGGCTCTATGAGGACCAAGTGGCGAGCTACAAGGGTGTAGGCCGCTTCGTCCTCGGTCTGGCCGACTGCATCCAGGTGGAGACCAAAAGCCTCCAGGACTACCTCTACTCCTTCGCCGACCTCTACCTCACACGCCCCGAGTCACCCGCCTCCGACTCCTGATCCCCTCCGCACCGACTCCTGATCCCCACCCCCTCCGCTCATCGCTCATCGCTCAACGCTCAACGCTCATCGCTCATCGCACCCCGCCCATGCTCCTCGCCCTCATCGCCTCAGTCCTTGCCGACACCGCCCAGCTTCGCTGTGCCGACCGTGTATTCTCCCTTCCCGAGCGCCCCTTCATGCAGAAGCTCCTCACTCGCGACGGCCTCCACGTCACAGCCGTCGACCATCTCCCTGAGGGTCTGACGCTCCACAGCGACCGCCCTGCCTACCGCTACATCTATGGCACGGCACCCAAAGCCGGGCAGTACACCTATACCGTGCGTCTCGACGACGGCACGAGCCAGGAGATGGTGCTCACCGTGAGTCCCGACCTCCCGCAGCCCACGCCCTTCATGGGACTGCTCACCTGGAACTCCTTCGAGGGGCACATCAGCGACGACAACATCAAGGCGTTGGCCGACGCCTTCCACACCTTCGGCCTCAAGGATGCCGGCTACAGCTACATGTGCATCGACGACAAGTGGGCAGCCCACGACCGTCAGGACGGTCATCTCGTCTGGGGCGACAAGTTCCGCGACCCTGCCGGCGTCATCGACTACGTCCACGACCAGGGTCTCAAGATAGGCATCTACTCCGATGCCGGCAGTCGCACCTGCTCCGGCGCACAGCCCGGCAGCTACGGCTATGAGCAGGTGGATGCAAGCGACTTCCTCTCCTGGGGATTCGACCTCCTCAAGTACGACTTCTGCAATGCCACCGGAGGCACCGACGCCCCCTCTGCGGAGAAGGCCTACAAGGCCATGGGCGATGCCCTGAGCCAGGCAGAAAGGGAGAAGAAGGCCGCCGCAGTAGAGAAAGCAGCCGCAGAAGGAAAGCCTACCCTGCAGGCAGCCGCACCCAGCCCCTTCGTCTACTACATGTGTGAGTGGGGCGATCGCAAGCCCTGGGAGTGGGCAGCACGCACCGGTGCCACCTGCTGGCGAGCCACGGCCGACACACGCGACTACTGGAGCGACACCACCTATCGGGGAGGCGTCCTGCAGGTGCTCTCGGTGATGAAGGAGATATGGGCCTATCAGGGTGTCAATCGATGGAACGATGCCGACATGCTCATGGTAGGCCTCCACGGCACGGGCTACAGTTCCAACGACGGTGGCGGAGCCGGCTACCCGGCAGGACTCACCCAGGAGGAGGCCCGCACCAACTTTGCCCTCTGGTGCATGTTTGCTTCACCCCTCACCCTCTCCTGCAACATCACCAACCTCGACGGACTGCCCAACAGCCGCACGGGCAAGCCAGTCACCAACCACCACTACCGCGAGGACCTCGACATCATCCTCAACCGCGAACTCATCGCCATCGACCAGGACCCCCTCGGACAGGCCGGCGAACCCATCATCGACACCCCCGACTGCCTCGTCATGCAGAAGGACCTTGCCGATGGCAGCATCGCCCTCTCCATCACCAATCTCAGCAGTCAGTCCCGCCCCATCTCCGTGCCCCTCTCCCTGCTCAGTGCCCTCAAGCCCGGCCAGCCCTACCAGATGCGCGACCTCTGGCACCATGCCTATCTCACCTCCGCCCCCCCCCCCCCCCCC